>JBJLER010000065.1:0-6467 GCA_045565735.1 Pseudohongiellaceae bacterium
CATGCGCTGATTCTGCCTGCTTTTAATTCAGCATTTAAAACAGGCGTGAAGTGTAGCAAGAAGCGCTTTAGGAGTCAGTGACTATCTTTGTGAAAGTCTTTATTTATGCGACTTTACAAGATTTACAGTAAAATCAATCTATGTTGCGAATTTCTTTCAGTCGCGTACTAACAATCCTGCAGATTTCGTTGCTGTTTCTGCTGTGGTTTCCAGTTGCGTCAGGATTACAAGTAACCGGCCTTTATGATCATCGAGTTGCCGTCAATAACGAAAGTGACGCCGAAAGAAATCGGGCTTTTCGTGAAGCGCTGGAAGCGGTCATCCTAAAAGTCACTGGCGAACATCGATGGCTCGAGCATCCAAGCATTGAGGAGGCATTAGACAGCGCACAAAGCTATGTCGAGGCCATTAGCTATAGCAGTGAAACAGTGGAACTTCCTCAGCCACTAAATTCCGCAGCAACTTCTCAGCCATTGATTGCTCTTACAGTAGAACAGCGCTTTATCGAAGTTGATTTTGCTGATTCTTTGATAGACGAATTATTAGCCAATGCCAACATTCCTGTGTGGGATACCAATCGACCCAGCGTGCTCGTGTGGATGGTACTGCAAAATGCTGCGGGTGAGCGCGCCATGCTGACCCCTGATACCAATGTTCAAATTGTTAATTACATGCAGAATTTTGCATCAGAGAGAGCGATACCTATTATTTTTCCAGTACTTGATTTCGAGGACCGCCAAAATTTATCAGAGGATTCGGTTTGGGCACTTGAAGAAGAAGCCATTATTGCGGCGAGCGAGCGGTATGGCGCTGACAGTATTCTTACTGGCCGGTTGCACTTCACCGCCAGTGGTGAGCTAGTCGGCCTTTGGCAATTTATTTTCCAGGGGCAAGCAGAAGTATTTGATGGCTTCGATGAAGATCTCTATGCGTACCTTTATGCACCTTTGGATCGAATTACAAACCAATTAGCCAGTTATTTTGCACTGGTTCCAGAAGCGACAACTCAACAAGTAGTGCGGCTCAGGGTGGAAGGGGTAAGTGATCTTAGTGCGTACTCGGCCTTGTTAACCTATGTAAGTGGTCTTGGCCTGGTGGATACTGTAAGTATGGCAGCACTGGATGGTGAGCGCTTGGAATTGGAGCTTGGTTTAGTAGGAGACTCTGATCAACTATTCGAATTAATTGCACTGGACCGGGATCTTTTACCAATTCAAAGTTCCCAAGCAGGATCCCGCGGCGTGTTGCATTATCGTTGGACACGATAGTGTATGAACAATGAATCTCCAGTACAACTTACCCTTGGCGTCAATTTAGACGACGACGCAAAATTTGAAAACTTCTATGTAACTGATTGCAATGAACCTTTAATCAATGAATTACAGGGTGATTTTGCAATGCTCTATGTTTGGGGGGCGGCAGGGACCGGATGTACACATCTATTGCAGTCAGTTTGCCATAAGACGGCTGCCGAGGAAATTCCTACGATCTACATTCCTATGGTGGAACTGGAGAAATACTCTTCTGAGATTTTGGAAGGGTTAACCAGTTTGAATGTCATATGCATCGACGATGTTCAATGTATAGCCGGTAACCCTGATTGGGAAAGCGCTTTTTTCAATTTTTTTAATGAAGCGAAAGAAGCTGGAGCACGACTCCTATTTTCCGCCGATTGTTCTCCGCAGGAACTTTCTATCACCTTAAAGGATTTGCGGTCGCGCTTGCAGTCGATTCCAGTATTTAAGGTAGTAGCAATGAACGATAAACAATCAATTGAAGCATTAAAATTTAGAGCAGAGCAGCGAGGAATGGAGCTAAATGATGCAACGGCTGAATTTATCTACCGCAGATCAAATCGCAGTATCGATCAGCTTATTGAATTACTAAATAAACTGGATCAGGTTTCTCTAGTTAAAAAACGTCGACTTACTATTCCTTTGGTAAAAGAAACCATGAATTGGTAGCCAGTTCAATTTTTTGCTTGCTGGTTCTTAATCACTAAGAAGAGTGAGCAAAACAAACCAACACAAAGCGCAATTTCAATTAATCCCAGCAATGTCCGCTCTTCGTCAAAGGCGACTAACACGCCGTGTACGAAATAGACCAAGACTATAAACACCAGCCAAATGTTGGCTCGCATTATATTTAGATGAAGTCCAGGGCCGAATATTACCAACGGGATTATCTGGATAAGCCAAATTAATAATGTGGAAAAATTTGGTGAAGGTAGAGTCTGATAGGAAATAAAACCGAAAAAGATAATTAAGCCATAGAAACATACTAATGCGCTAAAGCGATAACTTGAGAGAGAAGTGTTTTCATTTTCTTTCATCGCGTCCACTTATCAGGAGAGTCTCGCACTCAAGCTTGCAATGCGTTTACCTAGTGCAATACAAAGTTCACGCTCATGGTTACTAATATTTGGTTTGTCGCCAGTGTCCGCGAGGTGGCTAGCGCCATATGGAGTCCCGCCGGTTTGCGTAGCATTTAGTGCACTTTCAGAGTAAGGAATACCGCAATAAATCATGCCATGGTGCAGCATAGGAATTGCCATTGTAAGGAGAGTGGATTCCTGTCCCCCATGCATAGACGCACTAGAGGTAAAGGCGCCTACTGGTTTGTCGATTAATGAGCCCGATGCCCAAAGTGACCCAGTGGTATCGATAAAATATTTCAGAGGTGCAGCCATGTTACCGAATCGTGTCGGGCTCCCAAGAGCCAAGCCCTGACAGTTTCGCAGGTCATCTTCAGTGCAATAAATTGCGCCAGACTCGGGAACTGTCGGCTCACTCACTTCAGTATCAGGGGATACAGGAGGAACTGTTCTCACCCGCGCCTCCACGCCTTGAATTTCTTCGACACCGCGGGCGATTAGTTGCGCCATTTTTTCAGTAGCGCCATAGCGGCTGTAATACAGTACCAGCACATAGGGTATGGACATGAGAAGTATTCCTAGTCGTCTAAAAGAGCCAGAACATTTTCAGGTGGCCGGCCAATGATGGCCTGGCCGCCTTTTATAACTATAGGCCTTTGGATTAATTTTGGATGCTCACAGATGATGTCGAAGACTATGGGGTCACTCAAACTCTCATCATCTAAGCCCAATTCACCATACCCGGGCTCACTGGTTCGAATGATTTCGCGAATACCCATACCAAGCTTTTGCAGCAAATCTTTTAGTTCGTCACTGGTTGGGGGGGTTTCCAAATAGTAAATAATCTCAGGGCTTACATCATTTTCTTCAAGTAGTGCTAGAGTTGCTCGAGACTTCGAGCATCGGGGGTTATGGTAGATTTTAATGAGATCCATAGGGGTTCCGGTTACAGATACAAAGCAATGAGCCAAATAAAATCTTTATTACTAAGTTCACTACTGATAACTGATTCTAACTCAGTTTAAAAACTTTGGATTAATTCTTAATCTGCTAAATCGCCAAACTGATTTATTCGATCTTTATTTAAGTTGCGAATTGCCTGCAAGATTTCGAATATCGTGCAGTGAATTGCAGGGTGAGTTGTTATTAATCGAGGCGGGAGCTCATTAGTTTTGGTTATTAAATTAATCTTCATTAAGTTCTCTAGCCCGTTTTCAATTGCTTAGCCAGAACAACTCACAATCGTGACGAGTTTATCTTTGGCATACAGTTCTTTTCCAGGAGACCTTGGAATCGACCGAATTGAAGTGCCATGGTCATCCTATAGGTAGAAATTTGGCAGTCTCAGATAACGGGAACGGGATAAGGATGATGTTAATCCAATGAAAATGTGAGAGTCATGCTATTCACGCATTAATGGGATTGGTAAAAGGTAGGGTTTAATGAGTCTTCTTTCGGGTCAAAACTCAGCGGATGACGAAACAATTAGGTCTTAATGGTCGGTGTAAAAATACTACTGCTTGCCATGTGGAATTATTAAATCCGGGCGATGAGGCAGGTTGCGTAAAATACAGGCCTGGTTAGGGGCCAGAGTTGAGGAGAGTGGATTCGGTAGAACTGAATGTTAGTGAAAGTCTAGATCCCGAAGGATTCAAAATTAGGTATTAGTCACTTGGGCTTAAGAAGTCGCGTGCAGGTTCACCGTCTTGGCGAGGAAATCTCCTAACTCTTCTTTTTTTATTTGCTGCTTCTGGCCATCGCTGCGAGAAGTGTATTCCGCAACTCCGTCGGCTAATGAGCGAGGGGAAATTACTACGCGATGCGGGATTCCAATTAATTCCGACTCTGCAAACTTAACACCGGGACTGGTTTTTTTATCCCTATCATCCAGCAACACTTCCATTCCCATGCCTAGAGATTCTGCATAGATCTGTTCTGAATATTCTTTTACTTGATCTGATTTATGAGCATCAATTTGCACGATGATGAGATGGAAGGGGCTGATATTTTCCGGCCAGATGATTCCTTTGTCATCATGACTCTGTTCAATGCATGCGGCTACGATTCGAGTTATACCGATGCCGTAACAGCCCATGGGCATGACGATAGCTTTACCTTTTTCGTCTAGCACCTTGGCATTAAGAGATTCACTGTATTTCTTGCCTAGCTGGAAAATATGTCCGACTTCTATGCCGCGCTTTATAGAAAGTGTTCCTTTTCCGTCAGGACTTAGATCACCTTCCTGTATTTTTCTAAGATCAGCTGCTTCGCTGAATTTACAGGAATCTGACCAGTTTAGATTGACAATATGCCTGCCTTCTTTGTTTGCTCCACAGGTGAAGTTTTTTAGATCGACCACGCTATGGTCTGCAATCACACGTATAGATAATTGTTGGGGGCCGATACTGCCGGGAGGGCAATCTATAGTCTTTTTGATCGCGTCATCTTCTGCGAGTTGCAATGGAGCGGCAATACCAGATAGTTTCTGGGCCTTTGTTTCATTCAGTTCTTGATCGCCTCGAAGTAACAGCGCAATTAGCTCATCTGTCCGATTTCCTTCTTCATCTGATCCGTGCACCAAAAGAGTTTTAATTATGCGGGTGGGGTCGATGTCTAATAGTTTAGTAACTGCTTCGACGGTTTTAGCTTCCCCTGTGTCAACTATTTGGGACTCCAGGTTTTCTTCATCAGGGTTTGATTGGGCTAATCCTCCTTCAGCTAATTCGATGTTAGCAGCATAGTCGCTTTCGCTGCTAAAAACGATTTCGTCTTCACCAGAATCCGCCAGTACATGAAACTCGTGAGATGTGCTGCCACCTATGCTGCCTGAATCAGCAATTACCGGGCGATATTCTAATCCCAATCTAGAAAAGATATTGCAATAGGTTTGGTGCATTACTGTATAGGTTTGTTGTAATGATTCCTCATCGATATGAAATGAGTAAGCGTCTTTCATTATGAACTCACGAGAACGAATGATGCCAAAGCGGGGCCTACGCTCATCACGAAACTTGGTTTGTATTTGATACAGGTTCGCTGGTAGTTGTTTGTAACTACTGAATTCGCTACGAACAATATCGGTAATGACCTCTTCATGAGTAGGGCCAAGGCAAAAATCACGTTCATGCCGGTCTTTAAATCTTAATAATTCAGGGCCCATTCCTTGCCAACGGCCCGATTCTTCCCATAACTCAGACGGTTGCACTACTGGCATCACAACTTCCATAGCGCCAGATTTATCCATTTCTTCCCGGACTATCTGAGTTACCTTATTCAAAACCTTAAAGCCCAGAGGAAGCCAGCTGTAAAGGCCGCTCGCCAGTTTTCGAATCAAACCTGCACGAACCATTAATTGATGGCTGACTATTTCAGCATCGGCCGGCTTCTCCTTAATGGTTGCGAGTAGATATTGACTGGTGCGCATGTGGTTTGGTCCGAATTCAAACACTTTTTGGAAAAAGAAAGGCAGCCTATGGCTGCCTTTCTAATTTACCAACTGATCTGAATTAATGCACGAGTGTTCTTGTGACATGCATCCTTTACAGCGCCATCTCTTTGAGTTTTTTCAGCGGTAGGACCTTGACGCGAGTAGTTGCTGGCTTGCGTGGGATGTCCATAAGTTCGCCAGGACGGAATGGGTTAGGTACACCTTTGCGAGCAGGTCGAGCTGGGCGCAAAACTGATTTGATTTTGAGCAATCCAGGTAAAGTAAATTCACCCACTGCTCGTTTCTTAATATGGCGTTCGATTACTATTGCTAGCTCATCTAAAACGGTCGCAACTTCTTTTTTGCTTACATTGGCATTAGCTGAAATCTCACTTAAGATTTCAGCTTTGGTGTATTTCTTTTGAACCGCAGGGGTTTTTCTGGCAGCGTGTTTGCGTGATGCAGCTCTTTTTGATGATTTTTTAACAGCCATGCCCAATCTCTTTTTGAATTTCTATGTTAGTGAAACAATTCTCGAAAGGAAATTTTTAAATTACTTGTGAAAAGAAGTGAGGAACTAATTTCCTTACGGTTAATCAGGGGGTGTATTTATAAATCATTCAATTACACCTAGCAAGTATTTATAAAGACTTTATTAACTTCAAT
>JBJLER010000066.1:0-24559 GCA_045565735.1 Pseudohongiellaceae bacterium
CTACCTTTAACAAGGTTGCACCGGCTTTTATGTCTTCACCAGTTTCTCTTAAATTTTCACCTCTAGCAGGATTCTGTAATACTTTTACTGAATTGTTTTCCGCTTCGCAGTTTTCCTGCACGACTACTGCATCTGCTCCTTCCGGTATTGGAGCACCTGTAAAAATACGTGCAGCCTCTCCCACCGCCAATGAACTGCCAATTTCCCCTGCAGCTATGCGCTGAGTCACTGTTAATAAAGTTTGTTCATCAGCTAGATCTATCGTTCGCACTGCGTAGCCATCCATAGCACTGTTAGTTAGCGGCGGCACATTAACGGGAGACTCTAAATCCTTAGCCAACACTCTGCCGGTGCAATCGATTAATGATACAGATTCGCTTTCATCAATAGATGTCAGTGAACCAAGTAATATTTCGAAGGCTTGATCTATAGGAGTAAGTGACATAAGGAATTTAGAAAAGCTTTAGGCAGCATCAGATTCGGTTGATTTATTTTCTAGTGTTGTTCCTTCTGGTCGATAAACACCTTCGTAAAGCGTCTTGATTACTTCCTGTAAATCACCATGCCAGGATTTTTGCTTAATTCCAAAAGTATCGAAGATCTTCTTACTAGAAAGAGTGGAATTAAAAATTTCTGGGGCATGAACATCCTGTTCAACAATATTAATCGAATCTAAAAGTTTATAAATAGGTTCATCATCATTAGCAGCATACTTAATAACTTGTTCAACGAATTCGATTTCTCGTTTAGTTTCCAAGCCAGAATAATGATAGGTACCCCATACATTTGCATCACAATCCACTTGCTGAATAACTGCAAGAATTGCCTGCGCAAGATGACCGGTGTAAGTGGGGGACAGTCTACGACTCGTTACCGGCACCTGTCCTCTATTTATTTTTGCTGCTCTGATCCAGGATTTAATCAATCCTTTTTTCTTTTTACCAAACAACCATCCTGAGCGGATAACAATATGATTATTGTGCTGCCTGACCGCTCTTTCGCCTTGTAATGATGCTAAGCCATAAACACCCTGCGGATTGGTATCGTCATTTTCGTTATAGCCGAGTTTTTTCATACCATCAAAAACATAGGCGTTGGAAAGATGGACAATAGGAATATTCAAGTGATCAGAAACTTCTGAGAGCACTGCGGGTAAACGGGAGTTAATCTGGTAACAACGATCTTCAGTGGTTTCAGCACGACGTAACGCGCTGTGGTTCGTTGAGATAAAATCTGCAAGATTAATCAGCTGGGTAGGTTCTGCGTCAGTGACTAATTTTGCGATTCCTACAGGGTCGCTTGGATCAAAATACTTGTCTGGAGGCGCCTGAAAACGGATCCTACGCTTTCGCAGAACCTCGATCAAATCCTTGGCTGTAGGGCTGTTGCCACCAATAATAAATAGCTTCAAAACAGTAACTTAGCCGTTTCCCGACACCTTTTTACAACATACCGCTTAAACTTCAGGCAAACATGGCGGGAAGTCAAGCTTGACCGCGGTTTCCACAATAATCAGCTAGGAGAAAGTGGAGGACATTACAGTTTCGAAGCATGAGATCTCGAAAATCGTGGTGAGCACAGAAAATTCGAGGCAAAGAGGGGCCTGCACGGCTGTATGTTAGTATTTTTAGTAAATATTTAATGAAGAAGTTGCAAGCGCAACAGGTCCATCGCTCGGCGCGTAGTAGCTCCGTTCTAAAATGGAATGTCGTCGTCGAAATTATCGAAATTTGCAGGTTGTGCCGCTGCTTGTTGATCCTGTACTGGCTGCTGCGCAGGCGCAGCCTGTTGCTGATCACCAAAATCTTGCCCCGCACCCTGACTGCCGCGTGAATCCAACATCTGCATCTCATTGGCAACTATCTCAGTGGTATATCGCTTAACACCATCCTGTTCCCAGGAACGAGTCTGCAGTCTTCCTTCTATATATAACTTCGATCCTTTCTTAACGTATTGCTCTACGATCTCTGCCAGACGATTAAAAAACACCACACGATGCCATTCGGTTCGTTCCTGTTGGTCACCGGTATTTTTATCTTTCCAGGAATCACTCGTGGCCACAGAGATATTCGCTACCGCATTACCATTCGGCATGTATCTCACTTCTGGTTCATTCCCCACATTGCCTACCAGAATTACTTTGTTTACGCCTCGACTTGCCACTCGTACCACTCCTTTCGGATCAAAATCTTACAGAGCTTCAAGTCTATACCATCGCCGGAGAGATTAGAAAATTATTACGAAAATTAAATTTTACAAACAACTTTGTCCACCAAATTGAGTGATTTTTAAGCAATAAAGTGACGTCCAATTCGATACTAGCGCGGGCTTTACTTGGGTATTGAGAATTTAAGATAATGGTTGGTTTCGCCGAGCTGCTTTAGGCCAATCATGGATCAGATTCTTGTGCGGGGTGCCCGCACTCACAACTTAAAAAACATCAATCTCACCATTCCCCGTGACAAATTGGTGGTAATAACTGGCCTGTCGGGATCAGGCAAATCATCATTGGCTTTTGACACCCTCTATGCCGAGGGCCAGCGCCGTTATGTAGAGTCTCTGTCTACCTACGCACGACAATTTCTATCCATGATGGAGAAACCAGACATCGATCATATCGAAGGTCTATCACCGGCAATTTCCATTGAACAAAAATCAACTTCCCACAATCCCCGCTCCACCGTGGGAACCATTACTGAGATTTACGATTACTTGCGACTGTTATTTGCCCGTGTAGGCGAACCCCACTGCCCTGATCACAACATTAAATTAGAAGCCCAGACCATCAGCCAGATGGTCGATAAAGTCATGACACTACCGAAAGACACTCGCATCATGATACTTGCTCCTATTATTCGTGATCGTAAGGGTGAACATGTTCATGTGTTCAACGAACTCAAGACCAGTGGCTTTATTCGAGCTCGAGTCGATGGCATCGTCTGCGAAATTGACTACCCTCCCGAACTAGAAAAAAACAAGAAGCACTCAATCGATGTGGTTATAGATCGTCTGAGAATTAAGGAAGGACTTGAACAGCGCCTGGCGGAGAGTTTTGAAACCGCCATCCAACTGACAGATGGCCTTGCTGTTGTCAGTTTCATGGACAAGAAAGACAAGGAAGAAGAATTGGTCTTCTCTGCCCTATTCGCCTGTCCAAAATGCGGTCACAGTATTTCCGAATTAGAACCAAAGCTATTTTCGTTTAACAGTCCCGCTGGCGCCTGTTCCAGCTGCGATGGGTTAGGCCTAAAACAGTTCTTTGATGAGTCACGCATTATTACTGATGAAAGCCTTTCCTTGGCCGAAGGCGCCATTCGTGGCTGGGACCGACGCAACATCTTTTATTTTCAGATGCTCACATCACTAACGGAACACTATGGATTCGGCGTAGATATTCCGTTAAAAAAGCTGAGCAATAAACATCGCAACATTGTCCTTCACGGCAGCGGCGAAGAAGTAATCGACTTCAAATACGTCAATGACAAAGGCAGTACCTATACCCGCAGCTGGCCATTCGAAGGCATCCTGCCCAACATGGAACGGCGCTATAGGGAAACCGAATCAAGTATGGTACGAGAAGAACTCGCCAAATACCTAAGTTCACAACCTTGCCCAGAGTGCGATGGCACAAGACTTCGTCGAGATGCGCGTTTCGTTTTAATCAATGGAGCTAATCTTCCACAGATTACTGATATGACTGTTACCGCTGCTGCTGATTACATGAAAAAACTAAAACTCACGGGCAAGCGTGCCAAGATTGCAGAGAAAGTCCTAAAAGAATTGCAGGATCGACTCAAATTTTTAAAAGACGTGGGATTGAACTACCTGACTCTTAGCCGATCTGCCGATACTTTGTCTGGCGGAGAAGCACAACGGATTCGTTTAGCTAGTCAGATAGGAGCCGGCCTAGTGGGCGTCATGTACATCCTCGACGAACCTTCCATCGGATTACATCAAAGAGACAATAACCGATTATTAAACACTTTGTTTCACTTAAGAGACTTAGGCAACACAGTTATTGTTGTCGAGCACGACGAAGAAGCAATCCGCAGTGCCGATCATATCATCGATATCGGACCAGGCGCTGGAGTACATGGCGGCACTATCGTTGCCGAAGGCGACATTAAAAGCATTGAAAAAGCAAAAGACTCCCTCACCGGAAAATTTCTGTGCGGCAAAGAAGAAATCGCTATTCCCAAATCACGCACTCCTTTTAACAATCTCAAACTTGTGGAATTAAAAGGTGCAACTGGCAACAACTTACAAAACGTAGACCTGACTATTCCAGTTGGATTGTTCACTTGCATTACGGGAGTGTCTGGCTCTGGTAAATCAACTTTGATTAACAGCACCCTTTATCCGATTACTGCAACCAAACTAAATAATGCATCCACCTTAAATCCGGCACCATTCGAAAGCATTGAAGGATTGGACCACCTAGATAAATGTGTCGATATCGACCAAAGCCCAATTGGTCGAACACCACGCTCTAATCCGGCTACTTACACCGGCATCTTTACGCCGGTGCGTGAACTATTCGCCGGCACACAGGAAGCTCGATCTCGCGGTTACAAACCCGGCCGTTTCAGTTTCAATGTAAAAGGAGGTCGCTGCGAAGCCTGCCAAGGCGACGGCGTTGTAAAGGTTGAAATGCACTTCTTACCGGATGTGTATGTTTCTTGCGATGTTTGCAAAGGCAAACGCTACAACCGTGAAACCTTGGAAGTGAAATACAAAGATTTGAATATCAATGAAGTCTTGGAGCTTACTGTAGAAGACGCAAGAGAATTCTTCGATGCTATTCCTGCCATCGCCCGTAAATTGCAAACATTAATGGATGTAGGTCTTTCTTATATAAGACTGGGACAAGCAGCCACTACCTTGTCAGGTGGTGAAGCTCAGCGCGTAAAGCTTTCTCGAGAGTTATCAAAGCGGGATACAGGTAAGACACTCTATATTCTCGATGAACCAACCACTGGCTTACATTTTCAGGATATCCGCCAGTTACTGGCAGTGCTGCACCATCTTCGTGATCACGGTAACACAATCGTAGTGATTGAACACAACCTCGATGTCATTAAAACTGCAGACTGGATTGTCGATCTAGGCCCGGAAGGTGGCAACGGTGGTGGCAAAGTGATTGCTGAAGGAACACCTGAGCAAGTGGCCAAAAAGAAAGGTTCTTATACTGGGCAATATGTAAAGAAAGCGCTGGCTTAACGATATACGGGAAACATTCTGCGGAACTGTTCCATGCCCTCTTCCCAATTAGCTTGGCCATCGTAGACAGGAATGTCATTGGTACTTACTTGAAACACGCCACCTCTTTCATTTCCGATCATAAGAGTTGAATCGTCAATCCAGGTTAAGGCTTCTGCAATACCAGTCGTCATCATAGACAAGTTTATCCGCCGCGCCTCACCGGATAACCATGCGTCTCCCGACTCAGGCTTGGGAAACAACCATAACTCGGTATAACCAGTTACCGCCAACCATTCTTGGTTCGGAGATAAATCTGCAGCAGTAGGGAAAAACGCATCGTCGAAGCTATCGATCTTTTCCAACACATTAATTTGATCGGTTTGCCAATCTCTTAAGCGATACAAATTTGTACCGGTAGCGAGTTGAAAAACCCCTGTGCCACGATGCTTTGTTAAAACGTAAATTACACCATTGTGAACAAAGATAGATTCACTATCGAATCTCCAAAGTTCTGGTGGATAAGTGTCCTGATCGGGATAACTTACCGGAATAAATTGCAGAGGGCGGGTCCGGTAAATAGCCCGCGGATTCGGTTCTGTTAATACATATATACCCAGATCACGTCGCGCATTGCCGTTATTGCCCATGTCAGCGATATAAATGTTGCCATCATCAATGGCGATATCTTCCCAATCTATATTCACCGCCAACTCAATCTGTAAACCAGGCCAAGGTTCCTTTCCTCCCTCAGCTTGTTCGCCATGATATTGACCATTTAAAAATTGTGGAATTAATACTTTGCCTCCACTATCGATCGCAAAAATGCGCGCGTCATCTCCACTGTCGTTGTGCACCCAGAATGCATCATCGTACTGCGCGGATTTCGCAACGCCGCTCAATTCAGAAATTTCTACAAACTCAATATCGAATAACTTTGTGACAACATTGTCTTGTTGTGCAATCAATAACCGATTGACAAACACAATAGAGATAGTCACGCTAATTGTTATCAATATTTTGCAAATAGTTTTCAACGAACCTCCATAATATTTTCGCGATAGATTAGAAAATATTTCTTTACAAAACTGTTATAACTTAATTTCTTAATCTTGTCATAAAACTATTTTAATACTTTAATTGAACCGTAAACGTTCGGCCATTCCTTAACAACGAAACTCTAACAAAATACCCTGGCTAGATCTTCAAGAAAATACATATATTATTAGGAGTCGCACATGGATTTCCATATGGTATGAGGCTAGGCATAAAGATGGAATACAAAGCTTAACTTTTATTGGCGTTAGCGGCAGTGTTGCCTCAGTCGAATTACGCGCTGGCAAATTCGATTCCATTCTTATGCTGCTCTCAACCGCCAGCGAAGAGATTATTCCGAAGGCAGCTTTGTTCGTTCGCCCTTAGCCATCGATACTCTCGAATCAGGAACTTACAAAATCTATGCCCCATTCATAATGCTGGAAAACTCGGAGACCATATCCAGGAAATCGCTTCCTTGCCCATGTGGAATCTTACTTCGGCGCTCAAGAATACTTGCTCGCCAATGACTCTAAAGTGAACTACCAACAATTAGTTGTGGGTCAAACTGGAATTGCTCCATATAACGTCTTATTCTGACGACAATAAAAAGCTAGGCCGGATTTATTTTCTCTGATAAATCCGGTCTAATTAGAACCTCTAATACGAACAGTTTTTGTATTTTCCACATTGGAAGTATTTTTTATGCGCAAACCTTTACTGACTTTATCGCTGTTATTGATATCAAGCTCCCTTGCTGACGAAGGCATGTGGCAGCCCCACCAGCTCCCCGCCTTAAATGACAGACTGATGGAACTGGGACTAGAAATTGATCCTGAGAATCTCAGCAGTCTCGACAAGTTTCCCATGAACGCTGTGGTCAGCTTAGGCGGCTGCAGCGCTTCATTCGTATCACCTAACGGTTTGGTGGTAACCAATCATCACTGTGTGTATGGCTCTATTCAATACAACAGTTCGCCAGACAATAACTTACTGATTGATGGTTTTCTTGCCCATAATATGGAAGACGAAATACGCGCAGCACCCGGTTCACGAATTTATGTAACCGAAGAGGTAACAGATGTCACAGATAAGACAAAAGCCGGTATTTCCGATGACATGTCTGGCATTGATCGTTACCAAACAATCGAGAACAATCGAAAGGCCATTATCGCTGATTGTGAATCCAGCGGCATGCATCGCTGTGGTGTCTCTTCCTTTCATCAGGGCTTGGAATATTTTTTAATCAAGCGTCTTGAAATTCGCGATGTGCGACTAGTGTATGTGCCTGCAACCAGTATCGGTAAATATGGGGGTGACATCGATAACTGGCAGTGGCCGCGACATACCGGTGATTTTGGTTTCTACCGCGCTTATGTCGATCGCAATAACATGCCCGCAGATTACAACGAAGACAATGTGCCCTATCAATCAAATAGCTTTCTCGAAGTGAGCCGCGCTGGTATTGAGAATGGTGACTTTGTTATGGGTGTAGGTTATCCAGGCAGCACTAATCGTTATCGAACTGTTGCTGAAATTGAGAATGAATTTACCTGGTTTTATCCCAATGCAAGACAGATGCGCGAAGACATCGTCAACATCATTGAAGAAAATACTGCTCCGGTAAGTCAAGCACGACTCGCCTATGAAAACACCGTGGCGAGCTTGAACAATTATGCAAAAAACTATCAATCAATGGTAGAGAGTTATGACCGAAGCAATTTCATCGATCGCTCACGTCAATTCGAATCAGACTTAAGCGATTGGATTAACAGCGACGACGATCGCAACGATCGTTATTCAAGATCTGTGTTACAACTCAATGCGCTGATTGAAGAAAGCCAGAATACGAGAGAGCGTAGTCTGGTAAATAGCTATATGAGTTATGCCACGCTACCTACCACTGCGCAACGTCTTTATCGTCTCGCCATCGAAAGACAAAAACCCGATGCAGAGCGTGAACCGGGTTATCAGGAAAGAGACTTACGACGATTCAGTCAGTCCATGCAATCCATCAGCCGTCGCTACGATGAGACTGTAGATAAAGCAATCCTGAGTTATATGCTTCGCCACTACGCTGATCTACCTGAGCAACATCGTTCTCAATCCTTAGATTCTTTCTATCAAATCGGCAACACTTTCGACCAGAGTCATGTTGATCAGATCATCGAAGAGAGCTATTCCCTATCTTCACTTGCCGACGAAGCTTCGCGAATGACATGGATCGAAAGTTCCTTGGAAGAATTTGAAGCCAGCAACGATCCATTTATTCAGTACGCCGTTGCCTCTTACGATGAACGCATGGCACTGGAACAAGCAGGTAAAGAACAAAGCGGCCAGTTTCAACATTGGCGCCCGCAATACATGGAAGCGGTGATTGCCTATAACCGTAGCTTGGACCAACCAATCTATGCAGACGCTAATAGTTCTCTGCGAGTAACTTTTGGCCGCGTGCAAGGTAATGAGCCAAAAGATGGTTTAGTAAATCTACCTTTCACGACTCTGGAAGGCATTCTTGGTAAAGATACTGGTTTAGATCCATTCAATGCACCACAGAAGCAACTGAATCTGATTCGTTCGGGAGAATATGGTGCTTACGAACTTCCTTCTTTAGGTTCGGTGCCAGTTAATTTTCTCGCTGACTTGGATATTACCGGCGGTAATTCCGGCACAGCGGCAATGAACAGCAAAGCGCAATTAGTTGGCCTGTTATTCGATGGTGTTTACGAGAGCATTATCGGCGACTGGGATTTTGACCAAGCCAAGAATCGTGCCATTGCGGTGGATTCCCGTTACATGTTATGGGTAATGGAATACATGGATAATGCCGCCAATTTGCTGGAAGAAATGACTATCGTAGACTGATCTAAATGAAGGCGGTGAGCTTGTGAATGGTTGTGAGGTTGGCGGGACTGAAACTTTTAGTGGAATTAGAAATTTCCTAGAAACAAAGAGCTGATGCAGGAATCCGATCTCTATCTCCCTCTAAAAACGTTTTTAGAGAAACAAGACTACCAAGTAAAAGGTGAAGTTGAAAACTGCGATGTGGTCGCAATAAAAGACGATAGTCCGCCAACTATCATTGAACTAAAACTCTCGCTCAATCTCGATGTTATTCTGCAAGCAGTTGACCGATTAAAACTAAGCCCAATTGTATACATCGGTGTGCCTCATTCTTGCGGCGCACTAAAAAAGAAAAAGAAAAAGCGTGTCGTCAAACTGGTAAAAATGCTAGGCCTTGGCTTAATCGCAATTAATCCTAAACGTAACACAACGGAAATCGTCGTAAGCCCAACCAAATACACACCAAAACAATCCAAACCAAAACAACAATGGTTGATCAGTGAATTCGTTACCCGAACTGGAGATCCAAACCTAGGCGGCGCGTCCACCAAAACCGGAAGAATAACTGCCTACAAACAACAGGCCATCGAAATAGCTCACTACTTGAAAAAGCATGGCGCCACCAAAGCCAGCGATTTAGCGAAAACTTTGGACATACCAAAATCCCGCAACATTCTCTACGATAATCACTACGGTTGGTTCGAAGGTTTAGGCAAAGGCATCTACCAATTAACCAAACTAGGAAGCCAATCTTTAGAGGGATTTTAGGAGTAAATCTAGCACTGCAAAGCACTAATACAACAACAAACAAAAAATTGTATGGAGATTGCTAGTGAACCTTGAACACCGGATATTCAACCAAATTATCCGCCGCCAATTGCTCAAAGAGATACTCATCGAAGAGATTCCAAAAAATGAGTCCGTCATCGGATTGGGGCTCGAGCAAATAGAAAATCAAGTTAGCGAGCCGGTGATTAAGGGAGACGATGTAGTCCCCCCGGAAGAATGAACGCGTGGCAGATTGAAACTCACCATCCAAAATGGTGTTGCGATGACCATTTAGCGGAAAATTGCCTACGTCCATACCGGATACAACAAATACTTCGCCGTTAACCGTGGTGTCAGACTTTAAAATATCGACTTCAATGCCATGCTCTTCCAATTTATTAGCAAGACTAACTAAAGCCGAACTGAAAATATAAGAAGATGGCACAGTAGAAGTTAGAGTTGGCGCAAAGGTGTTGTAATTAAGCACGCCTTCAGTAACCATCAATTCAGAACTGCGCACATAATCAATGAAGCCGTCTTCTGTTTCAAAGGGAATGTATTTGTAGTGCAGCAGATCTAAAAGCTCTGGCAGCGGAACCATTTCAAACCGCACACCCTTCTCTTGTCCGATGGAAGAATTTCGCGCAGCATCATCAGCATCAGAGTTAATCTGCTTAATTTCCGCTCCGTACACGTAAGTGTATTCGAGTATCTCTTCAAGAAAAGCATTAGCTGAGTGTACTCGTTTGTAGAAGCGATCGTGAGAAAAAGTTTCACTAAGAATCGCCATACGATTCCGTAAAGCCATGTTGTTGGTTAAATAGCGCGGCGCATGGTTGTAAGTTCGAAATTCTTTGGGCGGCCAATCGCGATAATCAAAGCCACCATACCAGTTAAAATTCAAATCAAACTTTCTTTTTACTGCATCTCTTATTGCTGGCAACATTTGATGCGCGGTGTAATCAGAAGGCAATAGCTCGCCTGCAGTGTGATAACTCGGTGCATAAGTTAAAGAATAACCATGCCAGGTACCATTAGTGGTGTGCAAATCCACCAGCAAATCTGGATCCCAACGATTAATCACTCTTTCATACAGCGCTTTGGTTTCCAACGCTTCCACAATCATGCCATCTCGGTTCAAGTCATAACCATTTGCTGAACGAATGCCTGTTACAGGCGGGCTCAATTCTTGATTCGGCCGCGAGTTTTCACTCATAGTGTCATTGCCATCAGCGTTATACACCGGTACGAAAATAAGAATTTGGTTTTTTAATAGATGTTGTTTGTCGCCATACAAGATATCCCGCATAGCAATCAGTGATGCTTCTTTACCTTCTACTTCGCCACCATGAATATTCGCTTGGATATAAACAACTAATTTGCTCGAGTCGAATGCTTGTTCTGGGCTACTAACAGGGGGGTCAGCTAATACTATAAGGGGAACCTCGCGCCCCTGCTGGGTTAATAACAAGGTTTCCCGATGCATTAAATCAGTTTCAGCACCCAAGGCATCCAAAACGGAAACCACTTCCGCTAATGTAGAAGTGCGTTCGTAATTCGATAACTCTGCCACTGTCATCATAGATTCAGTAATGACAACATTCTTCTCAGCACCATTTGCCGAAATTAATAAAAAGATAAAAAAAAGAAATGCTATTAATCGAAGCATGTAATCCCTTTTCTTACTATTTGCTGAGTTAATGAATAAAGTATTTCAAAATGAGCGTTAATTAAATTTTCCAACTCATGCAGCCGCTCATTATTTCCTTCTGCAAGGAACAGCATTTGATCAGTGCCTAAGACTTCTATTTAAACCAAAGCCTCCAACAGCTACTGATTAATAAAAATTCTTCCACCTGAAAAACCACCAGCACACCTAAAAAGATCACCACAAATTCAGCCGCCAGTAATCGATAAGGCTGATTGTTCAAAGCTAAAAACGGGATTAACTAAATTCTTTAGTTGCTAATTCATATTTAACAACATCTAAAACGAACACGCACCACTCACCTACTAACGTCAGTAGGAGTTAATTTTGACAACTTCTATACCCAATTCAGACACTTTACTCCTCCACTCCAAATTACAGATAAGAGAACCCGCAAGCGACATAAAGCCTCAGCACTGAAGGCACCAGATAGTCGACACATTCGGCTCAAGCTTAAAAGAGAGAAACCACGCTGGGCACAAGCGCCATAATCAGCTGATCTTGATCGCTAACCCACCCATTTGTTACGAAGTGTAATTTTTTCAAAGCAATCCGCTGAAGACCCCTCATTACGTACCATACAGAGCAACCTAAGCCCTTGATTCTGTTGCTTTTCGACTCCAGAAATAATAGTCTAATCGATGGCTATATGTGCATAAAATATACGTGTTTTTAAAGCATAAGTTTAATGCAAAAACCGCACTCATCAGCAGCATCGAAGAATGCATCACTAAAACAAAAAACGGAGCTAAGTCAGTGAATTCCAAACTAACTCGCAGACGTTTTATCAAGGGGGTAATTTTCTCCGGCGCTGCCGCTACATCCGGCGCAGGACTCTACCTAGCCCAGGCCCAACAGGGTGCTGGCGCCGCAGAACGCTTGGTAAATCTAAACATTAATGGGCGTACGCGGCCTGTCGATGTGATGCCGTCGGAAACACTCGCTTACACCTTGCGCTACAAGCTCGATTTAACCGGAACCAAAATCGGTTGTAATCGTGGCGAATGTGGTGCGTGTACGGTGTTAATCGATGGCGTTCCAAACTATTCCTGCTCGGTACTGACACACAATGTAAAAGATAAAGCGGTGATTTCCATCGAGGGAGTCAAAGCGACAGACGGTACATTGCATGCTGTACAGCAGGCATTCATTGCAGAGAACTCGCCACAGTGTGGTTTCTGTACACCGGGTCAGGTGATGTCAGCGGTTGCATTGCTGAACAACAATCCCAACCCAACACGAGAAGAAGTCCGCGCCGGCTTATCAGGTAATCTGTGCCGCTGCGGGGCCTATGAACATTACATCAATGGCGTGTTGCGCGCCTCGGGGCAATTAGCATGAGCATGCATATAGGACGCGATTTTGTGCCACCTGATGTACCTGGAAAGGTAACAGGTGAGATTAAATATGCGGAAGACTATAAAGCTGAAGGCATGGTCTTTGCTCGTTTGTTAACGAGCCCACTACCCAGTGGCCGCGTAGTAAACATTGATGCATCAGAAGCTCTAAGAATGGATGGCGTGATTGGCGTCTTTACCGCTGACGATTTACCACCGGTTGCTCCTCCAGGCAACCCAGCCTTAGCTTCTGAATACGTCACCTATGTTGGGCAACCTATTTTGGCTGTTGCCGCAACAACCGAAGAGATTGCTGAATCTGCAATTGATGCAATTCGAATCGACTTCGAACGACGTGACTTCGTTACCGACCCACTGGAAAGCTTAACGCCTGGTGGCAGCAACGCTTATCCCGAAGGCAACGTCTTAGTTCGAACTCGCGAAGAAGGCCCGGAAGGTACACCAATCCTTAGCGCTGAAATCAAAGACATCAAATGGCCGCAGTCTGCCGTTGACGCCATGCGTGCAGGCCGATCGCCAGAAGGTGGTGAATTTACAACCAATTGGGAATTCGGTGATCTCGATGCAGCCTTTGCTGAAGCCGATGAAGTCATCGAACAACCTTTCGTAACTATCGGATATCCGCACCATTCATTAGAAGCAAGAACTTGTATGGCCTATTGGGAAAATGGCAAATGCTATTTCCATGGTTCATCACAATCACAATCAGCCAACAACGCAGGTTTAGCCCGTATGTTGAATATCGATCTTGCCGATCTGGTGTTCATTAACGAAGCAACCGGCGGTGGTTTCGGCTCAAAGATCGGCCCTTATCCATTCATGGCCATTACCGGTAACTTCTCTCGTGTATTGAACCGTCCGGTTCAACTGCGTATCACCCGTGAGCAAGAGTTCTATATCGGTTCGGCAAGAAGCGGTATTCAGGGTTGGATCAAAATAGGATGCAGAAACGACGGTAAAGTCACCGGTATCGATCTTGCTATTGTAAACGATGGCGGTGCCACCGGCGGCGGCAGCGGTAACTCTTCAGCACAACATGTCACTGTTTGTTTGCAACCTGAAGCGATGCGTTATCGCGGCATTTCTGTTTATACCAATACGACGCCTCGAGGTGCACAGCGCGGACCAGGTCAGAATGAAATGGCTCCAATCCTTGCACCACTGACTGACAAACTCGCTCAGGCTATTGACATGAGCCGAGTCAGATTCCGTCAGATCAATGCCTTACGCAGCGATGGATATCAGGGTGGAAGCCAGGGCCCCGTTACCAGTTCCTTCATCTCCGAGGCACTTGCACAAGGGCAACGGGAGTTCGACTGGGAAGAGCGTGAGCAATTGCCTCGAGATCTTGGAGGCAGTAAGCGACGCGGTATAGGCCTAGGTATCGGTTATCATGGAGCCGGTGGTCGTGGTTACGACGGCCTACTAAGAATCACTCCTGATGGCATCCTGCAGATTCACTCAGGTGTCGGTAACTTGGGAACATATTCTTATGCTTCTAATGCCCGAACCGCTGCTGAAGTCATGCAGATTCCTTGGGAACGGACGGAAATTCATCGTGGTCGTTCCGACCGCCATCTCCCTCACAGTTCTGGTCAGGGTGGGTCTAATACCGTCTTCACCCACGCGCGAACTAACTGGGTAGCTGGTCAGGATCTCATTACCAAGATGAGAGAAATCGCAGCGATGGATCTCGGCGGTGAGCCAGACGATTATGAAATCGGTGGCGAACGTGTATTCCGCAGCGACGATAATTCAGTCGGCCTTACTTACGCTCAAACAGCACAACGTGCTATCGATTTAGGCGGTAAGTACGACGGCAGTGAGTATCCTGATGATCTTAACCCACTCACCCAACTCGCAGTACAGGGTGTTCAGGGAACCGGTCTGGTTGGGGCAGCCAAGGACAACATTCCTGGACAGGGTCAGCCTCCAGGCAACATCATTGGTTTCATTGAAATCGAATTGGATACCGATACTGGCAAAATGGATATCATCGACTACACAGCAGTAGCAGATTGCGGCACGGTGCAGCATCCGAAGAATTTCGACAATGCCATGCGCGGTGGTGCTGTTTGGGGTGTGGGTTTATCCAACCTCGAGCGCCATGTTTATGATCCACAAAATGGTTTGCCTGCCAACACGGGTCTTTACCAGTCTAAACCGCCGACTAATATGGATGTTCCAGTGGACACCGTATCGCAAGCGGTCAACATTCCTGATCCTCAAAACCCAACCGGTGGACGAGGTATCGGTGAACCGACTCAGGGTGCTATGTCAGCTGCTATTGCCAGCGCGCTAGCCGACGCATTGGATGGCCATCTGTTTAATACAGCGCCAACCACATCGGACATGATCGTTGACCATTTAGCCGGTAATGACTACACCACAAAATCACTTAAAACCAACACATTCTGAGATAACGAACTATGCCATCACATGACGTAATGCCAAATATGGAACTGTATCAACCGATACAGGTAGAAGATGCGCTTGAGATTGCTAACCGTTATGCCGAAAGAGGTTGGTTAGTAGGTGGCGGGCAAGACACTTACGGCTGGTTGAAAGACAGAGCCAAGAGTGTCGATGCACTCATCGACTTAAGTGCTATAGAAGAACTACGCGGAATCCGCGAAACTGCGGGAGGTGTCGAAATCGGCGCCCTCACTACCCTGACTGAAATTGTTAACAGTGATGTATTGCAAAGCAACTTCTCACTGTTAACCGATGCAGCCGCAGTTGTAGCGAGCCCACAAATTCGCAACATCGGAACCCTCGGTGGTAACGTGTCGCAAGATGTTCGCTGCTGGTATTACCGCCGCGGCCTTTCTTGCTACCGTGCCGGTGGTAACCTGTGTTATGCGGACACACCACAAGGTATGAATCGCGAGCACGCATTGTTCGAAGGTAGCCGCTGCGTTGCAGCCGGTGCTTCAGACACTGCATCAGCTTTGGTTGCACTGGATGCTTCCATGGTGATTCGTAATCAAAACGGTGAAACCGTTGTAAGTGCCGAAGATTTCTTCGTCGGCCCTGCCAACGATATCATCAACACCACAATTCTCCGCCCTGGTGACATTCTTACCACTGTAAGAATTCCAAACACCTGGGCCGGCGCCACTTTCTATTGGGAGAAAGTAGCAGACCGAAATGTGTGGGATTTCTCATTGGTGAACATCGCTGCTGCATTCAAAACAAGTGATGGAAACATCACGGAATCGAGAATCGTAGCGGGAGCAGTGCAAACCACTCCGCGACGTCTCACCACTGTGGAAAACGCCATCCAGGGCCAACCCAAGAATCAACAGACTGGCGAGTCTGTGATGACCTTGGCCACCGAAGGTGCGCGTACTTTGGCCCATAATGGATTTAAAGTGCCATTGCTGCAAAACCTGGTTAAGCGAGCGATCAGCGCGTAAGTAGAGCCGCTAAATCAAAGAGCATATAGCCAGCTCCAGAAAAACCCCAGTCTCTTTCCAGAGACTGGGGTTTTTATTTTCCTATAATTTGCCCTTCCAATTAGCCCAAAATGAGGAGTTTAAGCTCAATAATAGTCCCTAAAAACTCGAAATAGTTTCTTGTATCTGCTACATGGAAAAAGCAATATTGTTAATCAGAGATCAGAATAAGAACACAGTTTTGTTCTTACATTTTAATCGATCACTAAATAACTAAAGTATCTTTGCTCTAATCTGCAAACTAAAAATTCACTATGACTAAAACATTTATTTTCCTAATTTCAATTCTCTCCCCAGCAATAACAACTGCACAACAATCTGACATCACCTTCATTGTTGCTGGAAAGACATCAAATCATCTTCAACAACTCGATGGCAGTGTCCAAACTCTTAACTTTCATTTTTTCGCTGAGATTTTTTTACAGCCTGATGGAATTGTATCTCCAGCAAGGATAAGTACTGCAATGCGCACCCCGCAAGTTGATTTTTCAGACAGCGATTATGCACTGGAAATGCATGGCGGTCGGTACAAAACTGAAGAAGAGTTAGAGGAAAATTACCCGGACGGGGACTATGTATTTCACTATGCAACACCAAGTATTGGTAGTGTTAGTCAAACAGTCGTTATGAATAACACAAGATCCAGTGGATCTGGTTTACCTGCAGCCCCAAAAATTTATTTATCCCAGGCAGGGCAAGCTGTACCACCAGACCAGGTTGATCCTTATCTGGACCTGCTCGTTAGCTGGAGTAATTTTTCCGAGGGACGGAAGGATCCACTTGGCATTGTAGATGATCTGTTATTCGTGATCATGGCAAATTGTCATGGAGAAAGGGTCGCACACAGTGGTCGTCCTTTCGAGAATATACCCTACCTCACTTATGCCGATGATTCTTATGTAATCGCGAAAGGCATATTGAATGCTGAGAACGCTTATCAATTATCCGTTGAGCATGCCATTCTCGATACATCTATGGAACATGACGTGCCAGCTTTTGGGACCTTTGCTACAACGACATTTCTAGAACTAAAAACCACCGGGTCCGCAATAGGAAATGATGCTTGCCCCACTATTCTTGAAAATTTTGATTCGGGGCAGACAATTCTCTAAATTAGAAATCCGAGAGTAGTTTGAGTCTCCAGAGACAGCCCTCTTCCTCGTAGGATCTCCGAAAGCGTTCGCAGGGCTTAGATCCCTTTTACCATTTTTGATTTCCTGAACAAAAAGGCATATGGCACGTCATGCCGGTTAACACCCTTGCCCTCTGTCTCGGGAGTAATCAAATTACTACATACTAAGTACCAAACTCGCTGTCTTTCCAAGAATCGTTATTTACTGCCTTCTGACCAATACTTCCTTTTATACGCGAAGGCTCGGCACTCGCTCTGACAAATTCACGGACCGACATATATAGACCAATAATCATGAGACAAAAAACGCCTATAGCAACGTAAAATATCGCCATTGCACTCATTTTCTCACCCCTTTAATTGCCATAAGTTTGAAATAAATTCCAAAGCATAGAATTGAAGGGACCCATACCGCGGTGAATAATCCTTCTTCCTGCTGGCCCGAAAACCAGAGGTAAGCAGAAACGAAAAAAGATATCGTTACCGCTAAGAGAATAAAAACATCAGAGTTCTTAAACATACTGACTCTCCTAATATTGTTCGTAATATCCAATAGCAGCTGAAAGACAACCTGAAACTGCAATCGCAGCGATTGTACGCAGCCCTGAGTGACCCAATAACTCGTACTGAAAAAGTTCCACTAGGCCAAATAAGACGCTTAAGCTCATTAGCACTGAAACTACGAGCATCCCGATGCCAAGAAACACCATTAGCTTGCGACCACTACTTAACTTTTCAACTTCTAAATTCGACATCTCAGTCCGATCTCTATTGGTATACACAGGATACGCCGATAATGACGAATTAGATCTACAGAAAAAAACTCTACTGAACGGGAAATGGGAAGGGGATAAAAGATGCTATGCTGGTCTTTTGCTTATTCGCAGAGTTTAACTTTATTCTTTGCACTTATCTGGTGATTACCAGGATATTACTTCCCCCTGCCAATCCAGAAAATTGAGAATTGGCTCTTCAGGTAAGTCCCGCAATAACTTGAGCAGCTGATCGGCTACAAAATCAGGATGAAAGAGTCTGGCTTCGGGTACGCCTTTTTGAAATGGCGCAGAGAGTGGCGTATCAGTAGTACCAGGATGAAAAGCAAGAAATTTGATATTCTTTGCGAAACGTCGACACTCAATTGCCGCAGTTTTAAACAACATATTCAACGCCGCTTTTGACGCTCGGTACGAGTACCAACCCCCACGCTCATTATCATCAATACTGCCAACTCTAGCACTAAATACAGTCACTACACACTCTTGCTCTCTTGGCAACAACCTCACTAGATGCTTGAGCCAGAGCACAGGCTGGAACGCATTCACTTCAAACAGCTTATGCAACACTTGCTTATCAATGTCATTAAGTCTTTTTTCAGGAAGAAATTCTTCGTCATGCAAAATACCATTACAGATAAATATCCGATTGAAGTAAATTTTCTGCGCTTGCATATGTGTGCTTATCGCTAACATCGATTGCTCCGAATAGTCCGATCCGATCCAATCGACTCGCTGGCTTTCTGATTCTGAGTAGTCAATTGACGCCGATCGACTGATCGCAATCACTCGCTCATCAGGAAAATTGCACTGAAGTTTTTCTATCAACGCTTTCGCTATTGTGCTGTTTGCACCGATGACCAAGTTGATCGAAGAAGCAGCCATGGTTATGGCTTTTCCTGGTACTCGCCTGGTAACTTGATCGCACAGCTGTCACAGCGACGAATCCCGGTTAGCAAGTAAGAGATCGAATAGCGATAACGGGCGAAAATCCAGTAAACCATGTCCGCAAACCAGCGAATTATCGGCCAGCGAAGCAGGGCTAACCAGTGATTCTTGTCAACTGCCCGCCAGACATGTTGGGTGACATCCAACCCAAGTAGCAATCGACCGTCTGCATATTCAGCATGTAAAACTCGATTCGCGGCCTCGCGATTTATATGTGGATACCGATTGATAAAATCCTGTGCATGAATATCTTCAAAGCGCAGATTTCCATCGGCATCGAGAGTGCGCAGCTGCTTTACCTCTGCTATACACAACGGACAAATGCCATCAAAGTACATTGTTAAAGGAAAGACACCAGATTTCATAAAATCAAATACCCCATGTATGCATGCAAAGAAAGGACAACAAAGGTCAGTCGAGCACGTAAGCTCAAGTAGGGGTAATCACAATTTGAATATAGTACTCGGGATGTCTGATACTCTAAAAACAGAATCAAGGCATACCCCATTCCAAGCACCGTTAAAGCGATCAGATAATCAATGGAGTTAAGGCCTAGTCCCACCCAGGCAACCACCGCAAATAGATTACTGGAGATAATTAACGCCCTGCTCTCAAAAGAGTCTGCGATCCTCAAACCTTCGCCCCAAAGCGAACCACTCAAAAAAGCTAGGATCATGGCACTGTACCCGATAAACAATGTCGAGGGCTCCAGACCCAAAGGCACCAAACCTGACAAGGTCAATAACACCGCGCTGAGGAACAGGATTAACCCGAGAAAACCTAGCGTTGGTATCAATCTCGATTTAGAAAACATTCGGACTCCTTCTCCCAACCTTACGTCTCCTCTAGAAATTTAGATTGCTAATTAGAAAGAGCTGACTAAGACATGTTGTGGGACTACCTATAAAGGTAAGTCGCGAAAACTGATCTAACTTGCAGTGCTGGTCGTTTGATTGAGTAACTTACACAGGAGTAAAGATTGCCCATGAATACTCGAACCAAATTTTTTACCCTTTTTTTATTGATGACAGCCATGAATGCCAATGCCATTGAGACTCCGGACTATGAGGTAGTTTACAAAGATGGATCAGTCGAATATCGGCAATATGAGCCTTATATTGTTGCGGAGACTGTTGTGAAAGATTCCTCGAGTTACCGTGGCTCTTCTAATGAGGGATTTATGCGACTTTTCCGTTACATAACTGGCGCTAATGAGAGTCAGACAGATATTGCGATGACTGCGCCGGTGCAGCAGACACCTACAAGTGAAAAGATTGATATGACAGCGCCTGTCCAGCGCAATGAAACAGAAGAAGGGTGGCGAGTAGCCTTTATGATGCCAGGTAAATTTACAATGGATACGGCACCAACTCCTACCAACAACGAAATTAGCCTGCGCTTGATACCTAGCCAATTAATGGCGGTAATCAGATATTCCGGTAGATGGACAGAACGAAACTTTAACCGTCGCAAGGAAGAACTTCTGGAAAGTCTTGAAGAGGCCAATATTGACGCTATCGGAGTTGTCGAATCAGCGGCTTACGATGCACCTTATGTTCTTCCTTTCATGCGCAGAAACGAAGTGATGATCGAAGTCAATTCCCTCCCAAATCAGGAGAATGCAGTGGTAACGACTGAGTAAGGGCAAGTTACTTAAAAATAAATTGCTCCTCTAGCGTAGCGAGGATAGTTACATAGTGTCTAAGATCCAAATAGGAATCAGCAGTTGCCTGCTCGGGGAAGAAGTGCGATACAACGGCGGCCACAAGCGCTCTATTATCTGTACTGATCAACTGCAAAAATATTTTGAGTACACCCCTTTATGCCCGGAAATAAGCATCGGACTTGGAGTACCCCGAAAGCCGATCAGACTAGTCGGCGACCCCACTAATCCCAGGGCTGTTGGATCAGATGATGCCAGTTTCGACGTAACTGACAAACTTAAATCGTTTGCCGAGAAAACCCTACCTGCCTTACACAGTATCAGTGGTTACATTTTCGTGAAGGGCTCTCCAAGTTGTGGGGTATCACGAGTGAAGGTTTATCTGGATAACGGTATGCCCGCTGCAGAACATGGAAGCGGAATTTATTCCAAGATGGTGATGGACAAATATCCCTTGCTCCCGGTTGAAGAAGCCGGGCGTCTTAATGACCCGATTCTCAAGGAAAACTTTATCACGCGAGTTTTTGCTCACCATCATTGGCAGCAGCTTGTCAAAGAGGGATTAAGTGCTAAAAAGGTTCTTGAGTTCCATAGAGATTACAAATTCTTGTTAATGGCACATAGTCCTATCGAATGCTCGAGACTGGGCAGGTTGTTAGCAGATGCTTTATCAATAGATCTCGATAAAGCAGCTAACGAATATATTGCTAGTTTCATGAAGGCGCTGAGCGGCCACGCGACGCGTAAATCCAATTCGAATGTATTGATGCATCTGCAAGGATATCTGAAGAAGCAATTACTGAAGAAGCAAAAAGAGTCACTAGCCGAATCGATAGAACATTATCGAAAAGGATTATTGCCAATCATTGTGCCGATTACTTTGCTCAAGAGTCATTTCAATAGCTTCCCGAATAAATATGTTGAAACCCAGCGATTTCTGTCGCCTTATCCAGAGGAATTGTGTTTGCGTAACAGAATCTAGTAGGCGAGCATACTAAAGAGATAGAAATTGGTAACTGAAATTTACTCGTGGTCCTTGGCTATCTGGATTATTTCCATTGGCCTCTTATAGTGATCTAACATGATTAAACAGAGTTTCTAAATTGCCCATCACAGAATCAACCCATGCCTTATACAATGTGTGATTTACATCTTAATGATTATAATGCCACTTAATAGGCTTGGCAGATCAGTCAGGAAGAATAATATGCAAAAACATAATATCTTAGGTATAGGCTTACTATGGTTTTCAGCAATCGTATTTATTGTTTATGGATTGTTCGGGTTTTTCAATCCTAATATTCCCGCTGACTTCGGTGGTTTGCAGATGATAAATGGAAATGGCTATGCGGAAATAGGCGCGATGTATGGTGGACTGCAGATAGGTATCGGATTTTTTTGTTTATTATCAGCACTGAGGAACGATTTTTATAAAGCTGGTTTGGCGCTCCTCACTATAGCAATAGGAAGTCTTGCTTTAGGTAGATTGTTCAACGCAGTTGCGACGACTGATGCGCTTAGCATTTACACTTACGGAGCCCTAATTTACGAATTTATTACCGCATTGCTCGCTGCAATAGTGCTCCGCTTTCACACTAAACGCTAATGCTACTAATCAGTGCTCTTCCTCGATTTTTCGCAATCCTATCAAGCATATTGGCCCATTCCTGCTTAATCCTAGCTTTAACTATCTAATTCTTTTTGGGTAAACAAATTTCATCTTCATCCAGAACCACCAACAGCAAACCACCAAAACTATAGTTAGTCCGGAAATAAGCAGCAAGCGTATCTACTCCTAGGACTGAGGATATATTTATGGCCGAAGAATATAGGAGCCTACGATGGATACTGGGGGACCAGCTCAATGAAAACCATAGCTGGTTCAAAAAAACTGACGATAGCGTGCTTTTCGTCATCGCGGAACTATATCAGGAAACAGCATACACTCGTCACCATATTCAAAAACTCACTGCTTTTTTTGCAGCGATGTCAGCGTTCGCAGATCGCTTGCGCGAACTTGGTCATCAGGTTTTATATCTTAACCTCGAGTTAACCGCTAAGTATTCGTCATTGGAACAACTGATTGGCTCAACCTGTGATCGCTATCGAACCAAAGATTTTTATTACCAGAGGCCCGATGAATACAGACTCCTTCAGCAATTTAGAAATCTAAAGCTAACCGGTTTCGACATTATTGAATCAGACAGCGAACATTTTTTGCTACCGTTTCACGAAATTGAACACTATTTTACGACGAATAAGCCAACGCGCATGGAAACGTTCTATAGAAAATTTCGTCGCCGTTACTCGATTTTGATGGATGATGGAAATCCTTTGGGCGGTCAATGGAACTATGACAAAGAGAATCGAAATAGACTAAAACAGAAAGATTTGGACGACATTCCCAAACCCCTACTTTTTAATACGCCTGCTGCTGATATTGTGGAAAGGCTGCGCAAGTATCGAGTGAAATACATTGGTTCGATAGGCGAAACATTAACCTGGCCGGTAACACGCGCAGAAGCCTTAAAGCTTCTTCATTTTTTTTGCCAACAATGTCTGCCTCAATTCGGTTATTTTCAAGATGCGCTAACAGGACGCAGTGACTATGGTTGGAGTCTCTATCACTCTAGGTTGTCTTTTGCGCTAAACACTAAATTGCTGAGTCCACTGGAAGTTATTGAGCAGGCCATCAAAAGTTTTCATGCTAGCGATGGTATCGATTTAGCGCAGGTCGAGGGTTTTGTTCGGCAAATTTTAGGCTGGCGGGAGTTTATACGAGGGTTGTATTGGGCAAACATGCCGGAATATGCCAACAAAAACTATTTTCATGCAGAAAACAAATTGCCTGCGTTTTTCTGGACAGGTAGCACCCGCATGCGTTGCCTAGAAAAAGCGATAACTCAGTCCTTGGAACATGCCTATGCGCATCATATTCAGCGCCTTATGGTGACCGGTAACTTTTGCTTACTAACGGGCATAGATCCCAAGGAAGTCGATCAGTGGTATTTAGGTATTTACCTCGATGCTATTGAGTGGGTTGAATTGCCTAATACTCGCGGTATGGCATTGTTTGCCGATGGTGGACTAGTCGGAACAAAACCGTATGCTGCGGGAGGAAACTACATAAACAAGATGAGCGATTATTGCAATGATTGTCATTACAAAATAAAAGAAAAGCTTGGACCTTCCGCCTGTCCGCTAAACAGTCTGTACTGGAATTTCATGAGCAAACATCGAAGCGAACTAGAAAAAAACCATCGGCTAAGAATGCTATATACAACATGGGACAGAATGGGATCGGAAATGCAGCAATCAATTATCAAACAAGCGAATGAGTACCTTGCTGATCTTGATAGACTCTAGTAATGCGCTACCAGAACCGCAGATGAAAATTCTTCTTGCCCTACTTTCCCCGAGATTTTTGATACGGTACAGACACTTCTCTAAATAAAAGGGATAGCACCTTAGTCTGGCAGTGGCAAACCTCTTTCTTGCAGAACTTCCGCAAATGTTCGCGAGCCATTAACCCCTGGAGGAAAGCCAGCGTAAAGGGTTACCTGGGCAATCAATTCCGAGATTTCCTGTGTCGTTAAGCCATTATCCAAACCACGTCCCAAGTGAACTCGCAATTGATCAGTTTGATAGTTGGCCAATGTCACCGCTATAGTAG
>JBJLER010000067.1:0-6294 GCA_045565735.1 Pseudohongiellaceae bacterium
AACTGTTCTGGATAACACCTGACAAGGTTCACACAATTCGACGCCACGACAGAGCGCAGTGCCAACTCTAAATTCTTTGTGAACGAGGGCGTTCAAATCTATACCGGAAGTTATTACGTTGCGACGAAACTCTCCATGTCCAAGCTTTGTATCATGTCGTTTCAAGAATGCGTCTAACTCTTCTTGGGCTATGAACGTAATGTGATTGAGAGGCGCAGACTTGCCTTTTGCCAACATGTTTGACGACATCAAATGATAACGATCGCCAAGGATTCCTTTTCCTGCTACAAACGTGGCAAATTCCAGTGGTTCAACCTTTTGACGCTTGCCGTTGGCAATGAAAATATTTTCGACCGTACCCATTCTATTCCCCAACCAGAGTCATTGCAGAGCCATCTGTCATTGGTGCTTCTCCCAAATCAGCAATTTTTATAGTTTCAATTCAGGTAGCATTAAACCCATATTCATCTGGTGCCGCTCGTCTTTGGTGATGAGTATAAATTCCACATTCCGTACAGAAGTAATGCTTCGCAATCATGGTATTCCATTTATAAAGATTTGGTTTGTCCTCGCCTGCAGTGATTTGAAACTCCGGTAGTTTGGCACTAGCCATAGCTACACCTTTTGTTTTAGATAAAGAACAATTCCATCTGCGGAGTCCTTGGAGCCCTCCTGGAGAATGCATAGCAAACTTGATCGTCCCGCAATGACAATGGCCATTTAACTGACTTATGTATTTCTCTCTGACAGTAAAGCTAATACTGCACCGGCGGGATCTTGTATGACGCAAAATTGCATGCTGCCTAGCCTTTTCGGACCATCGATCACCTTGCCACCAAGCTTTTCACATTTTTCCGCACTTTCTTCCACGCTCACTACTTTGACATAAGCTAACCATTGCGCTGGTAAACTAGCGCTAGAGCCGCGGGCGTGACAAATGCCAGCAATAGGATTAGTCGAATTCGGCAGGTTTATGTTGTAATCACTGTAACTTCCCATGTCTTGTTCACTGCTGCTCCAACCGACTACTGAGCAATAGAAATCTTTCACTCTGGAGGCATCATCTACTGTCAAGTCAAACCATTCAATCTTGCCAATGTTGCTCGGTTTTTCTTCCTCGACTTCTACTGATTCCTGATCTTCGTCACTCATGTGTTTGCCTCTTCGTCTTCCGTAGTTTCTTCAGAAATAATGTTTGTCGGTAAACTGTATATACTAACCTGATTCTTTTCTCCCCAGTATTTTTCAATATCTCGGGCTTTCGCTAGATGTTCAATAAACTCAATATGATTATCAGATAGTTGTTCATTGCATTTGACCTTGATCCCCCCCCTCACAGAAAGACAACAAAATTACAGCAAAAAGCCATATCAAGCCCATCTAGAGATGGGCTTGGTAGATTATGAACTACTTTGCGATAACTGGTTGCTAGTTGCTCAAGCTAAACACGAAGAGTGCGTTGCCGGAACTCGGATGCCTTACGTCAGGAGCTACCACACTTGGAACGGTTCTGGGACTCACACCTCGAGCCCCCATAGCAGTGGTTACGGCAATGTATTGTTTGCCGTCAATTGCGAAAGTAGCAGGATGACCTTGAACTGATGTCCCTAGTCGAGTTTCCCAAAGGATGTCACCGGTGGTGGCATCGTGCGCGCGGAAGTAACGATCAAGATCGCCAACGAAAGCAACATTACCTGCTGTAGAAAGAACCCCAGTTAAAAATGCAGCGCGCTGCTCGAAAGACCAGATTTCCTCCATGGTATCTGCGTTATAAGCAGCAAGCTTACCCATATTGCCGCTGGTTCCAGGCATTTCAAACCAGCGTCGGTTTGCAGCTGTACCACCCGCGCCATGAACCAGAGGAACTTCCCTTGCGGCAATTTCCAGACAGGACTGACTCAAAGGAATAATTAGAGCAGCAGTTGGCTCGTGGTAACTCATGGAGTGCCAGTCTTTACCACCAGCTGTAGAAGGGCAGACAGAAATCCATTGATCAATCTGGGCGTTTTGAATGTCTTGGCGATAAGTAACTTCACCTGTGTCGGGATCAATGTTGGTAAACGCATTTTGGAAAACCGTTTCTTTGTAATCGATGAACTCGCCGGTTACTCGATCGTGTTTCCAAAGAATTCCATGCTTACCAATGGAATAAACCAATCTGTCATCACCACGGTTAATTAAGACTCGCTCGAATACTTCATCCAGATCTAATGCTTCCGCAGGAACATGCTGGAAGTACCAATCCAAGTCACCACTATCGACATCGATGGCTACAGTTGCATTGGTAAACAATCCTGCATCGAATATAGACAAAGATCGACTCGCAGGCATCCAGGGTTTTTGTTGCGCCGTACCCCAATAAGTCAGTTTAAGTTCCGGATCATAGGAACCAGTAATCCAAGTCTCACCTCCGGCTCGGAATAAGTCATCAATGCCTCCCCAGGTATCACCTCCAGGTGTGCCAGCTTCAGCAATTGTGTTAAAGCGCCATAAAAGTTCACCTGAGTCCGCATCATGGGCACTGATGTAGCAGTCATCTTCAATGAAACGCGAACAACCGAGCAGCCCTTGAATTATTTTCCCATCGGCAACGATCGGCCCACTGGAATTACCAAAGCCTTTAGTTCCGTCAGCAATTTCTGTTTCCCAAACCAATTCCCCAGTTCGAGCATCTAGCGCGAGTAAGCGAGCATCGGTTGTAGCATGAATAACCTTATCGTTATAGATGGCGATGTTGCGCATGTCTTCACTGTCGAATGGACCGGCATGGTGTTCCCAAATCAGTTCACCAGTTTTGCCATCAAGCGCCTGAATAATATTGCTGGTATTGACTAAGTAGATAACGCCATCGTAAACCAGTGGAGATGGTTCGGAGTCGCCTTCATGCATACTCCACATCCATTCCAGGCGAAGATCTCCAACATTGTCTGAGTTAATTTCGTCGAGTTGCGAATAACTCCAGGCTTCAAAGTTACCCCGCAACATTAACCAATCATCTGGAGACGGATTGATTAGCATGGCATCGGTAACTGGTTCATAGTTTTCAACTGTGCCCGCCACTACCACCCCGGTGGGACGGTCAGATGCAATGCGTCGTTGAGTTAGCGTCGGATTAACGCCTGGGATATTTGTGGCCATGGCGTAAGCTGCTGTTTCGTCCAAAATCGGATTAGTATCAGCAACACCATTGTTGCGCATGACATGAGCAACAATGGCCCAGTAGTTTTCATCACTGACATTGCCACTGTCCTCGGGAGGCATATTGGCTTTCAGGAAATTAAAAAATTCAAATGGTGATTGACGTCCATAACTTCCAAGGAAACCACCACCACTCAACATAGGTCCTAAAGCAGTCCCTTCTAATCCAGCGCCATGGCAAGCACCGCAATAGGTCGCATAGGCTTGCACTCCTGCATCGGCCTGTGTTGCAAATGTAGTAACTGGTTCCAGTTCAATTGCCGTGCTGGCTCCATCACCTGCACCTACGCCCGCTCCGGTTCCGGAGCCATCTCCGGATTCGCTACCGCAGGCGACCAGTAAAGTAAGAGTAGAGATTCCTAGAACAGTTTTAATTTTTTTCATTGTGATAGGCCTATTAAGGAATATTCGTTTTTATTCGTCAGGCAAAGAGAAGACATAGATTGCATTGCCCCATCTTGGGTAAGTAATTTCAGTTGCGATCACTCCAGGCACGGTGCGAGGGCTAGTGCCGCCTAAAGCAGCAGTTACTGCAATGTATTGTTTACCGTCTACAGCAAAAGAAACCGGATGGCCCTGAACAGAAGTTCCTAAGCGGGTCTCCCATAAAACATCACCAGTATTAACATCAAATGCTTTAAAGCGGCGATCGAGATCGCCCACGAACACCAGATCACCACCGGTAGAAATAGTACCGGTATGTAAGGATGCTCGCTGCTGAAAACTCCATACTTCTTCTAGCGTGTCCGCATGATAAGCACCTACCTTGCCAAGATTGCCATTGGTACCAGGCATCTCGAAAAATTTACGACTTGCAGCTAGACCACCACCGCCTTGTACTAATGCAACTTCTCGTGCTGCGTTTTCCAAACAGGTTTGACTTAGGGGTGCAATTATTAATCCCGACGGTGGATGGTAAGTCATTGAATGCCAGTCTTTACCACCGGCACTTGAAGGGCAAGCTGAAGTCCACTCATTCAATTGTGCATTCTGAATGTCTTGGCGATAAGTAACTTCACCTGTGTCAGGATCAATGTTGGTAAACGCGTTTTGAAAGACTGTTTCTTGGAATCCTCGGAATTCCCCAGTGACGCGATCGTTCTTCCATAGAATGCCGTACTTGCCAATCGAGTAAACAAACTTCTCATCACCGCGGTTAACCAACACGCGTTCAAATACTTCGTCTAAGTCGAGTGCTTCTGCCGGTACATGTTGGAAATACCAATCAAGCTCCCCTGATTCGGTATCGACTGCGACTGTAGCATTGGTATAAAGTCCCACGTCGAAAATTGTCATGTGACGTGACACTGGGACCCAGGGTTTTTGTTGTGCAGTGCCCCAATAAGTTAGGTTTAGATCTGGATCGTAACTGCCAGTAATCCAAGTTTCACCACCGGCACGGAATATATTATCCAAACCACCCCACGTGTCGCCGCCTGGCTCCCCCATCTTAGCAATAGTTATGAATTGCCATAGTAGTTCGCCGTTGTCTGCATCATAAGCGCTGATGTAACAGTCTTCCGGTATGTAGCGGGCGCATCCCGCGAGTCCCTGTATAACTTTTCCATCTGCCACAATGGGGCCAGATGAATTGGCAAACCCTTTACTATTATCTGCTACAACAGTTTCCCAGACTTGCTCGCCGGTGCGAGCATCCAGAGCAACCAGGCGTGCATCAGTAGTTGCTTGAATTATCTTATCGTCATACATCGCAATATTTCGCATGTCCTGTCGATTGGCCGGACCAGTCCAGTGTTCCCAGATTAATTCTCCAGACTCAGCATCGAGTGCCTGGATGACGTTCCCAGGATTAATAAGATAGATAATGCCGTTGTAGACAAGAGGCGCTGGTTCAGAATCGCCCTCGTGCATATTCCACACCCACTCCAGGCTCAGATTCTTTACGTTCTCGGTGTTGATTTGATCTAGCGGACTATAACTATGGCCATAAAAATTTCGACGATGCATAGGCCAATCAGCAGGATTCGGATCCCTCAGCATTTCTTGAGTAAGAGGAACAAACTCAACAAACTCTTCCGTGTTTCCGGTTACCGTTAAACCTTGAGGGGCAGGTGGCTCGGGGCGTTGACGTTGAGCAATAATTTGCGAAATATTGTCGGCGATCTCGAAATCGGAAGAAGCAGTTAAAGCATCGCTAACGCTATCTACTCCATTAATATTCAAAATATGAGCGACGATGTTGAGGTAGTCTTCATCGCTAATGTTTTCATTACCGCCTGGTGGCATGTTCGATTGAATATTGCCGAGTAGTAAAGCCGGCGTTTGTGTTCCCCAACGCTGCACGAAACTAAACCCGGAAAGTAGAGGGCCTAATGTAGTTCCTTCCAGGTTAGCACCATGGCAGCTAGCACAATTGGTTGCATAGCTATCTGCTCCCACAGTAGCTTGACTTTCAAATGAGGGTGCTGATTCAACTTCAGGAACAGAAGTTGCAACTGGTTCAGGAGCAGTTGTTTCACCCCCGCAGGCACTTAATCCCAGAATTAAAAATGCACTAAGTACCAGGTGTCTTTTCTTTTCAATTAAATTGAAATGCATCGAGTAATTCCGCTAATACTAATTATCGAAATGGCTGCGTAAGAATACCCAACCTCTTAATTCACCCGGAGGATTACTTTCACTATGAATCTGAATGTAGAACTCATTATTGTGCAGAGCTTCTACCTGCTCTTCAGTTAATGTGAGCTCACCTAGAACTGATCCTCCAGTAGTCTGAGTTACTTCCAAGGTATGAATTACCGGTCCTGGTTGTGCTGGTGGTCCGTTGTGAATATGTGCACCAGTTGCCGCTGAACTCATACCCTCAAAACTGCCTTCCACACTCAATGAATTGCCGTTTAAGGTAAGAATCACTTCTCCTTCCCCAAGAATCGTTGTAACCGTTTGTGGGGTTGTTGGCATTGGGGAAAGCCGAGCTCTAAATACTTCTTGAGCTTGTGTGATCGTTGAAAAAAGCAATATGCTTAAAAGAACAAAAAGGGGAAATTTGCGGCCGAGTTTCATGATTACCTCTTAGCTCTAGTTATTAAAAAATCTGTAATGAAAGCTAGCAGCAAACCGCGCGATATTGCAATC
>JBJLER010000068.1:0-6258 GCA_045565735.1 Pseudohongiellaceae bacterium
CCCTGAATGCCAAGATTTCCACGACTTGCTGAAAATGCAATAATTCCTCACGAGCCAGTTGCGACATCTTGTTGAGTAGCTCTGGTCTCGTGGTATAGCGATACATTAAATTCATCGCGCTAGCAGCGGCCTTCTTTTCACAATTCGCATGATCGATGAGCAGACGGTCCTGGTTATCTTTGGCGGCATCAATCCAGGAATCGGGGGTTCCGCAAGAGAGAAATTCTAGAATAGCTTCCATAATTGAGTGCGCTTCGACTAGTGCATACTAATGTCGAGCTTTACCTTCAACTTCTTCTCCGCCTTCGAGTTTCGATCGTTTTGAAGTTAATGATCCAGACTCATCGTCAAGCGCCGAGGAAAGATTCTCGGCTTTTTGTTTTTTTGAAGTCTTAGCACCTAACTGTTTAAGTGATTCGGCTCGTTTAACAAGATTGCCACGTCCGGAAAGTAGTTTATTGTGTGCCTTTTCAAAACTTTTCTTACTTGCATCAATTCGTTCACCCACTTCATCCAGGTTATCGACAAAGGCAACGAATTTGTCATAGAGAGCTCCAGCTCTCTCTGCTATTTCATTAGCATTTTTATTTTGTTGAGCCAGACGCCAAAGATTCTGAACAGTCTTTAAAGTAGTAAGTAACGTAGTCGGAACTACAAAAATTATGTTTCTTTCAAAGGCAAACTGAAACAACTCTGGATCTTCTTGCAAGGCCGCCGAATAAGAAGCTTCGATTGGCATAAACAAGAATACGTAATCGAGGGAGTTAACACCGATTAGGTTTTGATAATCTTTGCTAGATAATAATTTCACATGGTTTCGAATAGAAACAATATGCTGCTTGAGCGCCTCTTCTTTTATAGACTCTTCTTCCGCCGCACTATAAGCATCCCAAGCTTTGAGCGAGACCTTGGAGTCGATAATTATGTCTCGTGATTCGGGCAGGTGTACGATGACATCTGGTTGCGCTTTACCTCCCTCTTCATCTTTTAAACTTACTTGAACCTCATATTCTCTTCCTTTGACCAGTCCAGACTTCTCCAATATAGATTCCAGGACAAATTCACCCCAACTTCCCTGAGCTTTATTGTCACCTTTAAGAGCGTTAGTGAGATTTATAGCCTCTTCGCTGATGCGAGTGTTTAGTTTCTGCAGATTTTCAATTTCTTTAGCCAATGAGAAACGCTCTTTCGACTCCTTGTCATAAGTTTCCTCAACCCGTTTTTCAAACTGTTGAATTCTTGCCTGCAGCGGATTTAGAACCGCGTTAAGAGTTTCTTTGTTGGTGGCAGTAAATCTTTTACTCTTATCTTCAAAGATCTCATTGGCTATGTTCTTAAAAGTTGTGCTCAGTTGTTCTTTCGATTCATTGAGCAATGATAGTTTTTCTCCAAACTGCTTACGCTCTAAATCCAAACTAGTTTTGACAGTAGCGAGCTCTTCTCGGTAGTTTTGAATTTCTGACTTTAATGAACTGTTATCTTCAGACAGCTCGGCATGATTCGATTGAAGGAATTCCAATTCGGCTTCTTTGGCGGTTACTCTTTCATTAGCAGTGGCTTCGCGAATCTTCACTCCCTGCAATTGTCGAGCAAGCGCAGCGATTACTGCTAGCGCCGCAAAGAGCAAACTAGTGCTAGCAATCAGTACAAATATTTCCATGGAATTAAAAGGTTCTTAGCGCAGACACTAACTCAGATTATCATTGATAACTTGTAACAGCTCTTCAGTAAGCTGAGGTGAATCCTCAGATACTTCCAGTTCCTCTGTTACTACATTAATTACATTTTCTGTTTGCAAGAGCCGCACACTAAAATCTCTTACCTCAGCAATCCCATCATTACTAGAACCAAACCAGCGCCCAATTAAACTTGGTCCATCATCCTCTTCAGGGATACCTGCAAACTGAACATTAAAAATAGATTGATCTCTGTCACTGGTTACGATGGTGATTTGAGCGTTTTCCAATGCTTGTCTAACCTGCACCCAAGCACGATTATAATCAACCTTGAGCTCCAGCATCGGATCACCTAACTCGTCTTCAATCAGGTTTGCTTTTGATTCTGCTTCGATATTGCCCGCCAATAGACTAGCGGAGGATGCTTGATAAACATCATTTCTATCCGCGAGATATTGTGAAACTGAAGTAAGTATTTGTTGCTCTAAATCAGGAGAATTCGATTCTTCCGGCCAACTGATAATCAGTGGCACGACTTCAGAATTTAAATTTTCATAGTGCAATATATACACCTCTGACGAACCAGAATGGAGTCCCGGCTCAATTTTTATCTGGTACTTATGACGCATCTCATCATCGCCACCAACTTCAACCCATGCTGTTTCCATAACACCGTTACTTGGGTCTTCGTAATCGAGAATAATCTGTAGCTCGGTCCAGTAATCTCTAATTAGAGGCCAAACCTGACCAGGGGTTGCATCAATCACAATCCACCGGCGATCTGCTAAACTCTGAATTACCACTCCTTCCCGTCTTCCTCGTTCGATAGGTTTGGGCATCGGCACGTCTTCGAGCGCCGTCAGGGAAGAGAATCTCTCAGGGATTACATACAACTGATCAAGTGTGTAGCTATCAAGCTGGTTCGGTATTTGCATCTGAGGCGCGGTGCTCGCACCGAGATAATCGTCTTGCGGATCTGGAAATAGCCCCTCTTCTCCCAGCAAATAATTGCAGGAACTAAGCACAGCAAAACCAGCTAAGAGCAATAGATTTCTAGTTTTCAATCTTTGTTTCCCTTATCAAGCGGCTTCTGGAAAAGAAATGCCCGCTTGTTCTAAAGCAGTTGTTACTTGGACGTGATACTTCACGTCAAGTTCCACAAGTGGTAACCGTATTCCTGGTGCGATTAGACCCATCTTTGCCAAGGCCCATTTCACTGGAATCGGATTCGCTTCGAGGAATAAATTCTGGTGGAGCAGTGCTAATCTACTATCGACTTCCGCTGCTGCGGCGAAATCTCCAGCTAATGCCAACCCACACATTTCAGCCATCAAACTGGGAATCACATTAGCAGTAACAGAAATTGTTCCTTCAGCGCCACCTTCCATGAGCGCTAAAGTAATAGCGTCTTCTCCACTATAAACCTTTAAACGATCACCACATCTTTGTACCAGCTCATGGCCACGCAGAATATCCCCGGTTGCATCCTTTATACCTATAATATTTTCAAGATCAGCCAATCGATTTACCGTTTCCAAACTCATATCACAGGCAGTGCGCCCAGGTACGTTGTATAGAATCTGTGGTATATCAACTGCTTCGGCCACAGCCTTGAAATGTTGATAGAGGCCTTCCTGTGAAGGTTTATTATAGTAAGGAGTCACCAATAGCGCCGCATCTGCACCATGCTCTGCAGCAGATTTTGTGAAATAGAGGGCTTCGTCAGTTGAATTTGAGCCAGTACCGGCAATGATTGGAATTCTATTGCCTGCTACTTCTACGGAGTGAGACACCAGGTCGCAATGCTCTTGAACACTCAACGTAGCCGATTCACCGGTTGTTCCTACCACGACTATACCATCGGTTCCGGCGTCTACGTGCCAATCCACAAGGCGATCGAATGCCGAGAGATCAAGGGTCCCATCCCCCCGCATTGGAGTCACTATAGCGACCAAACTGCCTTTTAATTCTATGGACATAATTGCCTGCTCTATGATCCGCAGACTTTAACATATTGGCAAATCCGAGACCAAAATATGAGACCTTAGTCGGGCAGAGGTTTTGATTGAACCTTACTAGGCCAGGCGTTAATTATGGCTTTAATAAGAGTAGCCAGTGGAATGGCAAAGAATACACCGGCCAAACCCCAGATTCCGCCAAAAAAGAGAACAGCGGCAATTATAGCGACCGGATGTAAGTTAACCGCCTCAGAGAAAATAATGGGGACGAGTACGTTACCATCAATTATTTGCAGAATGAGGTAAGCCAGCGTCACCGAATAGAATTCTCCGGTAAATCCCCATTGAATATAGGCAATGGCAACAACCGGAATAGTTACAGCGATCGCACCTATGTAGGGAACAATGACTGAGACGCCAACCAACACTGATAAAGCCAAAGCATAGTTAATTCCAATAAGAATAAAAATTAAGTAGGCAGCACTACCTACGATAATTATTTCTACTACCTTGCCTCTGATGTAGTTTGCAATCTGCTCATCCATCTCCTTCCAGATCGCACTCATTAATGGTCTATTGCGCGGCAAAAAGTTTCCAAACCATAGCACCAATTCATCCTTGTCTTTCATCATAAAGAAGACCAGGATTGGCATGAGTATTAGAAAAATAAACAAGCCAAATAGCGAAGGCAGACTCGCCAAGGAAAATTCAAGAATTGTTTGGCCGAATCCCCTGACTTCACCACTTAAACTATTGATGGCTTGTTGCACCCATTGTTCTGAAAACACATCAGGATAATTTTCAGGAAGATTTCTTAAAGCCTCTTGAGCCTGGTTCACCAAGTTAGGAACGTCATCAAGCATACGTCTTAGCTGATTCCACACCTGAGGAAGAACGAAGAAAAGCAGCATCGTAAAAATGCCGACAAACAATATGTAAACTGAGGAAAACGCTAATTTCGTGGACATTCTCTGGCGTAGCAATAAATTCACCAAGCCTTGCATTAAATAGCTGATGATAATTGCTGCTATTAATGGCACCAAGATACTTCCAAACAACAAAAGAATGATTAATCCTGCGCTAAGCAGAATTACTAAAATAATGGATTCTTCGTCATGAAAGTAACGATCGAAGAAATCGTTGAGCAATTTTTTCATGGAAGAAAGTTTTCCTCGGGCTTAGCCCTTCTTAATCCAATAAAAATACGCGCTATCATCCTTCTGAAAATCAAGAATCTGATGATCACTTTGCTCGACGAATAAGTGAAAATCTTTTTCAGATCCCGGATCTGTTGCCACAACTTTTAATATCTGCTGAGATTCCATGTTATTGAGCGCTAATTTCGCTTTCAGCAGCGGCATGGGACAGGCAAGGCCACTCAAATCCAGTTCAATGTCAGGGTTTATATCCATCATCTTATTTTATCAATCATTACGGTCATATGCCTATGAATCTGCGACCATATGACTATCTCCTATATTACTGCTTTTGAACCATAACCTACTCTTTTTATAGAACTATTTATGGTAATCTGAGATCTGGAGAGGATGTTTCATAGTAATGAGTAAAACCTTTCAAAGATTCCTGATTACCTGCTTCGGCATGGCCTTAAGCATTCCATTTGCTTATTCGCAAAACTTGCCTTCTTTGGGCGATCGCATATCTGGCACAGTATCGTTGGGGCAGGAATATGAAATGGGCCAGCAATTCCTCGCACAGATACGCCGCAGCGCACCGACAATTCCGGATGCGGTGCTGATGAATTACCTTGAAAACATCACTTACAAACTGGCATCCCGAAGCCAACTTCAAGATCATCGCCTCTCTTTCGTCATTATCGACAGCGAAGAGCTAAATGCTTTCGCGGCACCTGGCGGCATTATCGGCGTAAATACTGGCCTATTCCTAAATGCTAGAAGCGAGTCTGAATTTGCTTCAGTAATGGCTCATGAAATTGCTCATGTTAGCCAACGTCATTTCGCTCGTGGTGTTGACCAGGCACAATCGGGCCAAGTCGGGCAAATCGCCTCACTGTTAGCCAGCGTACTGATAATGGCAACTTCTCAGGCTGAACACGGCGCAGCCGCAATCACTGCCGTGCAGGGACGCGCCGTTGAAAATCAATTACGCTTTAGTCGCAGCAACGAAGCGGAAGCGGACCGTGTAGGTCAGGACAATATGTTTGCCGCTGGCTTTGATCCCGAAGCTATGGGAACTCTATTTGAAAATCTGCAAGCAATATCCCGCTTCAGAAGCAGACCACCTGAGTTTCTTTTATCCCACCCGGTAACTGAGTCACGAATTGCTGACGCTCGCGGTCGCGCTATTCGCTATCCACGGAGAGAATATGGCGTGAATATGGAATACCAGATTAATCGTGCTCGTGTAATTGGTCACTATACGCCAGATAAAGCAGATTTAGTCTCTGAATACCAAAGGTTATTGAGCGAGAGCACCAGTGAGTTCACTCGAGACGTTAATCGCTATAGCCTGGTGATTGCCTATTATGAAAACGGACAATATGCGAACGCAGCGAGGACCCTATTACCTTTATTGAATAAAGATCCCAATCGCATCAGCTATGTAGTCACTATGGCTGAAATTCTCACAGAACAAAATGAACC
>JBJLER010000069.1:0-6172 GCA_045565735.1 Pseudohongiellaceae bacterium
TATCCAAATGACTAGTGAGCCACTAACAGTTATTCCAGGCGAGCAAACAGAACAGGAGCGAATTATCGCGGACACTTTGTTTGAAGGACTGCAGGCATTAGATGATGATCGCTTAATGACGCCAATTGATGACAACGCCCATCAACGATTTCAGCGAGTACTGGCAATGGATCCTGGCAATGAAATTGCGCTCGATGGTTTAAACAGAATTGTTATTCGCTATGTAGAACTATCTGCTGAAGCCAGCCGGAGTGGACTATTCGCTAATGCTGAAGCTTTATTAGAAAACGCGAGAAATATAAACGATAAACATCCGGCGTTATTAGAGGCTTGGATTGAATTAGAGTCTGAGCGTAATTCTAATGATTTGTTCTTTAACCTTGATAGCGGTGAATTCGCGCGCCGAACTGAAGGGGCGCAACTACTGCTAGCGGACATAGCAGTGAAAGCAAAAGAAAATGATGCTTTCGTGCTAATCACTGCTCCGAATGACGAAACTGCGCGATGGATGTTTCTCGAGATGCGTGAAGTGTTGGGCGGATTTCGGTTGCGGGGAAATATCGAGCTCGCTGGTCAAACGAGTATAAGGTTACGCATGCCAGAAAATTGAGGAGCAAACTATGAAGTTCCGCGAATCCCTCAAAGAAAAAGTTAGTGGAATATTTTCTGTCTTTAAAGCAAGTGAAGACGTCGCTGGTTTACAGAAGATAATCTTCTCACTGATTGGTGTTGCTATAGTGTTCATAATTCTGGTAGGCATGTATTGGAGTCGCGAGCCTGTGGAATTTTCTGTCGCACAAAACACCGCAACAAAACTGGCCGCTGTGGGGAATCAATATGTAGTCGGTGCTGCAACAACTGCAGTTCTAATTCGTGTTTCCGAAACTTTACTAGAGAAACCCGGAGGTTATTTAACCAATGATGTAATACCACCGGGAGTCTATCTCGACAATATACCCAACTGGGAATTCGGAGCGCTAGTTCAGGTAAGAGATTTATCCCGTGCCTTCAGAGAAAGTTTTAGTCGATCCCAGTCACAATCGATTGAAGATCCTGATTTAATCGTCAGTGAACCGCAATTTCATTTTGATAATGACAGCTGGTTATTTCCTCCTACTGAAGTTGAATACAACGAAGCTATTGATAGTTTGAATTCTTATCTAACCCGAATTTCTGATCCGCAAAATGTCGATGCGCAATTCTTCGCTCGTGCTGACAATCTTTCTAATTGGTTATTAGATGTTGAGTCGCGTTTAGGAAGTTTGTCCCAGCGATTAAGCGCATCCGTTGGACAGGAAAGAATTAATACGGACATGGCAGGAGAGAAAGGAGCCGCACAGTCAACGCCGATTCAATTGGAAATGTCGATTCGCACACCCTGGCTGAAAATCGACGATGTGTTTTATGAAGCGAGAGGAGCAACCTGGGCCTTAATGCATTTTCTGGTGGCGGTGAGAACAGATTTCGAGCCGGTACTGGAAGACAAGAATGCTATGGCCAGTCTCGAACAGATTATTCGCGAATTAGAAGCGAGTCAGCGCACAATGTTTTTTCCGGTAATACTTAACGGCTCTGGGTTTGGAATGTTTGCCAATCACTCACTTACTATGGCGAACTACATCTCTCGGGCAAACGCCGCCATTATTGATTTACGTAATTTACTGGAACAGGGATAGAACTAAATCCCCGTTTTTGCTGTCAAAGTTATAGATCCAGCAATCAGTTCTAGTTATTGCCTTCCCATGTTTTTCACCTCAATATTCCGTGCCTATAGCCGCCTGGCGGTGTTTGCGGTTGGTATACTGTTGGGAATTCAGGTGCCGAGCTTTGTGGAACAATATAACCAGCGAATCGACGCTCATTTTCGCGAGGCAAGTACTAATATCAGTGGATTTCAGGACACCGCTGACCGGCTATTTGACGGAGACCTCGAAGCGCTGATCGCTTATTATACGGCAAGCAATGATGCAGTGTTCGAAAGCGATGCCGGAAGTATTCGTTTAATCGTTTCTCGATATAATCGATTACTCGTAGAAAGAAGCGCATTGGATAACAATGCCTTTGCAGTTGCCGTGCATGTCATGTTTGGTGCCGATCAAGAATTCTATCAAGAGGCAATGGGGCAATATTCGTATACCGTGCCTTTGAATTCGTTTGCGATACAATGGGGGTTAGCACTTGCGATTTTCATAACACTGACTCTAGACTTGACTATTTTCGTTTGTCGGAAATGCTATGGTTTGGCTAAGCTGCGAAAATCGAGCGTGGCGCATAATTAGAAAATGAGTATAGTTTTGAAGAACAGACCTTCGCTGAAATGTTACTTCCCAATTTTAACTTGGGGTCCTCAATATACCAATAACAAGTTTGCAGATGACACGGTAGCTGCATTGATAGTCGCTATTATGTTAATTCCGCAAGCGCTTGCTTATTCGCTGTTGGCAGGGCTTCCTGTAGAAACTGGTTTATATGCAAGTATTATTGGCCTGTCTGTTTACGCTATTTTCGGTACCAGCAATACCTTGTCTGTCGCCCCAGTTGCGGTAATTTCCTTAATGACATCAGCGGCATTGGCCAAACTATCATTGCCGAATCCAGAAGAAATGGTTACGGCAGCATTAGCGCTTACCTTTTTGTCCGGAGTGTTCCTGTTATTGCTGGGTCTACTGCGGTTAGGCTTTATGGCAAACTTTCTTTCCCATCCAGTCATTAGCTCTTTCGTTACAGCGTCAGCACTAATTATCGGTTTCAGTCAGATGCAATATATATTAGGAGTGTCCGCCAACGGCCAAAACTTTCTGGAGCTAATCGTTTCCTTAGTGCGAGAAGTACCGAACACTAATTTAGTGACGTTGGCTCTGGGTGTTGGATCTGTTGTCTTTCTTGTGTTTTGGAAAACGATGATTAAAAGTAGGCTACTTAAACTCGGTCTCGACAGTCGAATTGCAACTACGTTTTCGCGCGCAGGTCCTTTGTTAATTGCTTTGATAACTGGATTTCTTGCCTATACACTTCGGCTTGATCAACAAGGTATCCAATTGTTGGGTGAAGTCCCACAAGGATTGCCTGTTTTTGGATTGCCCGATATGTCTGTTGACTTACTAAGTGCTTTGATGGGTTCTGCTTTGTTTATTTCGATTATTGGTTTCGTAGAATCCATTTCCGTTGCTCAGACACTGGCGGGGAGAAGACGAGAACGAGTCGACCTTGATCAGGAGCTGGTAGGTCTGGGTACGGCCAATCTTGCCTCTTCTTTTAGTGGTGGCTTTCCGGTTAGCGGTGGATTCTCACGTTCCGTAGTTAACTTTGAAGCGGGGGCTGCAACTCCAGCGGCAGGATTTTTCACGGCAATCTTGATAACTATTGTTGCATTGTTTTTTACACCAGCGTTGTTCTGGCTTCCTCGCGTTACATTGGCTGCAATTATTATCGTTGCTATTTACGGGCTGATTGATTTTTCAGTAGTAAGAAAAGCCTGGAAATATTCAAAGACCGATTTTGCCGCAGTTTTTATTACTTTGTTATTAACTTTAACAGTAGGAGTGGAAGCAGGAATCGGTGCCGGAGTGCTCGCTTCTATCCTAATTCATTTATATAAAACTTCACAACCTCATGTTGCGGTAATCGGACGAGTGAAAGGTACTGAGCATTTCAGAAGTGTTGACCTGCACACCGTTGAAACTTTTGAAAATCAACTCTCGATTCGTATCGATGAAAGCTTGTACTTCGCCAACACTCGCTACCTGGAAGAACTCATTTTCAATCTGATTGCAGATAAACCAAAACTGGAGCATGTGATTCTCATGTGCACCGCGGTTAATAAGATCGACATGAGCGCACTGGAAACTCTGGAAAAGATTAATCAGACACTGATTGAATCAGGGATCAAGCTGCACCTTTCGGAAGTAAAAGATCCAATTATGGGCAAGCTAGCCATTACAGATTTCTTTAAGTCTCTATCTGGTAATAATTATCTATCCCAGAACCAGGCAGTGGAAGATTTGCGTTAAAGAACCTTCCTATCGTAATGACTTGGTTTGGGCTCAAAGTTTGACGATCATTTTTCCGAAATTGTCACCTGTAAACAGGGCCAGAAATGCATCGACTGCGTTGTCTAAGCCTTCAACGATGGTTTCCTTGGTTTTAATCTTTCCTTCGCTCACCCAAGACTCCATGTCTGAAAGAAATTGCGTTCGCATATCATTGTGATCAAACACGATAAAACCGTTAATGCGTACCTTCTTGCCGACAATAAGCATTAGATTATTTGGGCCAGATGCGGGCTCCGCGTTGTTATAGGTTGTTATCATGCCGCAGGCCGCGATGCGACCGAAATGGTTCATGACATTGAGAGCTGCTTGCAGATGCTCGCCGCCGACATTTTCAAAATACACATCTACGCCATTCGGTGCTGCTTTGATTAATGCTTCAGTTAAGTTACCACAGGTTTTGTAATTGATGACTTCATCGACACTGCATTCATCCAACAGCCATTGTGCTTTGTAATCACTGCCAACGGAACCGACAACACGACATCCTAAGTTTTTTGCAATCTGACAAACGTTTGCGCCAACAGCGCCGGATGCTGCGGATACAAAAACTGTTTCACCAGGTTTAGGCTCTCCGAATTTCAATAGACCAACGTAGGCTGTCATACCAGGCATCCCTAATGTGCCTAGATAGAGAGATAAACGATCCGCATCGAAGGGGGTAAATTTATTCACGGTCGATGCATCTGCTAAGAAGTTATCTTGCCAAGCTGCGCCATTCAAAACTATGTCGCCCGCTTTAAATCCTTCTGTATTTGATTTCAATACTTCGCCTACAGCGCCTCCATACATTGGCTGATTTAGAGCGTAGGGTTCAGCATAGACACCTTGTGCTCGCATACGGCCACGCATGTATGGATCAACCGACATGTAATGGTTCTTAATCAGAACTTGTCCGTCGCCTGGGGCTGGTAGTTCGACCTCAACGGTTGCGAAATGATCATGATTTGGCATGCCGTCGGGTCGGCTTACCAGGTGAATTTGTCTGGCTGTGATACTCATTTGTCTCTCTTGATAGTAGTTGTCTTGTTAGGTACCAGGCGCGGGAGAAATAGTGCTACTACGTTTTTGGAAAATTACGATTGCGAGCAATAAGGTGGCGCCGGCAACGTGATAATGAATCGGGAAAGGTGTCCACATTAATAAGGCTGCACTAACTACTAATGCCGCTGCAATAATGGCATTAATCTTCGTTTCCAAATGCCACTGCAGTAATCCCGCCATGGCATAGAGGCCGAGGCAGGACCAGAAGAATACTTCGATTCGTTCTGGCCAGGTGCCCGAAATCAGTGGCGAATAAGCGAACAGCACCGGCACCAGGTACAAGCCCTTGGCAATTTTCCAGCTGGTTAAGCCTGTAGCCATGGGCCGTGTACCAGCAATACCTGCAGCTGCAAATGAAGCAAGGCAAACCGGTGGAGTTACATTACTGTCTTGAGAAAGCCAGAAGATGATCAAGTGTGCGCTTAATAGCATGCCGGTTAGTTCTTCTGGATCCAACATTTCCTGACGGATTAGCTGCTTCATCTCTAATGGCATTTCTTGTAATGCAACAACCGGGTCACCCCCGAACAATCCTATAGTTGCAGCAACACTGTTGGGCAAGTTGCCTGCTTGTAATGCTTCTAATAAAGCAGACTGACTGATTAAGTCGAAAATAAGTGGCGCGGAAAGAGTTGCTAATACAATATAGGAAGCGGTAACCGGTAACCCCATGCCGAGCACTAAGGATGCAAGTGCGACCAGAATCAAGGTTATTAATAAATTGCCTTGCGCCCATTCCACGATCATTAATGAGAAAGCATTACCTACACCGGTGGTTGTAACCACATTGATAATGATGCCAACAGCAACGAGGAGTAAAGCAGTTGAAACCATGGTTTTCACGCCACCTACCACTGCTTCAAAAATATCATTCAGGCGCATGGGGTTTGGTGATAACCAGGATGCTGCGATTACGCTGATAATGGCGAAGGCTGCTGAAGTAGTGGGTGTGCGACCTGCCACCAAAAATCCAACAAGTACAGAAAGCGGAATTATAAAATGCCAACCATTTTTTAAAACGTCGGAAATTTTTTCACTATTCTCATCTTCTGCTGGTTTAAGACCAGTTCGCTTGGCTT
>JBJLER010000070.1:0-6143 GCA_045565735.1 Pseudohongiellaceae bacterium
TTGCCAGCTTTGCACAGCTTGAGAATGACGAAATCACCTTACGCGCCCTTGTCGGCACTGTTGATGGGACAAGAATAATTCGAAGCGAACTAACTGGTAACTCCCATGCAGCGGAGCAACTTGGAATAACAGCAGCGGAAGATTTGTTATCAAGGGGAGCAGCAGAAATTTTAGATGAATTACGAGCGGCCGAGAATTAACAATGGGCTCTTCTCTTTCCGGAATAAATGTTCTGGTTACCCGACCAGATCCTCAACATCTACCATTCTTTTCCGCAATTAAAGATCTTAAAGGTAATGCTATCCATTTCCCTTTAATCAAAGTTGAAGTCATCGATAACGATGAACAAACCAAAGTCGCCAATTCAAAAATTCAAAACCTGGACAAGTTTAATATTCTAATTTTTATTAGCACTAATGCTGTTCAATTCTGTGCGGAAAGAATAAACAACTATTGGCCACAATTCCCAACCGGCATAGATGTAATTGCTGTCGGGCCAAGTACAGCAAGAAAGATTTGCTCTGAACTCAGTTGTCCAGTAATACATTCGGACTTAGGTGCAAGCAGTGAAGACTTACTTGAGCTAAATGAACTAAAAGAAATTGAGGATAAGAAGATCGCTATCTTCAGAGGTGAGGGCGGTAGAGAATTATTAGCAGAGTCCTTAACGGCAAGAAAAGCTCAAGTTGACTACATCGAAGTATATAAACGGACTGTTGTGAATTACTCGAAAGATGAGTTAGGGAATTTAATAAGAACAAATTCGATAAACGTTTATTCCGTAACAAGTGGCGAATCCCTCAATCGACTATATGAACTAATTTCAGGATCTACGGATTTATTGCGAATCCCACTGGTAGTTCCTTCTGCGCGAGTTGCGGAATTGGCTGAGCAAAAGGGATTCACCGTCGTGAAAAATGCGGATGGTGCTGACGTCGAAGCGTCAATAAATGCACTACAAGAGCTTGCTAATTAAGCCGACAAAATAGATAGTGGCCATAGAGATATTAGTGATTGTCCATGACTAATAGAAGAGAGGAAATTGAGTGGTAGACCAGCCCGAAACGCCCAAGATACTCGAAGAGCTTTCTAAGGCCAGCGCAAAAGCGGGGAGTCGAACATCTCGCCAACAAAAGAATGCAAGACGACGATTTCTACTGGTGCTTGCATTGTTTGCGCCAGTGGCTGCAGGCATTGCCTATGTAGGTTATCAGCAGTACCAGCTTCAACAGAACATAAGCAGCATTACCACGGAGAATCAGCAACTCAGCCAGACTGTTGCTAATCAGAATTCATTAATAAGTCAGTTGCAGGAACAATTGGCTGCGTCTCTCGAACCTGTTGAGTTCGATGACACTGCGGTAAGAGAAGTAGAGTCAGTACTGAACGCTGAAATAGCGTCTTTGCAACAACAGCTCCTGGAATTGCAAGCACAACCAAACATACCACTAGCGCAACCCAATCTCGATTGGAAATTATTGGAGGCAGAGTTTTTGATTCGAATGGCGAATCAGAAACTGCAATTGGAAGGCGATGTAACTTCCGCAGTTCTATTATTACAAGACGCAGACGCATCCATCGTCGAATCTGGAAATAGTTCAGTGTTTGCTGTCAGACAATCTATAGCTAATGATTTGTCTTTGCTTCTGGGTGCTGAGTTAGTGGACCGGGAAGGAATCTTCATCAGGCTTTCTAACCTCACCAATCGAATCGATCAGATCGATATGCTCGGTTCTATGAGAGAGAATTTTGATAACCGTCGCAATATCGAATCGGCGCCCGTTGAAATCGGAGCACAACCCAATGGTTTTATAGATTCAACTTACGATTTTCTTAGTTCTGTTTTCGTTTGGCGGAAATGGGAAGAGAAACCTACGGCAATGCATGCCCCTGCGCAGGAATCTACAATCAAACAATCACTGCACTTAATGTTAGGACAGGCGCAGTATGCAATGGTGGCTCAGGATAGGGAATTGTATCGGCGCAGTCTTTTAAATAGCAGAGCATGGCTACAACGCTTTGCAGTTACGGAATCTGCAGTAGGACAAGCAATGCTGGGAGAAATAGATGAACTAAGCGGAATCGATGTCAGTCCGAGCCTTCCAAATTTAGAAAATTCACTGTCACTGATTTCGCAATTGACTCTGGACTAAAGTAAGCATCATGATTCGCTTATTTGTTTTTAGCTTACTCACAATCGTTGTTGCTCTCTCAGTTACTCTCTATCTCGGTTTTCCCAACGATCCTGGTTACCTGCTAATCGCTTTTGGTAATTACACCTTCGAAACAAGCTTATTCGCACTTCTAGTAGCAAGCGGTTTTCTTTACTTATTGTTTAAGTTGTTGGTCATGCTGTTGCAGTGGATTAACCCCCGCAAACTTTTTCAGTTTGGACATGACTTAAATGAGCAACGCAAAGCTAAAGCTCGCAGCGATACTATTGAAGGATTACTTTATTTTACTCGAGGAAATTGGCTATCTAGTTACAACTTGTTAACCAAGAGCACTGGTGACAAAGACGCTAGCGTTGTTAACTATCTCGCTGCTGCTTATGCTGCGCACAAGATCGGGCGTAAAGATGATTGGATCAAATGTCTGGAAGATGCTGAAGAAAAGTATCCCAAAGCCAGGTCCACTATTAATTTCTTGAAAGCACAGTTGTTGTTTAAGTTAGGCCAGCTGGAACAATCCGTTGCCGTTTTGGAACAACTTAAACGAAGTTCAGTCAATGATCATTCCTTACTCTATTTACTAAAGGAAGTATACGTCCAACTTAAGGATTGGCAGGCTCTCAAAGAACTAGTCCCAACCCTCGAAAAGAACCAAGTCATCGATGCAATAGAAATAGAGCAGATAAAAATGCGCATATTTATGGAAGAGCTTTATGAAGCCTGTTCAGCAATAAGCGATTTAACAAAAGAAGAACCTCTGACGCAGCTCAATAAGCTATGGAAGAAGGCGCCGGCGAAATATCGTGAAGATGAGAAAGTCGTTAAGCACTTCTCCGAGTTACTACTGCAATTAGATGCTAAGGCCAATGCGGCCAAGGTCATTGAAGCTGCAGTCAGTAAACGTTGGAGTGAAATTTTGGTGCGACGCTACGGTGAGTTGGATTTTGGTGTCAGTCCACAACAACTCATCATGGCAGAAGGTTGGCTAAAAGCGAGGCCAGCCGATGCCAACTTGATGCTATGTCTCGGTCGCATATCGATGCGCAATGAGCTTTGGGGAAAAGCAAAGGAATACTACAAAGCCAGTATTAAGGTCTCACCTACCGCTGAAGCTTATGGTGAACTAAGTAGATTGCTGAAAGATTTAGGTGAAGTAGAAGCCAGTGAAACTTATTTGCAAAACTATGGCGATTTAATTGGCTCTCAGCTCCCTGAACTTCCTCTTCCTTCTCAGAACAAGATAACTCATTAATCGATTCCGAGTTCCTTCCACAACTCATCGACATTCTGTTTAACTTCGGTACTCATTTCGATTGGCGTTCCCCACTGCCTTTCCGTTTCACCCGGCCACTTATTCGTCGCGTCAAGTCCCATCTTCGAGCCAAGGCCGGAAACTGGAGAAGCGAAATCCAGATAGTCGATTGGTGTGTTATCTATTAGCACAGTATCTCTAATTGGATCCATTCGGGTAGTGATAGCCCAGATGACATCTTCCCAACTGCGAATATCTACATCGTCGTCTACCACCACTATAAACTTGGTATACATAAACTGTCGCAGGAAAGACCATATACCCATCATTACCCGCTTGGCATGGCCGGCGTACTGTTTTTTCATGCACACCACTGCCATACGGTAGGAACATCCTTCAGGCGGTAAGTAGAAATCGGAAATTTCGGGAAATTGTTTTTGCAATAATGGAACAAATACCTCATTCAATGCTACGCCAAGCATTGCGGGTTCATCGGGCGGGCGACCGGTATAGGTACTGTGGTATAAGGGATCTTTGCGATGAGTAATACGTTTCACCGTAAACACAGGAAACTGCTCAACCTCGTTATAGTAACCGGTGTGGTCGCCATAGGGACCTTCATCGGCAATTTCATCCGGTTTGATTACCCCTTCCAGAACTATTTCCGCACTGGCTGGAACCTGCAATTCATTAGTCTGGGACTTCACGATATCAGTTTTGCCACCTCTTAATAATCCTGCAAAGGCATACTCGGAAAGCGTATCAGGGACGGGAGTCACGGTAGCAAGAATTGTTGCAGGATCAGCTCCCAGCGCGATGGAAACCGGAAAGTCTTCACCAGGATGTTTAAGTTTCCAGTCTCGGAAATCCAATGCGCCGCCGCGATGAGATAACCAGCGCATGATCAATTTATTGGACCCGATTAACTGCATGCGATAGATGCCAAGATTTTGCCGTTCCTTCTCTGGCCCTTTGGTTATTACAAGAGGCCAGGTCACCAGAGGCCCAGCATCACCGGGCCAGCAGGTTTGAATCGGGAACATCGATAAATCGATATCATCTTCTTTGATAACGATTTCCTGACAAGGAGCCGAGCGTTTTACGTTCGGCGAAATATTTAATACAGATTTGTAACTCGGCAGGCTTTGCCAAAGATCTTTCCAACCGGATGGGGGAGTTGGCTCCCGTAAGAAAGCTAATAATTTGCCAACGTCACGCAGACCTTCCAAATCTTCCTGACCCATGGCTAGCGCTATGCGTCGAGTATTACCGAACAGATTGGCCAAAAGCGGTAGTGAAGAGCCCTTCACATTCTCGAATAAAAGTGCGGGGCCACCACGTCGTAAAGTGCGATCCGAAATCTCGGTTACTTCGAGATAGGGATCGACTTCGGTTTGAATTCTTTTGAGTTCACCCTCTTGTTCGAGCAGATCAATAAAGTCGCGAAGATCTTTAAATGCCATAGGATTTTGTAAGAGCGATTAGATTAAACTGGAATAAACCGTTCTATTTTCTTTTCATTGCATTAAAGAAATCATCGTTGGTTTTAGTGTCTTTAAGTTTATCCAGGATGAACTCTGTCGCCTGTACATCTTCCATGGAGCTCAGAAGTTTACGCAGGATCCACATGCGTTGCAGTTCTTCTTCGTTGGTAAGTAAGTCTTCGCGGCGGGTACCAGAACGGCGAACATTGATTGCTGGATAGATTCTCTTCTCCGCAACCTTTCTGTCTAGATGTAATTCCATGTTACCGGTGCCTTTAAATTCTTCATAAATCACTTCGTCCATCTTCGAGCCGGTTTCGATTAATGCCGTAGCGATAATCGTCAGGGATCCACCTTCTTCAAGATTTCGTGCAGCACCAAAGAATCGTTTCGGTCTTTCTAGTGCATGAGCATCAACACCACCGGTTAATACTTTACCGGAGGAAGGAATAACAGTGTTGTAAGCACGCGCCAGCCGTGTAATAGAGTCTAGAAGAATTACAACATCTTCTTTATGTTCAACCAGACGTTTGGCTTTTTCAATTACCATGTCTGCAACCTGAACATGGCGAGAAGGTGGTTCATCGAAGGTACTGGCAACTACTTCGCCGCGCACCGAGCGCTGCATTTCTGTCACTTCTTCCGGTCGTTCATCGATAAGCAAAACGATTAAACGACATTCAGGATTATTCTTCGTCATGGATTGCGCGATATTCTGCAGTATTAGTGTCTTACCAGCTTTAGGTGGTGACACAATCAATCCTCGTTGCCCTTTACCAATTGGCGAAGTCAGATCGATAACTCGGGCACTAAGATCTTCAGTACTACCGTTACCTAGTTGAAGTTCCAATCGGTCTTGGGGGAAGAGAGGAGTGAGGTTTTCGAAAAGGATTTTGCTCTTGGAGTTCTCTGGTTTGCTAAAATTGATTTCACTTATCTTTAGCAACGCAAAATATCTTTCGCCATCTTTAGGAGGCCTGATTTTTCCAGCTACCGTATCTCCGGTTCTTAGGTTAAATCGTCGAATCTGGCTCGGTGATACGTAAATATCATCAGGACCTGCCAAGTATGAAGAATCTGCCGATCTTAAAAACCCAAAACCATCTTGTAGTATTTCCAGTACACCATCACCATAAATGTCTTCGCCATTCTTGGCATGCTTTTTAAGTATGACAAAAATTATATCTTGTTTTCTGGAGCGAGAGACGTTGTCCAATCCCATCTCTTGGGCTGTTT
>JBJLER010000071.1:0-6119 GCA_045565735.1 Pseudohongiellaceae bacterium
ACCTGGGAAAACTCTGCAAATTGTTCGAGAGTGCTATGAGAAAAAGTGCGAATAGCTAGACAATCTACCAGGCGTGACAAAACTCTGGCGGTATCGGCAATGGGTTCGCCTCGGCCTATTTGAGAATCACCAGTGGTTAAGAACGATGAAGTTCCGCCCATTTGTGTAATCGCCACTTCAAAGGCAACTCTAGTGCGGGTCGATGCTTTTTCGAAAATCAATCCTAGAGTCTTACGTGCCTGGCTATTTGCATCTTCAGGATTTTTTTTCAGGGCACTGGCGCGCTCAACGACGGCTAATACATCGGAGGGAGGAAGGTCTAGTAGCGTTAAAAAATGTTTAACACTCATCGCGGTTCCAGGATTTAGCTTGATTCGATCGAAAATAAAAAGGGTAGCTTGCGCTACCCAGAAGAGCTCCATTTTATCTAGTTCCAGCCCCTCGATCAATTGTCATCAGAGGCTGCTTTCGTTAGTCTGAGCCACCCATGAGTGAGATGAATTCAATAGGGCTGAATCTGTTTTCCAGCAGGGTGGCTGCGATCTGCGATGAGATGGGCTTGGTCCTCCGTCGGGCCGCGTTTTCGCCAAACATCAAAGACCGATTGGATTTTTCCTGTGCGTTATTTGGGGCAAATGGTGAACTATTTGCCCAAGCAGATCATATGCCGGTGCATCTGGGTAGCATGGCTTTCGCTATGGCAGATGTGGTACGGGAGTTGGATTGGCAAGTGGATGATATGCTTGTATTGAATGATCCTTTTCTTGGTGGTACACACTTGCCCGACGTTACGCTAATTTCTCCGGTATTTGTCGAAAATGAAATTATTGGATTTGTAGCGAACCGTGCACATCATGCCAATATTGGATGTGAAACTCCTGGCTCGATGCCTATCTCTTCCACCCTGGAAGAAGAGGGCATCATAATTCCGCCTACCTGGTTGTTGCGCAATGGAAAACTACAACAAGAAGCCATGCACTTACCCGACGTCGTTGATGATGAACTCACTGGAGATTTCGCAGCCCAGGCTGGTGCGAATCAGGTTGGTGTTTTGCGCTTACAGCAACTGGTGGAGAAAATGGATAGTGTTGCCTATCAATCCGGAATGCTGCAGTTAAATGACTATGCAGACCGTATAGCTGCCAGCACAATTAAGAAGCTTAATCCGGGTCGGTATTATTTCGAAGACTATCTCGATGATGATGGTTGGGGGACGGAGAAAATATTATTAGCGATTGATTTAATCATTCGCGAGCATGAAGTGGAATTGGATCTAACAGGGTCTTCCCGAATGGTAGCCGGCAATTTGAACTGTCCTGAATCTGTAGTTGCCGCTGCTGGCTATTATTGTTTTCGCTGTTTAATGCCAACAGATGCTCCCGCCTGCGAAGGTTTATTCCGAAGAATTAAAATTAAAACAGACCCTGGCTCCATTGTTAATGCGGAAAGACCAGCAGCGGTTGCAGCTGGAAATGTTGAAACCTCGACCCGTCTGGTTGATTTGGTTTTTGGCGCACTGGCTCAGTCAATGCCGAAAAACATTGCGGCTGCGAGTCAGGGCACTATGAACAATGTCGCCATGGGCTATATAGATGATGAAAATGAAACCCGCTGGGATTATTACGAGACGGTAGCTGGTGGTATGGGCGCAGGACCTCAATATCCAGGTTTGGATAGTGTGCACACACATATGACCAATACTTTAAACACGCCAGTTGAGAGTTTGGAAATGCATTACCCTTTGCGGGTGCGCAGTTATGCCGTGCGCGGCAACTCTGGTGGTGCCGGCGAACATAAAGGAGGCGATGGCATAGTCAGAGAATATGAATTTCTCGAGCGTGCACATCTGAGCATCTTAAGTGAGCGACGACAATTCGGCCCCTGGGGATTGCACGGAGCAGAACCTGGCGCTAAAGGTCAAAATCTTCTGAATGGCGAAGAGCTACCTGGGAAATGCGCCTTGGAAGTAAAGCCAGGCGATCGACTGACTATTAAGAGCCCTGGCGGTGGCGGTTGGAACTCTCCACCTTCATAGCAGTTAATACTGACAAAGCCACTACCATCATTTAAACTTCCCGGCTCTTTCCTTTACCTAATTAAAACCTAATCCTATTGAGGTTGTGTTATGAGCATCGAAGAGACCATTAAAGAGCAAATCGATAGTAATAGTATTTTGCTTTATATGAAGGGCAATCCAGAACAGCCCCAGTGTGGCTTTTCGGCGCAAGTTACCCAAATTCTCATGTCCTGTGGAAAGCGTTTTGCCTATGTTGATGTGTTAAGCAATCCAGATATTAGAGCGAACCTTCCTTCGGTATCTAATTGGCCCACGTTTCCACAACTCTTTGTGGATGGCGAGTTAGTTGGTGGTTGCGATATCGTCACTGATATGCATGAAAAAGGTGAGTTGCAGCTTCTGGTTGAGGGAGCTGGTTCAGACGAAGCGGCGAACTCAGAAGAAAGCGCAGAATAATATTCCAATAAAGCGCCAGATCACTTTTTAATTTCTTATCCCAATTAAGGTTGGCTACGAACTCAGTGGCCAACCACCCAACTTCTTCCATTTATTAACTATCTTGCAGAAAAGCTCTGCAGTTTTTTTTGCGTCATAGCGAGCAGAATGTGCCTCTTTATCATCAAACTCGATACCTGCGGCATCGCAAGCGCGGGATAAAACTGTTTGTCCGTATGCTAAGGCACTTAGACTCGCGGTATCGAAAGAAGAGAATGGATGGAAGGGGTTACGTTTTAAATTGTGCCGTACACTCGCTGCATTAACAAAACCATGGTCAAAGTGAGCGTTGTGGCCCACGAGTATTGAGCGCTTGCATCTGTTTGCTTTCATGGATTCGCGAATCATTTTGAACATCGCTTGAAAAACCTCCTTTTCAGAGCGGGCTACGCGTAATGGGTGGTAGGGATCGATGCCGGTAAATTTTAAGGCTGCTTCTTCGATATTTGCACCTTCAAACGGAATGATGCGATGAAAATAACTCTGCTCTATATCAATAAATCCATCTTCATTCATGCCGAGGATGACTGCCGCAATTTCTAGGATTGCATCGGTGCCTGCATTAAATCCGCCGGTTTCGACGTCAACCACAACTGGTAAATAAGTTCTGAATCTGTCTGCTAGCAGAGAATCGGAAATTGTTTCAAGATCGAGCAGGCTCATTTTTTATTCTTGCTCGAGTTGCCATTGCACGGATTGCCCGGCGCGAATAGGGACTACTACGTCTTCACCAAAATTGTATTCAGTAGGCACAGTCCACTTTTTACGAGAGAGTGAAATCTTGTCTTCGTTGCGGGGTAAGTCGTAGAAATCTGCACCGTAAAAACTGGCGAAGGGCTCTAGCCTTTCTAAAGCATTGTGTTGGTCAAAGAATTCTGTGTACAGTTCAATTGCTGCTGGTGCTGTGTATATACCAGCACACCCGCAGCCTGTTTCTTTAAATCCTTTAGCATGGGGAGCTGAATCTGTTCCGAGAAAAAACTTTGGGCTGCCGCTAAGAGCTGCTACTACTAATGCCTCTTGATGAGAGTTTCTTTTTGAACCGGAAGACAATAAAAGTGAGGCCTGACCCCTCCTGACAAAAGGTGATTCCGATTGTAAAGCAAGTGATGAATAGTAATGGTCGCAGCAACATTTGCATCTTTGTTATTTACGAAATCTACTGCTTGCTTGGTCGTAATATGCTCTAGAACCAGTTTTAAGTTTGGAATTCGAGCAAGCAAGGGATCGAGAATCGTTTCAATAAAGATCTGCTCTCGGTCGAATATATCTATATGAGAATCGGTGACCTCGCCATGAATAAGCAGGGGAACACCAAGTTCTGCCATTTTTTCGATGATCCCATAAACCTTTTCTATACTTGTAACACCTTTGTCGGAATTTGTTGTCGCGCCCGCCGGGTAGTATTTAACTGCGACTACAGTTTCGGTCTGGGTAATACGCTCGATCTCATCGACTGATGTATTGTCAGTTAGGTAGAGAGTCATTTTCGGGTCAAAGTGCGGATTATGGGTACTCGCGGCGAGAATGCGCCGACGATAATCAAGTGCCGCAGCAACGGTGGTAACTGGTTGAACCAGGTTTGGCATCACGATTACACGGCCAAACGCTTTAGCACTGTGAGGCACTGTAGTTAGCAGCCAATTAGCATCACGCAAATGCAAATGCCAGTCATCCGGCCGCGTAATACTTATATAATCAGAACTCATTAGTGCAGTGCTGTTTTTAGAAATTGCCCTATTGTAGCTGAATTAAGAAGTGAGCTGAATTATCTATTAAAATTATCTATGGGAAATGAAAACTTTTCGTAAGAAATAAGCAGAACAGAACATTCTATAGAAGCTTTAAAAGGATTTACTCCTCCATAAGTTTGCACTGCTATATTTCTAGCTTTCTTCTACAACTTTCCTCACTAGATATCGACTTCACAGAGCTAGATGCTAGAATACGCGTCCTTTTTTCCGCGTTCAGGCTTCTTCACATGTTAGGTATTAACAAAGTGGTCCTCGCTTATTCAGGAGGACTAGATACATCAGTCATTGCGAAATGGCTACAACAGACTTACAACTGCGAAGTTGTCACGTTTACCGCTGATATCGGCCAAGGTGAAGAGATCGAGCCTGCCCGCAATAAAGCAGAAGCAATGGGAATTACAGAGATCTTTATCGAAGACCTGAAAGAGGAATTCGCCCAGGATTTCGTCTTCCCCATGTTTCGCGCCAACGCCCTCTATGAAGGGGAATATCTTCTTGGTACTTCTATCGCAAGGCCATTGATTGCCAAACGTTTGGTAGAAATCGCAGAAGAAACCGGTGCAGATGCCATTGCCCACGGCGCAACTGGAAAGGGTAATGATCAGGTACGCTTTGAGTTGGGTGCTTATGCTTTGAGCCCATCTATTCGAGTGATCGCACCCTGGCGTGAATGGGGTTTAAATTCTCGCGATCATCTCTTGGCCTATTGCGATGAGCATGGCATTCCAGTTGACAAAAAACTTGGCAGTAGATCTCCTTACTCAATGGATGCGAATCTTCTACATGTATCTTATGAAGGTGATGTGCTTGAAGATCCCGCGAGAGAACCCGCTGAGCCCATGTGGTTATGGACTGTTTCACCTGAAGCAGCGCCAGATGAAGCGACTTACATCGAACTGGAATATGAGAAAGGTGACATAGTTGCAATCGATGGCAATAAGTTTTCGCCTGGGTCTGTGCTTGATCAATTAAATAAAATCGCTGGAGCGAATGGTATTGGTCGTGCAGATATTGTCGAGAATCGCTATGTCGGTATGAAATCCCGTGGATGTTATGAAACTCCTGGTGGAACAGTAATGTTGAAAGCCCATCGTGCTATCGAAAGCATAACTATGGATAGGGAGTTGGCGCATCTTAAAGATGATCTAATGCCACGCTATGCATCTCTGGTATACAACGGTTATTGGTGGTCGCCTGAACGCATGGCGACACAGGCTTTAGTAGACAGTTCTCAGGAATACGTCAACGGCAAGGTCCGCTTAAAGCTCTATAAAGGAAATGTAATTGTGGTTGGTAGGGAGTCAGACCATTCGCTATTCGACGAAGATATTGCCACTTTTGAAAATGACGCTGGTGCGTACGATCAGGCCGACGCGGCGGGCTTTATCAAATTAAATGCTCTCCGCCTTAGAATTGCTGCGCAGAAAGGACGTAAGTAGCAAAATTCCCGAAATTTTCCTATTCAGGAATTTTCAGTTTAAAGAAGTTAAGCAGCAATTGCGGAGTGGCAACAACTAATAGTTCAATTACTCTTCAGTTTTTTGTTTGAATTCGCAAAGATCTTCAATGGTGCAAGATCCGCAGCGCGGTTTTCGGGCTAAACAAGTGTAGCGACCGTGCAGTATCAGCCAGTGGTGGGCATCTAACAGAAACTCTTCCGGAACCAAGCGCAGTAACCGTTTTTCAACTTCAACAACATTTTTCCCAGGTGCGATGCCGGTGCGATTGGAAACCCTAAAGATATGGGTATCTACCGCCATAGCGATTTGTCTAAAAGCTGTGTTTAAAACCACGTTAGCTGTTTTTCTTCCTACGCCAGGCAGTTCTTCCAAGGCTTCGCGATTATCTGGAAC
>JBJLER010000072.1:0-61751 GCA_045565735.1 Pseudohongiellaceae bacterium
TTCACCTTGAGGAAGTTCGCTATTAGTGAGTGAAGCAAATTCATCATCGCTCCAATGTATGGAGCGGAAATCATCTTGCATCGTGGAGTTGCCCACGTTGCCTTGAGTTCGTGCATGGGGCCCACCAGGCCGTAAACTGGTAAGTGGATCTACTACGAATGGCAATGGTTCGAAATCGAAATTAATCGCTTCAATGGCGTCTTCTGCCGTGCGCTCATCTACAGCAGCTACGGCCAGTATTGGATCGCCAACATATGCTGGTTCGTTGGTAAGTATAGGATTGCCGAGATTTGGCATCTGTGGCACATCCTCAGCGGTTAAGATTGCCACCACGCCTTCCATTTGTAGGGCGGCTGAAACATCCAAGCGTACAACACGAGCATGGGGAATTGGGCTGGTGAGCAGTCGGGCGTAGAGCATGCCATCGGCATTGAAGTCCTCGGCATATTTGGCCTTGCCAGTTACCTTGCCGTGAACATCAGGTGGGGTGAAGTCTTTGCCAATCAGTGAATATGCCATTGCCAAGCCTCGCTTTTCTTGTCTGGGCATAGCATATGCAAGGTCCTACTGAAGTGCAATGGAGTTGGCCGGCTCTAAAGAGCACAATTCTCGCTTTATCTAGAAGATCTAGAAGATATTGTCTAAGCCGTAGACGATCGCAGCCAGGGCTGCGGCCCAGAGCAAACAAGCGAAGCTATCTAGGATAGAAAATTTAATATTTTCGAAATCGGTAATGCCGAGTAGGGCGGGGATTATGCTGCGGATTGCGGGGATGAAGCGCCCAATAAAAACTGCGAAAGGTCCGTAATAACGAATCATTTTTTCCGCGCGCTCGAATGATGATTTTCGTTTTTCGACGACGCCGATTTGATGAAAATGTGGACCGATCCAACGCCCAACATAGAATCCTACATGATCGCCGGCCAAAGCCCCAAAAAATGCTAGTAGGGCAACCAGCGGCAGGCTTGCTAGTTGTTGATCAACAACTATTGATGAGAGCGCTACAAGAAAAAACCCCGGACACAAACAAGCCAATTCCAATGCAAGCCTCTGCGAAAGCAAATAGAGGAACAAACAGAATCGCATAACGCAGATTTGGTTCAATCCAATCGAACAGGAATAAGTCAACATTATTTTCCATTTCAAATCACTTTACGCCGAGCACAAAAAACCCGATCACGACCCGCATCTTGTAGTTTAAGATGTAGCCAAAGATCGGATCTTAAGTTTATTCTTTATTAACTATTCTCTGGCTTCATTTATAGCGACAATCACGGAAGTATTTCCCATATTGCGAACCAGGAAAGTAGAACCAGGATTGCGCCACTCCCATTCGCCGGCTGCATCGAGTTCACGAGTTAAACCATCTTCCCGGGTAATATGCACGACGCCTTCGGTTCGCTGCACGATCACCGTGTGATTGTTATGAGTTTGCAGATTGGTTTGCTCGCCTGCCCCCAGTTCTATCTGGTGAGAGCGGAACCAAGGATTTAATAAGTCGGCGTCTTTTGACATTCCAGTGGGCGAATCACCAAACCCTTCAACTCCATCACCGCCATTAACAAAGGCAATAATGCGCAGCAGTCCTGGACCATCGTTTGAAACCTTGTGGGTTAATGGTTCCGAGTAGTATTCAGGAATGGATCTAACCGGGGCCTCGGTTGGGCCGGCTCCAGTTCGAATAGTAGTGAGCAAGATTGGCTGATCATGCACATGAGCGAAAGAGATATCGCCTGGATTTACCTGCACATCCAATAAATACATGTTGCCTTCATTATGCACAGTGCGATGACGGGGCTCGTCCAATAAATGCACGATCTTTTCGTCGGAAAAGTCTGTTTGTTGCGCTATTACCTTCGACCAGTTTGCAAAAATCAGAACTCCGGTCGCAGCAACAATAACCAACAACTCAATTACTTTTATTCTTTGGCGAACTTCAATTTTATTCATGAGATGCTCCTTTAGTTTACTCGCTTGAGGATTCTGGCAATGCAAACACCAGTAACTCATCATCGTTATCACGACCCCCGCCAGCGACAGCGATATACTGTTTGCCTTCATGTTGATAACTCATAATTGGCCCATGCAGTCGTTGATCCACAATGACTTCACCTTCTTTCGCTCCTGTTTCCTTGTTAAATGCTACTAATATAGAACCAGTTTCTTCTGGCCCTATTTCATCTTTCGAAGCAAGGTAGGAAATAACTAAGGATTTAGTGACTAATACTCCACCTTCGGCTACTACGTCATTAAAGGCAGAACCCAAATCTCCCAGATTTAGATGGGCGATGGCAGGATGTTCTGTTGGTCCTTTGCCCAATGGAATTTGCCACACGTGATCTCCGGTGTTTAAGTCGATAGCTGTGATTCGACGATAAGGCGGCTTTAATAAAGGTAATCCTTGTGGGCCACCACTCCGATCATAGCGAATCACATAGGGCCAATCGGATGTACCTTCTGGTGGAGGAACTAATGCCATGCCAGTCGGTCTGGTGACCGACGGGATGTAGATTATCTGTGTTTCTGGATCCATCGAGGCGCCAGGGAAATTCGCACCACCACCGGCGCCCGGAACAACGTAAGTTGAAGATTTGCCATCATGTCCCTGCACGATTGGAGGAGTAAAGATGTCTCCAAGAACAAAGCTGCTGGCGATCTCTAATGCTTCCTCTCTTAATTCTGGTGTGAAGTCGATCAAGTCGTCTTGCGTCGCACCGATTTGTTCAAACGGGGCAGGGCGGGTTGGAATTGGTTGAGTTGGATGGGCTCTTTCACCTGGAATTGTTGAAGGAGGTACAGGTACTTCTTCGATGGGCCAAACCGGTTCGCCGGTAACTCGGTCGAATACATAGGTGAATCCGGTTTTAGAAACCTGTGCAATGGCTTTAATTGACTCGCCATCTACCACTATGTCTACCAGGTTTGGTGCGGAAGCTATGTCGTAGTCCCAAAGACCATGATGCACAGTTTGGAAATGCCAAATGCGTTCGCCAGTTTCAGCGTTTAGCGCAACAATACTTTCAGCATAGAGATTCTCTCCTAAACGATAACCCCCCCAGTAATCGTTAGTGGGTGTAGAAGTAGGCATGTATACGATGCCAAGTTCGTCGTCGGCGGACATATAGGTCCAGACATTGGTATTGCCGGCTACTGCCCAGGAGCCGTTTTCCCAGGTTTCGTTAAACTCCTCGCCTGGCTGAGGGATAGTGTTAAAACGCCATTTGAATTCACCAGTTCGAGTATCGTATGCACGAACATGTCCCGGTGGGCTGCGATTGTTCATGCTGTAGTCGAAAATTTTTGACCCAACTATTACTGAATTGCCCACAGCAATTGGCGGCGCGCCGTGGGTAATATTATTCATCTCAAACTCGAGCCGACCTAAATTCTGTTTTAGGTCGATGAATCCGTTATCGCCAAATTCTGGGTCCGGTTCTCCAGTTTGCAAATCAATGGAAACTAATTGTTTGCCTAAGGTTGCCAGAAAAATTCTTTCCACTTCGCCATCACTCCAGTATTCGATCCCACGAGTTTGCACTGGAGAAAAATTTGGCGGACCTAGACGATAGCTTTCGGGATCAAACACCCAAAATTCTTCACCTGTTGCGGGATCGAGTGAAACTACCTGGCCGTGGTTGGTGTTGGTATAGATCAGCCCATTAATATAAAGAGGTGTAGCCCGGTAATCGCCAGAAGGATAGAGTAGGTCTTCAGGGATCCGCAGATCTGCAGATTGCCAGCGCCAGGCAACTTCAAGTTGCTCAAAGTTATTGTCATTTATCTGATCAAAGGGAGCATATTTGGAAGAGAAATGGTCGCCGCCATGGTGGTGCCACTGGGCATTAACTTGTTCGTTTTCTAGCTCCGAAGTCGGTTCACTGCAACTAACTATTAATCCAAGGCTTAAAACAAATATAAGAATGTTTTTTATTCTTTTCATGGCTTGTCCTGTTCACCTACAGCTTCTTAACCAGCTTCAAATAAACTCTTTATTGCAGTACGTTGTCATCCAGAAACGAAAAAATCGAACTGTAAATTCTTAACATTTCATTGGCCGGAAAACCACCGTGTAATCCATTTGGTACCGTAACCAGTTGATTAACTGTTTCTGCTTGATCCAGGCCTCGATGCAATTGCACGGCATGATTGTAAGGTACGATTGGATCGGCATCGCCATGAATAGTAATAATGGGTGGCAGATCAGAACGAATATATTCTAGGGGAGATACTCTATCGGCAATTTCATAAATATTTGGTTGTGAGCCCAACCAACGAACCGCGTAGCTTTTTTCATTCACACCGCCCAATAAATCGCCAACGTCTGTAATGCCGTACCAGTTCACGATAGCTGCAACGTCCGGAGTTTCACTGCCTAGACATTGTCGATCTAATCCAGCTTCCGAAGGAATCATTCCAGTGGTAAGGGCTAGATGCCCTCCGGCTGAGTTACCTGAAACTACAAGTTTATCAGGGTCAAAACCATATTGTTCAGCATTGCGAACAACCCAACGTAATGCGCACAAACTATCTTCAACTGCTGCAGGAGCTAAAGAGACATTTCCTAAGCGGTATTGCACATTAACAGCCGCCCAGCCCTGTTCCAAATAGGGTAAGAGGCGAAGAACATTGGCTTCTTTATTGCCACCGACCCAGCCGCCGCCATGATAATAAATGAAGGTGGGAGCAGGACCTTCACCATTACGGGATTGATAGACATCGATTTTTAGTTCAACGCCATTGGCCTGGCGATAAGTGATATCAGAAATTACGCGAAAATCGTTTTGAACCGTAGAAGCCCATGCTGCAGCATCGGAGAGTTGTGCGTTAGCGCTGAACGTGCAGCAAAAACCGAGTAAGAAAACTGAAAACAAACCAACTAACTTGGACATAGGCTAGGCTCTTTTCGTTGTTATTGAGACCCCTAGAGATTTGACCTCATGCGGGCGAGAGGCATAAGTGTATCGCATCAAAAAGAGACTTGGCAGTACTATGAAAATACCTGGTAGCCGATGAACAAATTGAAGTCTTCGATGGCGTTGAAAGGGAATTGATTGCTCTTGTTATCGCCGCGGATATCTAGTTACTCTAATTCTACTAATTCCAACTTGTGACGAATTTAAACAAGCAGTGGAGTCACAAAGTGGATGGGCCCATAATCCGCCGGTTGCTGAGAAATGAGCCTGTTAGCGAGGATGCTTGAGAGTCAAATGGAAGTCCTGAAAAGAATTAGTATCGGCGCCTTCCTGGTGCTGGGGATATCCAGTGGGTCCGCTCAGGAACAAAGCATCGCTGAAGACGACGCTACGGTAACCTATCCAGCCTCCTATTTCGCTCAATATGGTTCAGTCAGCGCGAAAGACATGATCGACCGTATTCCTGGGGTTGGTTCCACTACCGGTGGTGGCTCTAGTAGTACCGGAGGATTCAGAGGCGCCGGTGGCGGTAGTGGCGGTCGTGGTTTTGGTTCGGGCAGTGGTGCCAGTGAAATTCTAATTAATGGCAAACGCACCGCAGGTAAAAGTAATGCCACCAGTGGCTTATTGGATCGCATTAATGCGGACCAGGTTAGTTATATTCAAATTATTCGAGGTACTTCTGGAGAACTCGATGTAAGAGGAACAGGACAAGTAATCAATATTGTTCTGTTTGATGAATTAGACGCATCTAGCCTTACATACCAGGTAAATGCAGACCGTTATCGCGACACCCATTTTCAGCCGGGTGGCAATATTGCCTATGCAAATCGCATAGGTGCATTTGATTTTGTATTAAGTGGCGTGGTGGAACCTCGTTATGGCCACACTGAAAGTGAAGAGTTTTCAGTATTAGGTGACTTTTCTTCCAATGATCGCGTAGTCGAAGATCAGATCACAGAACAATCCAGTTACGACATTACTGCGAATCTCGGTTACGAATTTAGTGAAAACACATCTGCTCGGTTTAATATTTTATTGTCTCAAAATGACAACCCAACTGAAGTAGATCGTTCTATCACTGATTTCACAGTCAATCCTAATGTCTTAAATCTGCAGCGGGATGATATTCCCGGAAAACAAAATAACTGGGAAATAGGTGGGGACTATGAAACTTTTTTCGACAATGGCAGCCGTTTTAAAGCTTTGTTTGTGCTCAATCAGGATAATCGAAACTCAACTCGTGAGCGCTTCGATATATTCGATGATGGTAGTGATAAAAAAAACCTATTTTTGAAGACGGGAAGTCGTACATCTGAAGAAATTGTTCGCGGTTCGTATACCTTCGACATTTTGCAAAACCAAGACATCGAGATTGGTGCGGAGAGAGCGGTAACAACACTTAATTCAAAACTCGCGCTAGGTATTGCAGGTGATATTGGAGATTCATCACCTTTGTTTGGCGGGTTGGTACCGGTCCCCGTTAGCAATGCGAACTCAACGGTAGAGGAAGAGCGCTACGAACCTTTCGTAATCCATAATTGGGTTATAAATCCAAGGATGTCGCTGGAAAGTCATATTCTTTATGAATATTCAGAAATCAGTCAGAGTGGAGACATCAGTAATAAACGAGATTTCGATTTCGTAAAACCGAAAGTAGATTTTCGCTATGACATGACGCCTAGTTTGCAATTGCGTGGTTCTATTGAAAAAGTTGTTACCCAGTTACGTTTCAGTGACTTCGTTGCAGCCACTGATGAACAAGACGAAGACTCTAACACTTTTGCAGGAAACGCGAACTTACGTCAGGAGTGGTTCTGGAAATACGATTTCATCACTGAGTATCGCTTGCCTAACGACATGGGAGTGATCGACGCCAATCTTTTCTATCACGATCATCGCGATGTCATAGAGCGCATGGACATAACTATCGATGAAGATAATCTGCAATCCACCAATGGCAATATCGGTGATGGCAAGATGTGGGGCTTGTCAGTTAATGCTAGCGTGCGCATGAGTATGATTAATATGCCAAACCTACTGTTTTCATCGCGCTGGAATGCGGCTGATTCCGAGATTACTGACCCTTTTACTGGCCAGCTAAGAAGATTTCAATTTCATGGTCGAGGACGCTGGGATGTGAGTTTTCGTCATGACATTCCCGAGTGGAATCTGAATTGGGGCGGACGCTGGAATAATCGTTTTGACGGCAACCAGAAACTCTACGACATCGATGACACAGTTAGCACCCTCGGTGAGCCCAACGTCGAACTCTTTGCAGAATATATTACCGACAATGGAACGAGTTGGCGCTTTGATGCGCGAGATCTGACAAACAATGAACAATGTCGTGAACGGATCCGTTATATGGGAAGACTGTCTGCTGGAATTCTTGAGGAGATTGAGAATAGATGCAGTACCCGTGGGTTAGTGATGTCTTTGAAGATAACAGGGACTTTTTGATAAAGTTGCAGCGGCTGCAAACTAAAATCTCTTTGTTAAAAAAGCGTTCGAAATACTCACTTACTCCCTTTTGCACACCCTTCTCCAAGGCTTCTTGTCTCGATCTTTGAACTTTCGTTCATTGTTCGATTCAGAGTTCTTTCTATAGAGTAGATTGTTGTCGTTTAAGAATTAGCCAAGAGGCAAAAAATTTATACAGAAGCGCGAAGTGCCAGTTACTGCGAGAATTATTGGGATTATAAAGATTACGAAGAGTGCGCAATTTAAAAGAGCGTAAGTCCTTACGTTTCTCTTCACCATTCCGTAAACAATTATTCCAAGTGCGATAATCAATCCAATTATCCAAATTACAGGGCCATTGCATGCTGCTGTTGTTCCAAAAACCAAAAAGTATTGAAGAATTGCAGTGCCAGCATTCAGATAGCTGGGATCTGTGGCAATAGAGAGCGCCCAGTTGTAAAAGATGTAAAAGGATGCAACTGGGAAAATCAGAAAAGAGGTTAAGATTTTTAACTTGGTAATTTTCATTCAGCAATTATTTTGTCAATTATCTATCTAAAAAACCCAAATCCCTTTCTATTGTTTACCTTCGGCGTTGTTATCTTCCATTTCACCGATCGCTCCAATAAATTCCAAGTCCATTTGCTATTGAGATGTAATTTGTATCCCAGCCAAAGCTTCCGCATTTGATGCAAGATCGGTATCGCCGGAAGGAAATTCATTGGATTTAAGAATATAGGCCAGTATCGCGACATAACTTTGTTGGGTAAGGCTGCCGGGATCTTCCGTCGGCATTTCTTCACTCATTTTGTTAAATAGTTCGCCGAGCGAACGGCCTTCCCAGATAAACATAAAACTAAGACCAATCAGGCTTGGAGAATTACTGTTGCCGCGCAGATCTATCGAATGGCAGGAAGCGCATCGGGCTGCATAATCCTCAGCGCCCCGTTCAGCCTGGGCTTCGGTATAGATTCCGTCTTGAAGGGTTTGAGCATCACTAACCGATGCTCCTGTTAGAAACAGAATTATAATGAATAGGCAAGACGAAACTTTATTACTGAGTCGGTAACGCAAAGACACTGATTGAATTTCCATTGCGGGGTCGACTTAATTCCGGTGCGAGATCTCGAGGTAACATACCCGACCAACTTGCGCCGCCCAACCCTGCTGGCATGGCGACATACTGTACGCCATCTATCATGTAGGTCATGGGAAACCCATGAGCAGAAGTGGTAACTCGGGTTTGCCAGAGTTTCTCACCAGTCTCTGCATCGAAAGCGTAGTAAAAACGATTCCAATCGCCTGTAAAAACCAGGCCGCCAGCAGTTGTTAGTGCTGCAGTGTTAATGGGGGCTCGTTGACGATAGCGCCATTTAACTTCACCACTGGGAATATCTAATACTAACAATTCACCTAAATTTTCTTCCGCATCATGATGAGGATAGTTAATTCGGCGGACTGGTCCTGGCCCACCACCACCTAACACTTGTTCCGTGGGGCCGAAAGTTGCTAACTCACAGTTTAGCGTGATTGGTATATACATGGCTTCTGTTTGGGGGGAGTAAGCCATTGAACGCCAACTCTTAAAACCAGACGTGCTTGGACACATATCAATCTGTTGTCCTATGCGTGGAATCATGCCATCTCGGTAAGTAATATTTCCATTGGTTGGATTTACATTCAAGATTGTTTGATAGCCAACATCTGTTGCTTTGATTATTTCACCCGATCGTCTGTCCAGTTGCCATAAGATTGCGAGCTTGCCCATCTTGAAAAGTGATTCTCGGCCATCGACATCGATTAACACCGATTCGAAATTTTCGTCCATATCGTGGGTTTCGCCGGGAAGATGTTGGTAATACCAGTTCATTTCACCGGTGTTCGGATTCAATGCAATTGTGGAATTCGTATATAGTGCATCACCATCAGTACCGCGAACTGCGCTCGCCCAGGGTTTCGCTTGAGATGTACCCATGTAAACTAAATTTAAATCAGGATCGTAGCTACCGGATTGCCAGGAATCACCGCCAGCACGGAAGCGTAACGGTAGTTCGCCCCAGGAATCTCCACCGGGTGTGCCGGGTGCTGCAACAGTTTCGAAGCGCCAGAGCTCTTCACCGGTTTGCGGATTGTGTCCAGTGTAATAGCAATTACCTTCTTTGTAGCGCTCACATCCAGTGATGCCGGTAACCAGAATACCATTGGCAACGATTGGACCCGCAGTATAAAAATAACCTAATGCTGGATCGGCGGTTTGTGTTTCCCACACTAATCTGCCGGTACGTGCATCGATTCCACGGATACTCGCATTTTCTGTTGCAGTGAAAATCATGTCGCCATGGATGGCAAGATTTTTGAGCACGCCTCGACCAACACCAGCGAATGCAGTTGGTGCCATCGCTGCATCACCGAGATCTTCAGCTGTAATTTCTATATCGCTGCCATCGATAGAAGGTGTGACTCCGGGTCGATACTCCCAGATTAAATCACCGCTTGCGCCGTCGATGGCCCAGACCACTCCCCGTGGGCCCGGAATAAACATAATGCCGTCATGCACTAACGGTGCGGACTGAATTGCACCTGTATCATCCAGTGCCATTGACCAAGCCAGCCGCAGATCACCAACGTTTTCTGTATTTATCTGATTTAGGGAGCTATATCCCCAACTGTTAGGAGTGCCGCGCCAACTAAGCCATTCTTCCGCAGGCGGATTCTGCAACATGGCATCGGTTACAGGTTCGTAATCAAAAATCTGTGAATAAACCGAAGCGTTAGCCAGGCAAGAATAAACAGCGATTGCAAATACCGTCGTTTTTCTCATTATTTTTGGAAACCAATTATCTAAATTCGCTGGAAGGGGCAGAATAAACACTACAGAGTCTGCAGTCCAGAGTGGCAATAGAATTCGATGTAGGAGGTTAGTCGGATGCTGCATTATTTTGAAGCGAATCAATTTCTCGAAGAATCTTTCGTAGCAACTCATCGCAGCGATTGGGGTTGGCAAATAAATTAAAGCTGGTTATTTCTCCTTTGCCGATGTTAGAACTGACAATCGCTTCCCAATGAATTAGTTCACCTTTGGGATAAGGTGCTGTTCTTTCTCAAAAACAGATCCTTTTGTTTCATTTACAATTGCTACTCAGTACTCTAATTCCTTACCTTGTTCTTCGGTAATAAAATAGAAAATCAGCCGACCTATGACTTCTTCAACAGTAGTTTGGGTTGGAGTTTTGTTGACGAAACGGAACCTATTATCCGGATCCTTCAACGTAACGATGCTAGGGGTATTATCATATTTGGCTTTATGTAGTTCTTCAAAAGAGATCTCGTCCCTGATGTATTACTTTTTGTTGTTAAAAGACTGGCTTCCAATCTCGAATTTGTCCAGATACATTATGGTTGTTCAGTAGGACACATTGCTGCTCTGCATTAGGCTCCAGCTTAGACATATTAAGGCTTTGACACATTTTGTTTCATTCGTAACTGTATCCATAGTGTTACTCCAAACCTAATCTGTGTAGCATAAGGTCACCGGAAGAAATTCGAAGAACAAGAATGCCGTCCTCCAGTACAATGAAGCGTCTTTTCCAGCACTCCTTCATCCATGTTCTAACGCTGGTTTTTTTCTTACTTACGCTGATTAAAGCATCTCAAGTTTTTGCGCAGCCTCCTATTGAGGTAACCGAAGAGGTTTTGAGCGAAGTATTTCCGGATGCAGAACAATTTACGCCGAAAGAAGGGTCTCCCCCAGTTTATCGCGCATTACGTGAAAATTCGGAAACCAACGAACTGGAAACCATCGGTTATCTTTTCGAAACGCCGGACATGCCGCCGGAGGAAATAGGATATTCAGCGCCTATTGATGTATTGGTAGGAATGGATTTACGAGGCACAATCACTGGCATAAAAGTTCTTCATTACATCGAGTCCTATCGCAGTATTCGCGGCGATTTTATTAATAGTGAATACTTTCCCGATCAGTTTGAAGAGAAAAACATAGTAGAAGGATTTCGAATTGGTCGTGATGTAAATGGTATTTCTCGAGCAACAATCACGGCCTGGGCAGTTGCTCGAGGTGTACGTAATGCAGCGAGACGTATTGCGGAAGCGTATCTAAGCGATTCTGCATTTGTAGCATTAACAACGACCGATGCAGTCGCATTGCAGGTGCTCGCCGGTCAGAGCTGGGAAGAGATGATCGAAAATGATCTGGTCGTTAATTGGGTAATTACTCAACCAGATGCAACTGAATTACACCTTGCCCTTGCATTTATGGGCCATGATGGGCTTGGGGAAATATTGGTTGGAGATGTTGATTATTCCCGAGCCGATCGTGAAGCTAGTGCACGCGTCAGAGACGGAAACATGTTGCTGGTGGGCATCGACGGTAATTCTTCGCAACCGTTTCGTCAGGAAAGACTGGCGGTGCAACAAGGCGAAGAAATATTTCCTATAGAAAGACGCCGCTTTGTTTACGTTGGCAGTGCAGACTATGGAAAGATCGCCGATCGCGTGCGCTTTGCCGGTGCCATGGTGTTAGACCCAAGTATTGATCTTAACCAACCTTTCGAAGTGCTATATAACACCGGCGGCAGAGTAGGGGAGTTTGGCACCATTGCTCGCACCGGCTATCAAGTTCCGCCGCTTCCTCTGGCATTAGCAACTGGAACTCAAGTTCCACCAGAACTATTACCTGAATACGAAGATGATTTAACGGCTTTTCGAAACGAGGGCCTCTATGCCAGTTTGATTAACGATGCGCCCTGGATGGATGTTGCTATTTTGTTGGTATTACTGGCAATGGTGATGACGGCATTTTTAAAGAAGAATGCGGCCATTCGATGGGTGACGTTAGTTTTCACGTTGGTCTACTTAGGCTGGATAGACGGTGGCTTCGTTTCCGTTTCTCATATAACAAATTTTGTGAAGGTCGGGCCTGCGATGTTCAGAAGTGACCTGCCACAGTTGTTGATTATCGTTTTTACCTTAGTAACAACATTGTTCTGGGGCAGGGTGTTTTGTTCTTCCTTGTGTCCATTTGGTGCATTGCAGGACTTTATTGCTTACTTTATGCCGCGCCACTTTCAAAAAGAATTGCCCGCTGCAATTCATGATAAAGCTATCTACATTAAGTATGCACTTCTTGCCTTTCTAATAGTGATGGCATTTTCGTTTACCAATTTGAGCCTGTTCCAGTATTTCGAGCCGTTCGGTACGATCTTCTATTTCAGTCAGTCACTAGTGCTGTGGGGAATCCTGGCTGCGTTTATTCTAGCTTCCGTATTTATTTCGCGCTTTTATTGTCGCTATGCATGTCCTTTAGGTGCTGCACTGGGTGTTATGGCATTTGTTTCACCTTGGCGGATTGAACGTGTGCCTCAGTGTGATCTATGCAAGGTATGCGAACATTCCTGTCCAACAGGTGCCATACGTGGCCCCAAGATTGATTTCAAAGAATGTGTGCGCTGCGATATTTGCGAAACTAAACTAATTGCGCGCTCTGGTGTGTGCAAACACGATATGGAAACGGTCAAGGTGCGTATCAAGCATTGGGAAGCGGTAGGCGCAACAAACTAACTATTCTAGACCTTAATCCTTGTAATGATGGTGGTGCCTTTACTAAGATCCAGCAGTTCTGTAATCCCTCATATTTCTTAGCGCTACAGTCCGTGAGTTCACTGTCAAGGGACTCAAAATGTCTACTCTAAAGCCCCCGAGAATTCTGACAGTTTCTCAAAGCCTTTAGAGATGGAATACTTTATTGGCTATAGGTTGATCGGGAGCTTCAAGAGACAGAGTTGTGTAGTTAGTCATTTATTTTTCTAACATCTCAAGCCATGGCTGCTAGTTGGGCATCGATAAATTCCATTCTATCTTTGCCCCAGTATAGTTCGTCATTAATATATATTGATGGAGCCCCAAAAACGCCACGCTCCAGTGCTTCATTGGTAGAATCAATCAGCGCCTGCTTCACCTCGATGCTTTCACAGGCCGCCTGGAAAGTATTTTTATCAATCCCAAATTCTTCGGCAAGCGATGATAAAGTCTTATACTCTCCGACCGTTCCGATATTCTTCTCCCAATATGCCGTAAAGATTAATGTCATGAATTCAAATTCGCGGTTCCACCTACGCATAGCGATGGCTGCACGCAGGGCTCTGCTGGTTTTTATTGGGAAGTTGTCTGGCATCCTGAAAGGCAATTCATGCAACTTCGCCCAGCGGTTTAAGTCCACAAGACGATTTCGCATCTTTGCCTTTGGTTCATCCATTAACACATATTTGTTAGAACGAAACACATAGCCAAGATTGAATGGATGCCACCGAATGGTCGCGCCATGACGCTGAGCTATGGGTTGAATCAGCTTAAAAGCGAAGTAGGAATTAGTACTTCCTATGTCCCAGTAAAAATCGAGAATTGGAGCCATATACTTACCTTAACCCTAGCAAAGCGTGCATTCAACACGTCCGCCGAGAGTTACAAGCAGTTGATCCATCACTTCTCCATGATTTCATAAGAAACCCTTTTTCACACATAGCCTCCTTTTACAAAAGGGTCTAGAAACTCTACGTAATCTGGGGATAAAAGATCCATCAGCTTCGTACCTTTCCATACTTCCGGTCCATCAGGGTCCCAAAATTTTTGGGTAACAGGATTGTTAGCTACACTTTTGGCTAAAACATAGAGGTTAGAAGCTTCTGCGGATATTGCTCCACTTTTTACTTGGTTAAATATGTTTTGATGTGCCCGGCAGCCCATCAAGGCATGAGACCCTGCCGAAAGAGCCTCAGCTGAGTTTAGTTCTTCTTTATTTATAGCCTCATAAATTCGTTCTGCATGGTCAAAATTAAGACGATTTTGCCACAAAGGTAATTGGCCATTTAAGATCTGTTGATGGGTGTTCGCCTTAATCGATAAAGTATTGTGCTTCACTTGTATGACAAGATATACCAAAGTAATAATCTGTCCTGAAGCTGCAATAATTTCCCCAATACTGCCAAGTGCCTCCCAATTCATCGATATTCTCCTCTAATCTCATATTAATTAAACTGTTTGTCTAAAATAGTATGCAATACACATAGATGGAACCTAATTTCAAAAAAGTAGATGCATTGAAAATACTTCTTTTTCTATAACCAAAGTAGGTATTTCACGATGGTCTATAGTTTTGCCTAAGGTGGGTTCTTATTTTACCCCCAGGGGCGCTTTCCCCCTGCATTAATAATTAAAGTTGCCAACCCCATACTTAAAAGCCAATTTGAAAAAAATTGAAAACGATTTCTAATCGCTTGAGGAGGTCACATGAAGTTATCATTTGTTAACGAATGGGCGGTGTTGTTATCAAATTTGGGAATGTTATTCGGTATAGTTTTCGTTGGAGTAGAGATTCAACAAAACTCTAATTTGGTCAGAGCTTCTTCCTATAATGAAAATATAAATAAAATGAATGAGTGGAGATATGAAATACTTGCTGATCCAGAATATTTGGGATACATCGCGAATTACCGGCAAGTTGACGATCTCGAGGAATTTAAAAAGTTACTTCTAATCAGAGCGCAGTGGGTAATTTATGAACAAGCCTTCTATTCATACTCTTATGATTTAATGAGTGAGCCTGAGTGGGAGAGATTTCGAAGCGCTGCCTGTACTAATTTCGGAAGAGCTGAAAGGTTAGGTTATAGCAGAAACGATGTGAGAGTTGAGCCTCAGTTTTGGCAATATTTAGTGGAAGGTTGTTGACAGTAAGCTAATAACTGACACTTTCTCAACTGTGTATACCCCATTGTCTGCTTTGACCCCTGTCCTTGAAAAAAGCAGGGATTTCAGAGACTTACTGGAGTGATTGGTGCGGACGGAAAGACATCCGTTCCTTGATAATAAGGAGGTGTAGCGCCCGGAGAATTATCGTAACCGACGTCATAACCTATAACATGTTTAAGATTGGCAACCTGTAATTCAAACACAATGAGATACCTTTTTAGGCATTTTTGAAGAACAGATCACATGTTAACTAACACAAAACCCGCGTAACTATCAGCGGGTTGTGTTTACTGATTGTGAGTTATTAGTTGCTGGCTTGTTGTTCTTCCGCTCTGCCAGCACTAAGGATATTAGGAATCGCGTAGTTTCCTTCGTGGCAGGCGTACTCATACATGACGTAATCCGGCTCATTGGTTAGCGGCATAGAGATAGTAAATGGCTGTGTGTAAATTTCAGGGTCAGTGATCGTTGCCGACCAGATGATAGTTTCTTCACTGACTCGGGTGAAGCGTTCAACCACATGCAGATCATCAGTTACTGGCACACCTTTAAGTCGAGCACCGGCACTACTGCTTGCGATCATTCCGCGATCATTGAAGTTGGTCGTTTCAACCACCAGGGTATCACCTTCCCAACGTGCAACAGAGTCGCCCATATAAAGTTTTACCTTGTCATCGACGTGACCATCTTTATTCAAATGAATAGTACGTACGTCATGAATCATTTCGTAAACGATAGTAAAGGTGTCAGGTGTCTGTATAAAACGGTAAGCGTTGTTATAGCCAGCAGGTAACATTGAGCCCGGCACACCGCGAGTTAAACAACGATCCCAAACCGTATGATAGATGTAATGGTCTTCAACATGGGCGAAGTAATAGTCACGCACTGCAGCAGCAGATTCGCGCAGTGGGGCGCGACCGTTAGGTGGGTCAACGATTAAAGAAGTTTGACCAGTGGAAAGTACAGTGTCACCGGAGTCCAACCAAATCTGGTTGTAACCACCGACGTTACCACCAGCTTCTACAACAATATTGTCGTCTGCATATTCGCGACGTTCCGCGATATTACGCTCCATGGTTGCAATTTCATCTTCGGTTAGGAACTCCCGTCCCTGCAGATTTGCGGGGCGCTCCATAGGAGTAATGGTATCGTTAGTCCAGACACCGGAAAAATCTGGCTGACCGTCATACGTTCGCGGTGCGATGTAATCCTGTGCCCCGGCAGCAGACATACCAAGCACAGTAGTGGGAGAAGCGCTGCAGAAAATGTTTTTCTTATTGTAAGTCGATCCATGGGAGTCTCCTCGCCTCTTGTATTGAATTAACGGCTGTCTTCTTCTAACCAGGAGAAGTCATCGGCAGTCGGATCAAATAGCTGTGAAAACTCACGACGACGATCATCCTCTTCCCGTGCAGTTTGAATTACGTCTTCGGGAATAGGCTCACCTACCACAATACCGCGAGGTGTAGTCGGTGCATAATAGATTCGAGCATTGGCCATTTCGTCAGTGGTCGCTGGTCCGTAAACCACGTCCTGAGTTGGGTCAGGATTAAACTGGTTACCCTCTGAATTATCGAACCACCAGCTCATGTGCAGGGTTGAGCCTGCGGGAATGAGCTTAGGAGTTTCGTATTCATAAAGGAATTGCCAATTGAAATCGTAGTCGGGAACCCACAGTAAAACTTCTGTTTCACCATCGGGATATTCCAGTTCATAGCGCATGGCTTTGCCCCGATAGTGCATGTGGGGACCCATGGATAGGAGATAAATATCTTCTTCAACATCGAAGGTGTTGTTCACTTCGTAGTTGGGATCGCCGGCAGGGATAGTCCAACTGCGGTGAGGAAGCAAATTGGTTTCGACCACATGATTGATCACGTCGCCTTTTTCATAAAACTTGAAGCCTGCGCGCGTCATGTCATGTACAGCGGTGCCTTCGCCTGGGTCCTTGTGATAGTGCATATTCACAGTAATGAACGGATCTTCTGGAAGTAACACTCCCCAGCCTTCTGGATAGGTAAATGGTCCGCGACCGGGTACGCCAACTCCCATGTGGCTGGAAACGATGTGATGCACATGGGGGCCACCGGGATCTAGCTCTGCCATGGAGATCCATGCTGGATTTTCATGACCTCCCTCGGGAACGGGCATTTGAATGGTTGGTTGCCAGTCTTCAACTTCGTCAGGTACGTATACTGCTTCTTCGAACTGGACTACCAGATCAGGATCGCCAATCCACCAGCCAGATGGGGGCAGAATCGTGCCAGCGCCATTTGCAACCAACGCGTCACGGCTTGATGCATCGGAAGGATCACCTTCAATTGCAACCCGCCATCTACCCAGGCGATCAACAAGTCTTTTTCTTTCTTATCGATATAGCGCTCACCTTTGAATTCACCGCGATGGCGCTCGTGAGCCCCCCAGGGTGGCATGTAGTTAGTAACCAGCGCGTTCTTAATTAACGGTGCCCAAATCTTGGCCTGCTCGAAGTTGTCCAGAGTCATTGGCGCAAAAATACCGCCTACACGCGGCGGATTATCCTGGTGACAGGCAACGCAGTTTTTCTGGAAAACTGGAAGCGCATCAGCATAGAAAGTAGGGGCATCGCCTTGGGCATTCGCGGTTGATAATGCAGCGGCGGTCAATAGCCCAAAAAGAGTTGTTGTGAGGGGCTTAGTTGGGAGCTTCATATCTCTTCCTATTTGTTATTTCGAGATCAGCAAACCTTAATCCTAATTCCCTGATTTGTCTACAGATAACGGGACTAGAGGTCCCTAATTTAGGGCGAAAAATGTGCTTTTCTATCGAGCGACAAGACAGCACGAATATCGCTATCGTGCTCCCGGGGATCAATTGTTCTTCTTAAATGTTATGGGCCGAACGTTATCTTATTCTGTTACTTCTGATTGTTCTTCATCTTGCACGGTTGAACACTTCGGAATAGTTAATACTAAAATGAGAGCAACTCCTAAAGTTGCTTTCATGCCCAGGGATCCTCCATTGCATTAAAGAATGCCTGATGGCCACTGACTATGCGGCGTGTTGCCTCGGGATCTGGTGTCGTGTCCCAATCATTTCTTCCGTATGTGCCGCCTAAAAGGATCCCATCACTACGCGGAAACATATAAAGTCCATTATTTCCAATGATGATGTAATCCACTTCTTCTTGGGGTAATAAAAAGGTGAGCTGGCCTTTTATTGGTATTAGCTCATTGTCATCGAACAGATCTCGCGATCCCAATCCCGTGCAGTTTATGATGACTGGTTCGCCCAGTTGCAAGACCTCACCCCGATTACTAAATTCTTTAACTACAATTTTCCCGCCGGCGATTTGAAAATCATTCATCATTGCTGGCAAATACACCGCTGGCTCGACTAACATAGTATCGATATGTAAAACATGTTCGGCAGGAAAGGGATGCTCTGATTGCGAAAGACGTAAGCGCTGTGGATACATTTCCGGGTATGTGTCGAATAGCGAATCGACGGGTTCCTCTCCGCCTTCAATCATGTAATTGCTAATCCAACGCACACCGTATTTCGGTCCTACCAAATCCTGGTAATAACGATAGGCATGACGCATTGCGCTTTCAAACTGCTTTAGAAATTCCGGTGTAACTGAGTCTTGAGAATAAACTGAAGTTGGTGACCATTGACCCCCTGCAACGTTGGAAGTTGTGTTTGGCGGCAAGTCTTTTGAGTAAATCGTTACTTCCCAACCAGCGTTTTGCATCAACCTGGCTGCGGATAGTCCTGATGCACCACTACCTAGCACAGCACAACGGCGATGTTGAGTTTGATTAGCCAGTTCCATGGCTAGATGAGAAGTGCCCCATGACAGCGTAATTCCACCACCGCCGTGTCCATAGTTATGCACGACCACTTTATCATTCATACGTTCTGCCTTAACAACAAATCCAGAAGGTCGATACGGGCGTAATCCGGCGATGGTGCGAATGACACGGTTTTCTGAAACATTGACTCGTCGCAGCGGTAATCCTGATGGTGTGTAGTTGCGCGCACTTCCTTGAGGAGGCACTGCGCAAGTGGATAGCAGTGGAAGCGTGGCCAATGACTGCAGAACTTGGCGTCGGTTTAGCATTATTTGTTCCTCTAAATGCAAAATATATGCATCCAAAACCAGTTTAGATGTATCTAAATATACAAAAGTAATAATTTATTGGAATTGAGGAATCGGAGCCTCGCTTTTCATTCTTCCGCTAGAGGCAGAATTTCAATTACACGAAATTGAGTTGGATGACTTTCAGCTTGAAGTGCCACGTATCCCTCTTTTAACTCCAATTCTGCACCATTCGCAATCAGAGCCTGAGCATCAGGGTCGGCATCATCCAACTGAATGTCATGGAGTTCGAAAACAACTCTGCCATTAATACGATGTACTAGTATCTCATTGCCGCGAATTTCCATTTCGGCAGTAACCCATTGGTCACCATGAAAAGTATCGGAATTGGAGTTAGTGCAGTGACGAGTAATGAGAGCGCCATCCATCACAATATTTGTTCCGGGAGTGCACACATTAGAAGTCGTGCGGGCCTCGGTGCCATTTCCACCAAGTAGCTGAGATTCGATACTGACTGGAAACTCCTGATCGAGAGTCATAGATCTTGGATCCTGACTATGGAGCATCATGCCATTATTTCGATAAGCCCAACCAGGTCCATTGGTAACTTGGTCTCCGATAAAACGATATTCTACGCGCAAGATGTAATGGGAAAAAACTTGGTCATAAAACAAGTGACCGAACTCACCGTTAAAACCATCCCAGTTTTCATAGGATACTGTTAGCACACCGTTTTCAACACGAAAAGTATCGCGAAAATTTACGCCAAGTGGGTGGCCTGTGAACTTTACTCGCCAGTTTTGAAGATCCTTGCCATTAAATAGGCTAATCCATTCGCTGTCAGATTGTGCAAGGGAGCTATTCATAGCTCCGAATGCAAATATCAAACAGAAATAACATAACTTATTCTTCATAGGGTGATTATCTTTTCGGGTGAGCATATAACCATTCCACTACTTGCGAGCTAAAAGATTCTGAAACCGCGGGAATATGAGACCCATCTTGGATGGTCCATAGCTCGCTGGAGCCTCCTGGTTCGCAATCTATTTCGAATAGCAACACCGAAGACTCATGGCCCTCTAGGTTTGTTTCTAGATCTCTCAGTTCTCGTTCAGCGCCCATGGGAGAGCAGCCATTATAGTTGGCCCATTGGATAACAGTGTCTTCAGCGCTGGGGTATTCATTTCCCTGAATATTTCCACCCTCGTATTCAATCGTAGAGTCATTAGTGCCATGAATTTGTAAAACATGTACTGGGTTTTCTGGCGCGTCACGGGTTTCCTGGTGTGTTGCTCCGGCAAGGCTGACTAGGGCTGCAATAGAATCGGAATGGTTGTACGCTGCTTGAAAAGACATAAATCCGCCATTGGAGTGGCCCACTAGATACACCCGATTAGGGTCCACATTGTATTCTTCTTTCATCCTATTAATTATGCCGATGATATAAGCTGTATCATCGACTTCCGAGTCAAAAAAATTGCAGCAGGCTTCAGTGGCATTCCAGAATCTGTTTTGTCGATCACTGGCTTCTTGAGTGCCGTCAGGAGCGACAAAAATAAAGTTGTAACGCTCTGCGATGCGACTGAATCCAAGATATATGTCTTGACCGCGTCCGGAACTGGAATAACCATGGAGCAATATTATTAGTGGGGTAGGAAATTCAGCTGAATAAGTTTCTGGTACGGTAACAGGTAATTCACCGCGACCGAAATCAATAGATTGAGCTGCTAGATGCAGAGGAACTAATAGAGCAATAAATGTAAACAGAAGTGCTAGTTTTTTCATGGGCTAATCCAAATAAAAATTAAGGAGTAAGTATTAGTTTTCCGGTTGTTGCTCGACCTTCTAAATCGGTATGAGCTTGTTGTACATCGACTAAAGGATAGAGGTGTTCAATTCTTAGGTTTAGCTTGCCATCGGCAATCCAATTGAACACATCACTGCTGCGCCATTCTAAGGACTCCCGGCTGGCGGTGTAATCAAACAAAGTTGGTCTTGTAAGAAATAGCGATCCTTTTGGGCCTAAAGTAGCAGGATTGAATTCAGTCACTGGTCCACTAGCATTGCCATACAAAACCATATAGCCAAGTTTAGAAAGACAGTCGATGCTTTTTTCAAACGTGGCTTTACCGACGGAATCGTATACAACATTAACACCAGCACCATCGGTAATACGTTTAACTTCAATTTCGAAGTCCTGCTCCGAATATAGAATGACCTCATCAGCTCCAGCTTCTTTTGCCAGGACTGCTTTTTCCTCGGTGGAAACAGTCCCGATAACGAAGCCACCAGCATTTTTTACCATTTGAATTAACAATAGCCCGACACCACCGGCAGCTGCATGAATTAAACAGCGATCACCTTCTTTAACCATATAAGTGGATTTACAGAGGTAGTGTGCTGTACAGCCTTGCAACATTGCAGCAGCACCTTCGTTAAAAGAAACCCCATCAGGTATTGCCACGAGTTTATCTTCAGGTACCGTCGCATATTCGGCATAGGCACCTGGCACGCTGGTGTAGGCAACCCGATCCCCAGCTTTGAAATTCGTGACCGCCGAACCGACTTCTTCAACGGTGCCTGCTGCTTCGAGGCCGAGCGTGGCGGGTAGCGGAATTTGATAAAGCCCGGAGCGCTGGTATGTATCGATATAGTTGATGCCAGATGCTTCTACTTTTACTAAGGCATCACTACCACCTGGACTGGGCATATCGACATCCTCATAGGACATCACCCCGGGCCCGCCGTATTCCCTGACTCTTACCGCTTTCATTTAGATACCTCTGCCAATCTTTTGCTGAAAAAGTGGTATTTATCTCAGAAATGCCGGTCCCTGACAATTGGCTGGCTGATGCTGATTTAGAAGAAGCGATAAATGCGCTGGACCTGCATTAGACACGGGTTTATGCTCTGAAATTCCTCGAAAAACTATAAAAGCTCGCGATGGAGGACAAAGCCGTGATTAGATTTTATGTTCGCCGATTTCTTCAAGCATATTTACTGCTTGTATTTTTACCAGTTTCTATTTCCGCTAACGCCCAGCAGGCGCGTATCGACTTAACCCAGGACATGGTAGATGCCACCGATGCGTTTCTGGGCTCCTTAACAGCGCAACAACGGAATAATGGTACTTTCGATTTCGATGATGAAGAGCGTTTTAATTGGCACTTTATTCCCCGTGATCGCAACGGTGTCCCATTTCGTTCTATGAACGATTCGCAAAGGGCGGCAGCCCATGATTTATTGCAAGTTTTCTTTAGTGCTAAAGGCTATCAAAAAGCTGAAGCCGTTAGAGGGTTGGAATCAGTACTTGCCGAAATCGAAGTTAATGGTAGATTCGATCGAGATCCAGAGCTCTATTTCATTTCTGTATTCGGAACGCCAGGATTAGATAGTAATTGGGCGTTACGTTATGAAGGTCATCATCTCGCATATAACTGGACATTTGTGCGGGGTATGGGAATTGCCAGTTCGCCACAATTTTTCGGAACTAATCCGGCCGAGGTCCGAACCGGAGGTCAGATTGGCACGCGGGTACTTTCTGCAGAAGAAGATATTGCCAGAGATCTGGTGACTTCCCTGGATTCAATTCAAATGTCTGATGCCTATATTGATATAGAGGTGCCAAGTGACATTTATACCGCAGCCGAGCAAGAAATTGGCCCGCTGGAAGATACTGGGGTTAGTTATTCTCAGCTAACTTCACAGCAGCAGCTCATATTAATTGACTTGATAGAGGAATTAACATCGACTCAACCAGATGCTATTGCAGCGGCAAGAATGCGCCAAATTCGAGAAGATGGCCTGGAAAATATCAAGTTTGTTTGGATTGGAAGTCGGGAGCGCGGCGATGCTCACTACTATCGCGTTCAGGGACCAAGCTTTTTAATCGAGTATGATAATACCCAGAACGACGCCAACCATGTTCATCTAGTGTGGCGTGATTTCACCGGGGACTTTGGTCGCGACTTAATTCGTCTGCACTACCAGGCGGTGGCGTCCGAATTCGGTCCTGAACACAACCACTAAATACTGAAGACGAGAAAATAGTTTAGGAGATAATTATGGTGGGCTTAGGAACTAAGTTTAAAGCAATCGTCTTAATCACTACACTTTGTCTAGGCCCGTTTGCGATCGCCCAAAATAGTGATGACGTCCTCGCGCTCTATGAACGAGGTCAGCCTTTTACCATTAATACATTCGAAGTTGAGAATGTAAGAGTTGTGCCGCTTGGTAAAGGGTTGGCTAATCCATTTGATTTTGCGTTCAGAGAAAATGGCGACATTTTAATCACTGAGCGTTACACCGGTAAGTTACGAGTGATTCGCGATGGTCGCTTATTAGGAAATGACCTTTCCGGTGTGCCCGAAATTCTAACCGGGGAGTTTCGGTCTGGATTGTTGTCGGTAGCTCTGCATCCAGAAGATGACAATGTTATTTATTTCTCTTATCACAAAGCAATTGAAGTAGAAGGCGAAGAGGAGCGAGCTGTAACTTTGGTGCGAGCACGCATTCAGGAAGATCGTTTAACTGACGTTACCGAAATTTTTCAAGCAAAGGGATTGGACAGAGGCATCGCAGCGACTAAGTTGCTGTTTACTCCAGATAACAAGCTCATGATGTCAATTGGCGGGGCCTATGTTTATGCAGGCTATGGCGATTACGCGCAGGATCGCACTAATCATTATGGTAAATTGTTACGTCTGAATGACGATGGCACTCCGGTGGAAGACAATCCTTTTGTAGAAAATGGCGAGTTTCTTCCGGAAGTTTATACCGTTGGGCACAGAAACATTATTGGTATGGACTATCACCCTGAAACTGGCGAACTATGGGCAACTGAAAATGGACCCCAGGGTGGAGATGAAGCCAATATCATTCAGGCTGGGAGTAACTATGGCTGGCCAATCGTTTCCTATAGTAGACAGTATCGTGGCGACTGGGTTAGTAACGAACAATGGTCTGAAGAGTTTGTCCAGCCCACAGTAATTTGGTGGCCATCAATAGCACCTGCGGGCATTTCCTTTTATTCCGGCGAACAATTTCCAGAGTGGCAGAACAATTTATTCGTAGGCTCCATGCAGGAAGGTCGCATTCCTGGTACGGGACACATTGAGCGCGTTGTATTTAACAGTCGTGGAGAAGAAATTCGACGCGAAGCAATTCTGCGTGAACTTAAATCTCGCATCACTGGTGTAAAACAAGGTCCTGATGGAAATCTTTACGTACTGGTCGATGAAGAAGATGGTGCGCTATTACGCATCGAGCCAGCGTTATAGCAGAAGTAATAAGTTTCTGGCTAATCACCTAGATTGGGTTTAAACAAAAATGGTGCATATGGGAATAAATCATGTCTGAGCTAAAAAACTTCTTGCTGATCACATTTGTGGTTTTTCTTCCTGCCCAGTTCGTTTTAGGTGAAGTGTCACTAGTGAGCACTGATGCGGGCACTTACCGAGGGCACTCTTCACAGCATGCAGATGGTGTCACTGTTTTTCAAGGTATAGCTTTTGCCGCACCTCCGGTTAGAGATCTAAGGTGGAAACCGCCTGCACCAGTTATTCCTTTCGCCGGTATTCGCCAAGCTGATCGAGTAGGCCCAGCTTGTTGGCAAGTGCGTAATTCTGATGCATCGCTTTATGCTCGCGGTAATTTAAACCGTTCCGAAGATTGTCTTTATTTAAACGTTTTTACTGATGCAGAAAATCCCAATGAGGATCTGCCAGTTATGGTGTGGTTTCACGGCGGTGGAAATACTGCTGGTCACGGTGGCCCTTTAATTTTTGATGGATCAAACCTGGCGGAAAGAGGTGCAGTAATAGTCACTGCAAATTATCGATTGGGTGCTTTTGGATTTCTTGCGCATCCAGCTCTGACCAGTGAGTCAGAACAAAATACATCCGGTATGTACGGCATTCTAGACCAAGTAGAAGTCCTGCAATGGGTGCAAAACAATATTGAGGGTTTTGGTGGTGATCCAGATCGGGTCACTATCTTTGGCCAGTCAGCCGGGGGCACCGATGTTTGTATACTCATGTCATCTCCATTGGCGGAAGGATTGATCGATGGTGTAATTGGACAGTCACCGGGTTGTGTACAATCTTCTAACACTCTGGCAGAAAACGGTCATGTAGCAGGTGAGCGCTTTGCCGGCGCTTTGGGTATTACCGGAACTAGCGCAGATGCTTTGGAGGCCATGCGGGATGTGCCTCCACAACAAATCATTTCGGCTATGAGCACGGCAGGTTCCGGTGGTGGGCCAGTTATCGATGGCTATGTCTTACCGGATCGTCCCTATGACATGTTGGAATCCGGCACGCAGAATCGTATCCCGGTTATGGTAGGTGGACTAGCGGATGAATACTTTGGCTTGTCGCATTTAAGTCCGGAAATCTCCGAGGCGGATTTAGATAATTTTCTGGAAGCCTCATTCGGTGACAATGCGGGAGAAATAAAAGCTGCTTACGCCAATATTATTGCCGAATCACCTTTGGATGCACGTAAAGTGATTTCGGGTGACAGGGGCTTTATTCTTTCTTCCCGCTTATGGGGGCGCCTGGTAGAAGATCGCGGCGATGATGCTTACGTTTATTACTTCACCAGACAGCCGCCGGTATTCAGACTATATGTGCCAGAAATGACTGATCTTAATAATGATGGCGGCCAAAGGACTTTAGGTGCCTATCATTCCGGTGAACTTGCCTATGTATTTGATAATCTCGATCTAGTTGGTCTAGGTTGGGATGATGCTGATAGGCAACTTTCAGAGACTGTTGCTGACTACTGGGTAAATTTTGCCAGAACCGGCAATCCAAACGGGCCAGGTCTCCCAGAATGGCCAACCTATGATGCCAGCAAAGATACCGTTCAGATTCTTGATGACAATATAAAAACAGCAGTACACCCGCGCAAAGCTGAAATGGATCGCATGGAGCGAATCTTTATGGATAGCCGGTAACCAGATACGGTAAAGGAAGCTTGTAGTGAGTTCGACGGGATTTGTCTGGCACGAAAAGTATATGTGGCACGACACTGGTAATGCACTAGGTGTGTTGCCAGTTTCCGGTGATTTTCAGCCTTGGATTCATTTTGAGAATCCTGATACCAAACGGCGCTTAAAAAATTTGATGGATGCCTATGGTTTTACGGATAAACTCAAAACCATCGAACCCTTTTCTGCTAGTGTGGAACAAATATGCCGTGTCCATACTCCAGAGTATGTAGAGCACATTAAACAGTTAAGTGCAGATAAAGGTGGAAATGCAGGCGAATCTGCCCCTTTTGGCCCTGGAAGCTACGAAATTGCCTTGTTGGCAACAGGGGGTGTAATCGCAGCAGGAAATGCCGTCCTCGATGGCGATGTTAGCAATGCTTATGCATTAGTTCGTCCCTGTGGGCATCATGCCGAGCCAGATCAGGGTAGAGGATTTTGCATTTTCTCCAACGTTGCTATTGCGGCAAAAGAATTTTTGTTAAGGGATAACATAAATAAAATCGCCGTGGTTGATTGGGATGTGCATCATGGCAATGGCACAGAGGCTGCGTTTTACAAGGACCCCTCAGTGCTGACTATTTCGCTGCATGAGGATTCTTTATACCCTTACAACACTGGCTCGATTAGTGACCTTGGGGAAGGCGAGGGTAAAGGATTTAATATAAACATTCCTTTGCCACCAGGATGTGGAGGTGGTGCTTATAAAGAAGCCTTTGCTTCAATTGTTATGCCTGCATTAAATCTATTTAAGCCTGACATGATACTAGTGGCCAATGGCTTGGATGCATCTACCTGGGATCCTTTGGGTCATATGATGCTCCTATCGAATCATTACCGACATATGGCAGCTGAGTTGGTAAATGCCGCTAATGCATTATGCGATGGACGCTTATTGGTTTGTCATGAGGGAGGTTACTCGGCAGGCTACGTACCATTTTGCGGGATAGCCATAATGGAAGCGTTAAGCGGCGAGGAAAGTGGTGTAATAGATCCTTTTGCACGGTACGAAAATCACTGGCATGGGGTGCAGGAAAATCAGCAAACAGCGATCGATGCTGCAAAAGAATCCAGTCTGGTTTTGCTAAAAAATAAGTTGCAGTCAGCAGCTTAGTTAATATCGAAAATTTGGCCGTTAGGAATAGCGTTGTTGATAGTCATGGCATTATCGCCATTCCTACCGTAGATTTCTGCGAGGGTTTCACAGACCAAACGAGGAATTCGGCTGCTAGTGTGTTCTCTCATATAACAGTGAACTCGTTCTTCAACCGGTTTGTCTATATTGTAGGCTGCGAGTTCCTGGGCGGTCATGGATTTGAAGCTTGTTCCGGCTTGACAAGAAAGAAGCGCTAAACTAATCGCTAATAGCGGAATTTTTAGAAAGTATTTAGTATCCATAGCATTTAAGGGCGTGGCGTTCGTGACTTCGGTCCCAGTTGCGTGGGTATAATCTCGTAAGCCAATTTTACCCAATCGCAAAGAATAGGTCTTGTCTCTCTCGGGTCCACAACTTCTTCAATACCGAAAGCTTCAGCAGTGCGTAGTGGTGAGCGGAATTGTTCGAGCATGCCTTCCAGTTCACGACGTCTTTCATTGGGATTTGCAGCAGCTTCGATGTCTCTGCGATAAGCAGCTTGCACCCCGCCTTCAATGGGTAGCGAACCCCAGTCTGCAGAAGGCCAGGCATAGCGCAGGTTCAGTCCATTTCTGCCGTGACCGCCACCGGCCACCCCGTAACAACGACGAATAATGAAAGAAACCCACGGAATGGTGGATTGATACACTGCCATTAATGCGCGACTGCCCAATCTAACAGTGCCTTCTTCTTCTGCCTTAACACCAATCAGGAAGCCAGGGTTATCAACTAGATTAACCATTGGTAAATGGAAAGTGTCGCAGAGATCTACAAACCGCATCATCTTTTCCGATGCGGTTGCGGTTACAGCTCCGCCGTCATAACAAGTGTCATTAGCCATTATGCCTATTGCATATCCATCTAATCTTGCCAGACCAACTACGAGGGATTTTCCGTAACCAGGATTTATTTCAAAGAAGGAATCTTTATCAACGATTGAATTTATTATGTGCCTGACTTCATACATTTGACGACGTTCACGCGGAATAACTGATAAAAGAGATTCATCGCGTCTATCTACTGGATCATCACAATTAATTCGGGTAGGAGCCTGCCAGACATTTTGTGGCAGGTAGGAAAGAAATCTTTTTATAATTTCAAAGGCTTCTTCCTCCGTGTCGACTTCATTATCAACTGCACCGCTTAAATTGGTGTGAATTTGTGAACCACCTAGTTCATTTTTTTCTACTGGTTTGCCGAATCCACGTTCAACTACTGGTGGGCCGGCAACAAACAACTGGCTAGTTTCCTTAATCATTAAAGAAAAATGAGAAATCGTGACTCTTACTGCGCCTAGTCCGGCTACGGAACCCATGCAGGCGCAGACAACGGGAACAACTCCCATTAGTTGCATAGTCTTTTCGAAACCTTTTAATGCAGGCACATAGGAGTGACCAACCATCTCTAATGTTTTAACACTGCCACCGCCACCACTGCCATCAACTAGGCGAATCAAAGGTAAGCGCATCTCTAGCGCGTATTGTTCGCCATAACCAGACTTATCTCCGACCTTGGCGTCGGCAGCACCACCACGCACGGTAAAATCATCACCACCAAGAACTACTCGGCGGCCATTAATATCTGCAGTGCCTAAAACAAAGTTTGAAGGAGTAAAATTTTGTAGATTGCCTTCGGTGTCGTATTCAGCTTTTCCAGCGAGCGCGCCGATTTCATGAAAGCTATCTTTGTCGACAAGTTTTTCGATTCGTTCACGCACAGTCAGCCGACCATTATCATGCTGGCGCTGGATGCGCTCCTCGCCACCCATATCCTGGGCCAGCTCTTCACGGTGTTTTAGCTCGTCAATCTCATCCTGCCAGGACATCCTTTATTCCTATTTTCGCTTCCTCGGGGACCGCCAAAGGTAATGGAATCCCAGTTTTGGCGCAAGCTAGAGAAATTAAGGGCCTGCAGCAAGGAAAGCAGTCTAGTCGAAGAGAGCTCCGTGCCGCCAATGGTGATATGACAGAATAGGAATTAGGAAAACTTGTTAGAGTGGAGCGACAAAAGGTGGGCTTTATCTAAGCAAATAAGAATTCACCGCCCTTGGAAGTGGCATTTAAGATTGCAAAGGTTCTTGGAAAAGTTCGGAAGAGGTATTTTCAATTCAATAAGAAGTTATTCCTAGTTCGTAGGAGCGGCACAGTAAAAATTGTCTGCATCATCGGTGCTTCCAACACCAGAAAAAGTAGCCACTTCTGGATATACACATAGTGGCCGACTCCGGGTGATTTCTCCGTCTTGAATTTTTGATGCCTGAATGGAATCTGGTGCTATTCCGTATTCTACCCAGTTTTCCATGGCAGAGAGCGCATCGAAGCGATCGGGGCCAGGACCACCCGCACAATGACCCATACCGGGAACCATAAATAAGCGGAAGAAATTCTGGGTGCTATGCAATGCGGTTTCGTAGTTTGGTGCACGTATGTCATCGCCAATTAATTCCACAACATCTTCAAAGTAATTAATAGAGGCAACAGGTGAAATGTCGGGATCGCTCCAACCGTGATACACAATTAGCTTCGAGTCATTGTCGCGCAGAGCTCGAAGGTCGGGATTGTCGGAATCTACAGCAGGACCAACTTTTTCTAGGGCATAGGTCAGATCTGCATCGAAATCGAAAGTGGTGAAGTCCCATTCGGGATCATCGAATACAAACCAGCGGAAGAAACCTTCACCGCCTAGCCAATGCAATGAAGTAAAGGGCTCGCCGCCGGTTACCCAGCGATCCCAACTACCAGGATAGGCTTCACCACCGGGAACTAGACCTGGATAAACCAATTCGCCGGAAGAAGTCTTTATCCCAGACCAGATTTTTTCCACTGCTGAAACTTGTTGTGGAGTGAAGCAGGAATCATTGTCGACGCCAGCAGGGCATTGAATGGATGCTGGTTCGAAATTACACGCCAACGGATTTTGCAGAATCCCGTCTTCGATTCCATCCAGAGCATCGCAGGCAGCATTCACAGCGTTACCAAATGCAGGAAGTTTGGATCTTGGGATCCAACCTTCATTGTTGTTATCCAGCATTGCTAACGAGTACCAGAGATGGGCACCAGCATAAAAACGTGTCCAATCATTCGCGGGATTGCCGGCGACAATACCATCGAAATCATCAGGATAGCGTTGTGCTTCCATCAACCCCATCTGTCCACCTTTGGAACAACCGGTGTAGTACGAATAAGCAGGTGCCGAATTGTAGAAAGTTTCAGTAATGGCTTTGGCGTTCTCCGTCGTAATATGCAAACCGCGATGGCCAAAATCTTCGATTAAGTCCGGTCGACCGGACGCCCAGGATGCATCGAATAAACCACCGCTGGCATCATGGCCAGTATCAGTGCTTGCTGTTGCATAACCGCGATTTAATGCGCCTGCCATCGCCGCATAACTAATCACACCTGCCATGCCGCCATTGCCAACGCCATTGTATTTCCCGTTCCAGTTATCAATAGGTAACCACACTTCGAAATTTACTTGCGGTGAAGTAATGCCAACTACTCGGCAAAAAGCTGGAGTGATGAGCGTGCTATTTGAGCCTGAAGAAGTAAAACTATTCGCTTCGATTACTTCTGCAGATGAAATAGTTGTATCTGGCAAAGAAGTATTGGTCAGCACCACGCAGGATTGTCTTAGATTACTCGATTGTTGCGCTAGCAATGAATTGGAGAAACCGATTAGCGCCATAGTTGCTATTAAAGTTGGAAGAATTCGATTTGTTCCTTGCATTGTGAACACCTCCTGACTTTTTAGGATTTTTTAGGAAGAAGGATTAATGTGGAAGTTGTTGCGATATATTGCTGGTAAGCTGGATCGGCCCCCCATCGTTTTTGGCCCCCTTCTTCTAGCAATCTTACTCCGCTTATTTTTACTAATAGAAAGATGACAAAGATTGGAGAGATTAATGTCATGTACTGCCATCCCACCAGTGTGGGTAAAGCAATAATTCCTATCCCTAGCCAGAGAACAATTTCCCCAAAATAGTTGGGATGACGAGAGTATGCCCACAAACCAGTTGTTATGAATTTTTCTGCATTGTCCGGATTCTTGCGGAATTTGGTCTTTTGTTGATCAGCGATTACTTCAATCGCGAATCCAACTACCCACAGTAACATTCCTATAGCTAACCAGATTCCCAATGGCCGCGAACTCATTGAAGTGATAGCTGCCAATCCTGCGGCCATGGTTATAAATACCCAGGCGCCACCTAATGTGAAAGTAAACAAATAGCGCCAGAAGCGTTTCTTCATTTCGTCAAAGCGACGATCCTTTCCCGATCTCTTAACACGTATAAAAAGAAAGCTACCAAGGCGTGCAGCCCAGATTGAGATGAGGATACAAATGATTAAGCCGCGTAGATCCAACAAAGGATGCATTACCGCAGCAACGGCAACCGTGGCGATATATGAAATGGAGCCGACCAGATCAAAATAGTGTTCGGTTTGAAAAATAAAGCTCGGGACAAAAACAATCCAATGCAGCAGAAAGCCAATACTTGCGCAAATGGCGAACAGGGGAACGAGAGGAACGGAAACGCTTCCTTGGCTACCTGCCCAGGCAAGGCCGCCACTAATGAGCAAGACTGCAAGAATGCCAATGATTGGTTTTAGCACAATAAGCTCCTAAATAAGTTAAAAATCTACACGAGCCAGTGCTATGCCACTTTCTCCGGCCACTGCATACAACAGATAGACTATGCCGTCTTCAATGTGGAGTGCAGGATCGCGCAATTGGTTTACTATTCCATACGCCGTAGACCGCACTGATGGATCAAGTGGGGCATTTGCACCCTCCCAATCAAACTCTGGTCGCAGTACCACGATTTCCTCGGATTCTTCCCATTCCATCCAGTCGCCACTGATATCGATCGTGCTAAGCATAATGCTTTCAGGCACATCGCCAACCCGTGTCCAGAACACGTACAAATAATTACCGCGTTTCATTACTGCTGAATGCCGCATAGTAGGCTCAAACAAACGTGGACCTTCTTCGAAGTCTGTGAATCCGTCTTCTGAACGGTAGAACTGTCCTGGCATTGCTAAAACATAAGTCACATCGTCATGTTCAAAAGCACGCATATAGGTGCGGCCCAAGTTTTCTTCTCTAGCGAAAAAATCGATACCATCTTTAGAAGTGGCTACTCGTGAATGTTGGAATGCGGGCCCTTCTAGTCCGTGGTAATACATGATGATGGTCTGAGTTTCGTCATCCACATGGACATCCGGTGATGCAATATGAGGAAGAGTAAATTCAAGGGCTAAGTCATGGGAAACTGGAGATCCTAGACCGGAAACCCCACGCCGAGCAGCAGTAAGTTGGGCTAATTGTTCATCACTTATCGGTGGTGGAACAGGCGCAAAATAGGAGTGCTCAATTTTGAGACTTCCTGGTGCATAAATATTCCAGGGTCCTGCTAACTCATCTGCATACGCGAGCCTAATGTAAAGACCTTTGTGATCGGCGAAGTATAAATAGTATTTACCCAGAGGATTTTCAATCCACTCAGGAACTTTAATTAACGAGGGTCCCTGAATATTCACGCCAATGCTTGGGTGGAGATCAGGCCCAATAATTGGTTTGTCCAGTAATCTGGTTACTTTTACCGAAGTTAGGTCTGGCTGTTGGGCTTGAGCTAGAGAAATGTTGATCAGAAAAACGGCTAAAAAGCCAAAGCCTTTAATCAGTAATCTCAATTTGGCAGTCATAGCGATTCTCGGTATTTATTCTTATTGATCTAAGAGTAAAAGGGGAGGCCCGAAATGTCTACCGACCTATGTTTCCGTTTTCATGCCGGGTTTTAGGCATAAGAAAAGATTGGTTATGAGGAAGTAGGGAACAAGTGATGTCTGAGCCAGTTCCTATAATGTTGGTTAACAAAGTTATCGAAAATATTTCTTTCCTGTCAGAGTGACCGAGGCAACAATTTTTGATGGCTTTTATCTGGTTAGGTTTATCTAGTTTATTGATCAGTCAAGCCAGAACTCATCTTCTTACGAGCCGCTGGTAAGTCGACAAATTCTCCTTCGCGATTTTCGCTCGCTGCAGTCATTGCTTCTTTTATTTCATCTTGCTGCAACATGCTGGCATTCCAAATTCCGATATAATCAAGCGTATCAGCAGTACTATGATCGCGGGCGTAATTTATAATGCGTTTGCTACCATAAATTGCCAGAGGTGCTTTGCTGGTAATTTCTTTGGCAATGGCCATAACCGCTTTCAGCATCGTTTCCTGATCTGAAAAAATTTCATTTACTATGCCTAAAGACTTCGCTTCCTTTGCACCCATAGGTCTGCCGGTGTAGGCAAGTTCTTTTACAATGCCTTCCGGCAGTAATTTTGTAATGCGTGGGAAAGTACCGACATCCGCGGTCATGCCGATATTTATTTCGAAAATAGTTAAGAACGCATCTTCGGTCATGTAGCGCATATCGCAGGCGGTAATCATGTCGACGCTACCGCCGATTGCGCCGCCCTGAATTGCTGCCAGCACGGGAATTCGACAATCATCTAGGCTAGTAAACGCGTCTTGCAGATACTTCACAGTGTCCAAGAACTTTGCACCATGAAGTCGATTGGGTTTCGCCTGAATTTCAGGATCATCACTGATAGAAACACTGCTGCCAAATACCGAAGTATCCATGCCCGCAGAAAAATGTGGACCAGTTGAAGAAATGACAATTACTCGAGCGAGAGACTCTTTGTCGATCTGATTAACTATAAGCGGCAAGTCGTCCCAGAATTCCGGAATCATGCTATTGCGTTTATCTGGACGATTTAAAACGATGTGGGCAATATTGTTCTCTATGGAAACATCGAAACAATTCGATTCCATTGTCTACTCCTTAATAACTTAGTTTCTGCGGCAATGAAAATCGACGGCTTCTTTTCCGCTAGTAACGTTTTCTACTACGGCTCCCCATGTCATGACACCCGATGTGGCCATGCGTCGGCGTCTATCTTCCATATAGGCAGTAAATCTAACCTGACTAGGGCCAGATAACACTGCTTCAATATCCATTAGTACGATGCGGTAATACTTGGCTATGAAGTCTTTGGTGAATTGCGCTCGCCATTTATAAGCATCCAAAGCTTCTTCGTAGCGTGGATTGCCCTCCAGTTCTGAATTGTTCCAGGCGCTACACATGGCGCGCACGTTTGCCATTTCGCTATTGTTTATAAAACTTCGAGCGTTAGAAATGGTGATAAATATGTCCTGCAATTGTGAGTCGTTAATCGAAAGTTCCGTTTTTGTTTGTGCCGGGCGGTCAGCGATTTCCTGCATTAAACGATTCAGGACAGCGCGATCGATTTCTTCTGGCGCAATGGTCGGAACCAATACGTTTAATTCCCTGGGTTCTTCATTGCCCAAGGTGCGAATTTCCTGCAGGCGACTGTTTGCATCCAAGCTGCCATCTACCGGTGCTTGGAATTCATCTTGCGCATATATAAGTGTGCTTATGCTTAATAACAACCCGCTTTGTGTTAGGAACTTCAACATAATCGTAATGGCTGGTGAGTTTACTGGCTTCTTCTTATTTCAGTAGGCTCTAGCTGAGGATAATCGATACCTAACTGTTCAAGGTAAGTGTCGAAACGGCTTGGGTCGTAATATAGCTCTTCTAGTAGTGGTCGATACTCCGTCATGATGTCGGCATTTTTTTCAATGGCCGGCGGATCATCTCGGCCAATGAAAGGTGTGTAAACCTCATCGACAGTTTGTACATCATCGAAATATGCCTGCGCATCTTCAACCAATGTTTCTGATTGCAATAAATCCAACATGGTTGTGGCAATTACCTTTGCTCCGGCTATCGCACCTGTTATGGGCGATTGGTGTAGCCATGGCCATGGCACTGGACCAATGATGTCCTTGTAATCCCCTCACGTTAGATGGAAAGCGTAAGGTGATAGTTGGTACATTCCAGGATACATCGCCAATATCATCAGAACCCCCAGAAACGGGTTGTTCTAAATCCGGAATGATGCCTGATAATTCGGTGGCTAATCCTTGAGGTTCATCAGAGCCCATTAGTTCCTGCAGTGCGCGAGCAAATTGCTGGTCGTCTTCAGACCATTGCGGTAGTCCTATCCGCTGAATGTTTTCATCCATAGCAATTGCGATGGGCTGATTGAAATGACGAGGGTATGCAGCTCCAATAATTCGTCTAGACATGGATGTGTCAGACATGAGTGCCGCCCCTTCGGCAATTTGATGCAACGTGTCAAAGTTTTCACGAATACCATCGGCGGTCACTTCGCGAATGAAATACCAGACGCTGGCGGAAGAAGGAACAACATTTGGTTGGTCGCCACCATTACTAATCACATAATGGGATCTTTGTAATGGATGTAAATGTTCGCGGCGAAAATTCCAGGCGATATTCATTAACTCTACAGCGTCTAATGCGCTGCGACCTTCCCATGGGTCACCGGCACCATGGGCCGCTTCTCCATCGAATAGATATTCGACGGAAACTAATCCAGTTCCTCGCGCACGCCCCCAACTCACACTTAGGTTATTAGATACGTGCGTAAATAAAACAGCATTGACGCCTTCGAATAAACCATCTCGGGCATACCAGGCTTTAGTACCCAGTAATTCTTCTGCAATGCCAGGCCAAATCACGATGGTACCAGGCAAGTTTTCCCGCTCCATGAGTTCTTTTACTGCCAGTGCGGCAACGATGTTGACGGCTTGGCCAGAGTTGTGACCTTCCCCGTGTCCTGGTGCCCCTTCGATCATAGGTTGACGGAAAGCAACGCCCGGCATTTGTGAAGATCGAGGAATACCATCTACATCAGAACCAAGTGCGATTACTGGCTCGCCACTACCCCAAGTGCCCCACCAAGCAGAAGGAATGCCAGCAACGCCCAGTTCAACCTCGAAACCATTTTCTTCGAGTAATTCTACAAGATAGCGTTGAGTTTCAAATTCCTGGAAGCCGAGCTCTGAAAAGGAAAACAAGCTATCGACTATTTCTTGGGTGAGTTTCTGCATGGATTCGACTGAGGCTACTGCTTCCGCTTTTAGTCCGGTAAAGCCATCCTGCGCCATCATCGATCCCGCCGGCAACAAGCCGACAGTCAAGCAGATAATTATTGTTTTTCGAAAGTTCATTACACACCCCACGGAACCAGTTCGTGCATAAATTTATTTGTAATAAAGGCAATTAGGGTACGCTGTTTTCCGGCTCTGCACCAGCGCATCTATCCCATGTATAAGCCTTGAAAGTAGTAGTTAAGAGAATGAAATGGCAGCCGCTCTACTAGTTAAGCTAGATTAGTAGGAGATACCAATGGAAGCGTTATTCGCAAATGTGAACTGGCTAGCTGTGGGTGTCAGTACGATTATTAGTTATATATTAAGCGGGCTTTGGTATTCACCAAAAATGTTTGGCACCAAGTGGGCGAAAGGAGTCGGAGTAAATGTCGATGCTGATGCTAAACAACCGATGCCAGCCTTGGTCACCCAATTTATTGGAACTTTGTTGTTTGCCTGGGTAGTAGCTTTGGCTTATACCAATGGGTCAATAGCATCGATAGTGCTAATAAGTATTACGTTCTTCTTTTTATTAGTAGCAGCGAATCTTTTTGCTGAACATTCGGTTTATGCGACAGTTGTGGAAGGGATGTTAATAATCACCATGGGGTTAATCATGGTGGTGTGCAATATTTTTCTATAGCAAGAAATTAGTGGGAGCACCTGGGAGTTAGAAGTTTGCGATCTTCCACGCGTTCTGATTCCTTCGCGGGGTCAGCAGGATCTAGTCATGACAATTGATATCGAGAATCGGTAAATACTGGAAGAGTAAGAAATAGGATCTTATCTTGGTGGATTTCACTACTAATTCTTGATTTTGAGTAAAGACGATTACTTATCAGTAGTCATTAGCCATACATTTTGTTCAAAGCCGAATCCAATTTAGGGTCAGCTAATTGGAGTTCCAATTCATTCATGCGTATTGATTGAATGTTTGCGCTAGGAAGTAAGGCCGCATCTGCCATTTCCCCAAACATGAGTCTGACCAGGCTGCTGGGAATTCTGGGCAAGCGAAATCTTCCGATAGATCGGGCAAGCGCTTGAGAAAAATCTCGACTGGATACTGGTTGATCAGCAACAAAATTCAGTGGACCGATAAATCTATCTTCTTCAAGCAAATGTTTAAGAATATTTACTGTGTCTCTTAAAGATATCCAGCTTAGTATTTGCCTACCAGAACCAATGGATCCAACGCAGGCCAAACGCAAAGGTAATACCAAATTTTTCAGTACACCACCATTGGGGTTTAGCACCAAGCCGAAACGGAGATGAACAGTGCGGATCCCTACTTGAATAACTTTTTCTGTTGCTGCTTCCCATTTTACCGCAAGACTAGCGAGAAAGTCATAGCCTGCTGGGCTGTTTTCATCAAAGATTTTTATTTCATCAGTGCCGTAGTAACCGATGGCAGAGCCTGACAAAAATACTTTTGGATAGGTAGGAAGTTCTGTAATTGCTTCACTTAAGGCATGAGTTAACTTGACTCGACTATCCATGATCTGTTTTTTTACTTTTTCATTCCAACGTTTTTTGGAAATGTTTTGACCAGCAAGATTTACAATCCCATGCAATGGAATTGAGGAATCCAGATGCATGTAATTTGAATCTTGTAAGTAGTAAAACGGACCTTCACTTTTGTTTCGTTTCAGATGGTAGATGTTATAACCATTAGCGAGAAGTGTTCGCGAGAGAGCGCTTCCAATCATGCCGGTAGCACCGGTAATAAGAATATTTTTTCCTGAGCAGTTGTTTTCCTCGATTGTCGAAGTTTTTAAGAGTGTTTTTTTCAACTTTTTAGTCTCAACATATTTGATCCAAGGAATTACTACGGCTAAGACTCCAGATTAGATCACCAAACTAAATATATTTAATTTGATGATAATTAAGTGATCCAGATTTACTGAATGTCCGTTTCTCTTAACGCTACGGTTTATTGATTTTAATTTTTGTTAGGAGTGAAATTATGAATTATTTACGAAGAGTCTCATTTGCCATTTTCGCAGTATTGCCTATGGCATTTGCTTCGATTCCAGCGAAGGCTCAGGATATTGTTGATACTGCCATTGCCGCAGGCCAGTTCAATACTCTCGTTGCTGCCGTTCAAGCTGCTGGTTTGGTCGACGTTCTGAAGGGCGATGGGCCTTTCACTGTTTTCGCGCCGACTGATGATGCTTTTGCCGCTTTACCAGAAGGAACTGTTGAAAATTTGTTGAAGCCGGAAAATAAAGATCAGTTAGTAGCTGTTCTTACTTATCATGTTGTTCCCGGTAAGATTATGTCATCCGATATAGCTGGCGAAAAAACTGGAGTTGCTAGTGTAGAAGGGTCCGAATTATCAATAGATGCTACTAATGGTGTAAAAGTTGATGGTGCTGTTGTGGTAGCCGCAGACATTGAAACCACCAACGGTGTGATTCACGTAATTGACCAGGTTGTATTGCCAAACTAACCCATATAACTGAGTTTTACTCAGTTGTATCCTCTTAGGCTGGCTCTACGCCAGCCTTTTTTTTCTTCTAAAGAGATGCAAACAAGTCGTACTCATCTGACTTGACTACTTTCGCTGAAATAATCTCTCCCAATTCAATTTCTTCTTTAGTTTCTACGTAAACTAAACCATCGATTTCTGGTGCATCGGCTGTGGATCGGCCGATAATTACCTCTTCATTCGCTTCGTCGATGATAATCTCGATTGTGTTACCAACTTTTTCTGCGAGTTTCTCTGTGGAAATTTGCTGTTGTACTTTCATAAAGCGATTCCATCGTTCTTCTTTTATTTCATCGTCAACATGCATAGGTAGTTCGTTGGCCTTAGCTCCATCGACTGGAGAATATTGGAAACAACCAACACGATCTAGCTTAGCCTCTCTCAAAAACTCTAAAAGCTCTTCGAAGTCAGCTTCCGTTTCACCTGGAAAGCCAACGATAAAAGTACTACGAATGGTTAGTTGTGGCACTTCACTTCGCCATTGTTCGATTCTTTTAATTGTCTTCTCGTTTGCAGCGGGCCTACGCATGGCTTTAAGAATATCGAGGCTGGCATGTTGGAATGGGATATCTAGATAAGGGAGTATTTTTTTTTCGGCCATTAATGGAATGATTTTGTCTACGTGGGGATAGGGATAGACATAATGTAATCTAACCCATACACCCAACTCACCGAGTGCTTCACAGAGTCCTTGCATGCTTGCTTTAACAGGACGCCCTTGCCAGAAACCGGTTTGGAATTTGGTGTCGACGCCATAAGCGCTGGTGTCCTGAGAGATTACTAATAGTTCTTTAACACCCGATTTGACTAGTCGCTCAGCTTCGTCAATTACATCTCCAATGGGCCGGCTCACTAAATTTCCGCGCATGGAGGGAATAATGCAAAAACTACACCGATGATTGCAGCCTTCTGAAATTTTCAAGTAAGCATAATGCCTTGGGGTTAGCTTAATTCCTTGCGGCGGCACCAAATCGGTAAATGGATCGTGTTCTACCTCAGGTGGAGGAAGGTGCTGATGAACTTGCGATACGACTTCTTCGTAAGCTTGAGGTCCGGTTATTCCTAATACTTTGGGATGAGTGCTTGTTATTAGGTTTGCTTGTTTACCTAAGCATCCAGTCACGATTACCTTACCGTTTTCATCAAGAGCTTCGCCAATTGCCTGTAAGGATTCTTCTTTGGCACTGTCGATAAAACCACAGGTGTTAACAATAACAATATCCGCTTCATCATAGCTGGAAACAACGGAGTATCCATCCATACGCAACTGGGTAAGTATGCGCTCGGAATCTACCAAGGCTTTCGGGCATCCGAGTGAAACAAATCCAACTTTTTTATCAGACATAGCGTGGTTAAGATTCGTTATTTAAAAAGATTTTAGCGGTGATCTTCGTTTTCGAGGCCAACACACGATTACGCAAATGAATTAATGAGCGATTCGATACAGGAGCAATTTTCAAAGCAGGCGTATGAGTCTCAAATATCATGGAGTCCGAGGACTACGCCTGCAAGCTTGCTCTTTCCTGCTCAACCAATACTCGTCTGAGAATTTTACCCGACGCTGATTTGGGAATTTCATCGACAATATCCAACTTTCGAATCTTCTTATGAGGAGCAACTTGCTCTGCAACCCAAGTCATTATCTCTTCCGTAGTTATTTCTCCTTTCAGAACGACAAAGGCTTTCGGAATTTCGCCAGCTTCTTCGTCCGGACTCGGAATAACCGCTGCATCAGCAATACAAGGATGAGTTAATAGAAGTGCTTCCAGCTCTGCCGGTGCAACCTGATAAGCTTTGTATTTGATAAGTTCCTTCAGGCGATCGACGATATAGAAGTAACCATCTTCATCGGCATAGCCAATGTCACCGGTGTGGAACCAACCATCTGCATCAATACAATGCTTAGTAGCCTCTTCATTATTAAGATAGCCAACCATGACATGTTGCCCTTTTACCAATACTTCGCCTCTTTCATTAATGCCTAGTTCTTCACTGGTTTCGGTATTAACAATCTTCGAGTAAGTATTAGGAATCACGCGTCCGACGGATCCAGTCTTATTGGGAGGAACCGGCATTGTGTTTACATGGCAGGCGCCAGCAACTTCCGTAAGTCCATAGCCTTGGTAAACGCCGCAATCAACCCGTTTAGCACAGGCGTCTTCTAGTTCGGCGCCAAGTGGAGCAGCGCCGGAGCTTATTAAGCGAATACTGGAAACATCGTACTCATCTACTAATGGATGATTTGCCAAAGCCAGCACTAAAGGCGGCACTAAATTCAAGCAGGTGATTTTATAGTCTTGAACGATCTGCAAAAATTGTTCGAGATCGAATCTGGGCATAGTTACCAAGGTTACACCACGATAAACCGCAAGGTTCAGTATCAATACCATGCCGTAGATATGAAAGAATGGGAGTACTCCGACTAAGCTATCTTCATCTGTTATAGAATTGATTGATTCAGATAAAACCATGTTCGAGGTGAGGTTTTCATGGGTCAGCATTACACCTTTTGCTAAACCTGTAGTTCCACTTGAATAGGGGAGCGCTACTAGATCATTTTTGGGATCTATATCGACTTCCGGTGCGTTGCCATCATTGTTTAGTAACTCTGCAAAAGGGGTTGCGCCTTCCGCTTCACCGAGAACGAAAATTTCTTCAATGCCACATTCTTCAGCGGCGGGAGATGCGCGATCCATAAACTGTGGAATCGTGATTAATATTTTTGCACCAGAGTCATTAAATTGGTGCACCAAATCTTTTGTCGAGTACAAAGAGTTAACAGTTGTATTAATTCCACCGACCGCTGCAACGCCAAGAAAAATAGTGGCGTACTCGGGGCAATTAGGACAAAACACCGCACACACATCGCCTTTTTTAAAGCCGCGCTGATGTAAGCCGGCCGCAAAGTGATTAATCTGGGTTCTCAATTCGGCAAAAGTAAGGGTTCTGCCGCTTAGGCCATCAATAAGAGCAGGTTTGTTAGCGAACTCATCGACTCTAGCAAGAACTACACTGGTTAAATCTTTATTGGGTACAGTTGCTTCAGGGATGCTATTTTCAAAAATCACTTTCTATTTCCTTTTCCATTCGTATATTGCCAGTGTTTATACCCCAGCGTTTTCGAACTTTATGTCAGCTATTCTCAAAGCACAATAAGCAATTATAAGCGTGCGAATGAAGGGTGATAGGAGATTACGCCTGCTTTACCTGCGAAGACCTCCGCGGATAATTCCAGCACCATAAAAACCTCTGGTGCTCCATCATAATATTTAGACTTAATTCCGAAATTCGCTGATGGTGAGAATCCAAAGCGTGAGTAATATTTTGGATGGCCCAGGACTACTAGGCCTGCTGCACCAAGTGCTCGGCATTCCTCAATTCCTGCCCGGGCTAATAGCGAACCGACTCTCTTATTCTGTCTTGCGGGATTAACAGCCATGGGAGCGAGCCCCATAAGGAATAGATTGGTATCAGAATCCAGGGTCACAGGAGTGAACAGGATATGGCCAATAATCTCCTGCTCGCCTTCAGCGACCAAAGAGATTAGTGGCGAAGCAGTTTCTCGTAATCGATTTACTAATTGGGCTTCTTCCTCGGTTGGAAACGCCGATCTATTGATCTCAAAAACTGCTTCGATATCTGCTGCAGTTTCTTTTCTTATTTTCATGTTCAGTTAGCTTCTTCAGCTTCATCATCTATTGAAGGTGGTGCCACTTCTTTCTTTCTACTTTTGTACAAATTGAAACTAATTAAGATAAAGGCAAATATCGTTTCGAGGGAATTAAAGAGCATCGGGGCGATAATTCCAAAGAAAAAGTATACCGAGAAAGCTGCATACCAAATGGTTGCTAGAATTGAAGGAGCCTTGTATCTACAGCGAGATGCTGCGCGAAACATGTAATACCAGAAAGTATTAACACCGCCAATTATGGGACAAACAATATGGTGAATCTGGGCGGTGCTTAGGCAGACATACCTCGAGCAGCGATTTGCCAAACTGCTTCTACTCTATCGTTGCGAATGGCATACATTTGATTGTAGAGATTAACCACTGGATCACAGTGTGAAACGATTAGCTCTAACTTCTCTCCAACCCGATAACTGCGTGATGCATTGTCTTCGTAGCGCAGAGTACCAAATTCGTCTGATCCTGAGGTGTAACTCATTCCCGTTTCTCCCTTAACTCGAGCCCAGGGTCGGTTAATGGTGCAAGCCTTAGCACCGGCATCGGTCGTGACACGTCCTTCGTATTGATCGTTTAACACGGTGGTTAAAATGGTTAGTGAGGCAGCAAAATCAGAGTACACATCTTTATCAGTTTCGCCACCGATATCGATGTACTGGGCATCCATAAATACATAGCTACCAACTTGCACATCGGTGAGCCCTCTTGTTTCGTGATCGATGTTGTAAGTACCGGTACCGCCACCGCTAAAAATTTCAGTACTTAGACCTGACTGATTAAATAGGTCAAAAGTATCCGTAGCGCCAGCGAGTCTTTCTAGAGTTTGATTCTTTCTTTCTTCGAATCCCTTAACATGTTGTGAGCCGCCGTCGTAACAGAGCAATCCGCGCAAATTTAATGAGGGAAGTGAATCAATAAGCTGAGCTAATTCCAATGCAGGCGTGCCAGGTGTAATCCCGGTTCGATGGCCTCCGGGATCCACATCAACAACCACGTCAGCGGTGATCTCCATCGCTGAGGCTGCTTCTGACAATAATCTCGCATTTTGCGAAGAATCGGTTGCCTGCACAAAACGGGGATTTTCCTGGCGCAGGTTCATAGCCCTTCGAATTTTTGTTGGGGTGACATTAGTTGTGGTCATTAGAATTTCATCGATGCCATTTTGATACATAGCTTCGGCTTCACTGATTTTTGCGGTACATATCCCAACGGAACCTGAATCTAGTTGCATCTGGGCAATCACTGGAGTCTTGTGAGTTTTAGCATGGGGTCGACTAGCAATACCGTTTTGGTTCACAGTGGATTCCATGGCGGCGATGTTTGTTTCCAACAAATCAAGGTCGACACAAAGGCAAGGTGTGTCTAATTCCCATTTTGAAACGTCTTCTTGCATTTCGCCATCGACGTAGAGGGCTTGAATTTCGCTAGCGGTATATCCTTTCACAGTTGTAGGAAGCCAGATTGCAGCAGCGCCAGTTGATTGCAGAAATCGACGCCTGGACATTGATAATTTGGTCATTTGAGCGTCCTGTTAGAGTTCATATTATTGAATAGTCAAAATGCATAAAATAGGTTTATACATAGCAATACTGTAACTAACAACCAAAGTAACTTAATATTTATCCAAAGATCGGAAGATTTTGCGTCTCGTAATCCCTTGCTTGATGATCTCTTTTCTTCTTCTCTCATTATTATCCTCGACACTTATAAGCTTAATTAGTCTAAATCAGCTATCTCATCATGAGGGATCAAGCATACTTTTTTGTTGTCGTTTTCTCCAGTTCGCCCATCAATAATCGAGCGCATACTTTACTGCCTGCCTGGCATGTATAGCGGTTGTATCATACAGAGGAACATTGGTGTCTTCTTGAGAAACCAGCAGGGCGATTTCAGTACAACCAAGAATGACAGCTTGAGCACCCTGGTCTCGCAAATAATTAATGATTGCTAGATAGGAGACTCGAGACTTATCATTAATTTTTCCAAGACAGAGTTCGTTATAGATAACTTTGTGTACTAGAGCCCGCTGTCCTTCATCGGGCACAAGAACCTCGATATCATATTTTTCTTTAAGTCGACCTTTGTAAAATTCTTTCTCCATGGTGAAACCGGTGCCGAGCAGTCCAACTTTCGTTATACCGTCTTCAATAAGTTCTTGGGCTGTGGCGTCGGCGATGTGAAGTATTGGTATGTCTATTGCTGCTTCGATTTCTGGTGCAACTATGTGCATCGTGTTGGTACAGATAATGAGAAAATCAGCTCCGGCAGCTTCGACGGATTTTGCCGACTTTTTCAAGATCCCAGCGGCTGTCTCCCAATCATCTGTGTGTTGGAGTTTTTCAATTTCTTCAAAGTTGACGCTATTCAGGACAATCTTCGCGGAATGTAGGCTGCCGAGTGTTTTCTTTACTCCTTCGTTTAGTTCGCGATAGTAGGACGCAGTTGATTCCCAACTCATTCCTCCAAGCATTCCAATAGTTTTCATGTGCCACTTGTTCCCTAAGATTGGATTAGTCTTTAAACTGTCTGTAATAAAATTCTAAAGTTGGAGTATGTCATGGGTCGATTTACAAACCTTGGCCATTGTATCGGAATGATATTGATTCTCCAGAGTTGTTCTAGCGATCAGAGCGAACAAACGGGAGCAGTTATTCCAGTTTTTTATGAAGTAAATTCTTTTTTATCCGACGAAGTTCAGCCAATTCAAACAGACGTTCGCTATTTCTCAGCTGATAATTTTGTCGGGGAAGTAATAACCGGCTACAACGCTGAGAAAATTTTAATGACTTTGGAAGCGGCTTTGGCATTGGCGGCAATTCAAATAGAATTGGGGGAGAGAGGGCTCGGTTTAAAAGTATTTGATGCTTATCGGCCACAGCAGGCGGTAGATGACTTTGCCCGTTGGGCGGAAGACATAAATGATACTTCTACTAAAGCTGAGTATTACCCCAACATAGCTAAACAGGATTTATTTTCTTTAGGTTACATCGCAGCTCAGTCCGGCCATTCCCGCGGTTCAACGGTAGATCTTACTCTGGTGGAATTGATAACTGGGGACGAGCTGGATATGGGAGCGCCTTGGGATCTTTTCGATCCAATATCTTGGCCAACTAGTCTTGAAGTTTCTTTACCGCAAAAAACTAATCGAGAAATTCTGAGAGAGATTATGCTGCGCTATGGTTTTAATCCGCTTAGAGAAGAGTGGTGGCATTTCACTTTGGATGACGAGCCTTTTCCGGACACTTATTTCGATTTCCCCATTAACTAATCCAATTTTAAGAATATTCTATGAAAGAGGGAGGTTATCTGCCTAACAAGTGATCTGGGATATTCAAACCTTGTTCTTGATAATACCTGAAAGCGCCAGGGTGAAGAGGAACTGATAGTCCGTTTAATGCAATTTCAATAGCCATTGACTTGGTGGCGCCATGTATTTCTTGCAGTGTCGCTAAATTCCCCCAAAGCAATTTTGTCATGTTGTAGACAATTTCTTCTGATACATCTTCTCTTACTACAAAAATATTTGGGCTCGCCGCTGTATTAATAGTTTCTTCCTGGGTCGGATAGGTGCCAGCTTCAATTTCAAACATCTCCCATAATGGAAACTCATGGTTCATTGTTTCTATATCTTCCTGGGTAAATTCCAGCACTGTCATTTCATCGCCCATAAGGGCAAAGGCTCGAGTAACAGCTGTTACTGGAGGGCCTGCAGGGATGTTCATGCCAACAATATTGCCATCCTGTAAGGCATTGGCGGACGGGCCATAGCCCATATAGGCAATTGAAAGCTCATCGTCATAGTCGATGCCAAGGGCATCGAAAATATAGATGCCAGTGTACTCGGCTCCTGAGTTGCGCATGCCAATGGAAAAGCGCTCGCCATCAATACCGCTAATATTTCTAACGCCGCCATCGGAAACTAAGTCAGAGCGCAATATGAAATGCTCGACGTTGGGCCACATTGCGCTAATAGAGCGAAAGTTTTTGTAGGGATTGCGAATTGGTCCAGAACCTTCATAAGCCCATGCGCCGAATATGCCAAGAAGAATGGCAAACTGAGCCTGGTTATCCCGCATAAGTTTTATGTTTTCCATGGAGCCCGCAGAACTAATAGACGAGAGTGAGAAACTGGCATCTTCTTGGGCAGAAACTAGGGTAGAGAGTGCGACGCCTACGGGGTAGAACGTACCGCCTGTAGTTCCCGTGGTTAAAATATAAGTACTGCGCTCACCAACTTGATCGCCGCAAGCGCTAATAATGAAGCTAAGAAGAAATGCAGAAGTGATTCGCAACAAAGAGCTTCGCCTTCGTTAAAAGATGGCGCTAGTCTACATTGCATTAATCGGGACAGCTACCGGGCATCTCTCTAATCCAGCGTTCAATCAGATTGATGCCTTCTTTATGAATAATGGAACGACCAAGCTCCGGCATCATTTCATCGGGTTCATCGGATTCCATGCGGTACAGTAGAATTGAACGGTCAGGATTTCCAGGCACGATGCTATAAAGCATATCCCCAGCACCACCTCCCGCGGCAACCGGTGTTTTGCAAACGCCCATATTCACCAGCAAATTATGGGATCCATCTAAGAGCAGGGCGGAAGTGTCAGCGACACCGTTTGGGTTGTGGCAATGACCGCAATGAATGTTGAGGTAAGCTTGGGCTCGTTCATTGATGTTTGCGCTTTCATCCATCCAGGAAATTGGACTGGAAACATCTGGATACTGGTCTAACCATCCTCGATCCACTAATGCAGTTATTTGAGATTGGTTTTTTAAAAAACTTGAACTAAGTTGTGAAGCGATGGCACCTAAAGGATGCATATCACCGTCTGGATGTTCTGTTACATGGCAGCCTGCGCATTGGTTTTCATTTGGCACGAAGTAAACGAAATCAAAATTTTCAATGTCACTTTTTAAATCAATGTTAGTGCTAGCTCCTGCTACTCTCAAAAAAGCTTCCGTCTGATCGTTATTCCAAACATAAGGAAAGGCTTCCCAGCCATTAGTTCTTCGAACAAGTAGACGGGTTTCTATTAATTTATTGGTTGAGAGGTTTACGGAGGAATCACCGAAATCTGGCTGACGAATAGGGCTTCCTTTAGAGTCAGTGGGATAATAAAACGTCTTACTAAGCACAGTACCAGCGGGATAGTCGATTTCACCATCAACGAGCATTGCTTGTGCTCCATCCGGCATCCACAAGGTTCGCAGCTTATGGGCGTAGTCGGTGAATAGCTGATTGGCTGGACGAAATACTATGCTCTCACCGCTGGGAACGAAATCATTAGAACTTAGGTTAAACAGATTCCAGTCGGACAATCTTTGAGGGTTGTCTGACTCATAAAAAACAGGTGTCGCATCAGAGCAGCCGAGTATCAAAGAAAAGCTTGCTGCGATAATGCTGCAGCGACAGAAATGTTTGCTCATTCTGCTCCTGTTGATAGGGAAATTTCTGATAGGGCAGGAAGTTCGCAATTGTGATCCGCAGCATCAAAGTTTGGAGCAGCGAATCCGTTGCCAGCATCTAGGTTTACAAAACTAATTTCTCCGTTCTGCCGCATACACAGGATTTCATTCGCCTGCTTACCACTAAGCATAGTGCCATCCCAAACAACATCTGGAATTGGCTGGTCAGTAGCCGCTTGCAAAGCGACCAATGGTTCTGAATCCGGCTCAGTACCACCGCCATTGAATTCATTGTTATGAATATTGATAGCTTCTGGGAACGGATCGTAATTTTCATCTTCGAATGGGCGTTCAGTAATGTAGTAACTCAGGATAAGAATATTGGCAGAGTTATTGTCCGTAAAGGTGTTGCCAAATACTTCAATGCTGTCATTTGCCAAAACCATTAATCCTGATCCTGCTGGAACCGTTCCAACGATGTTTCCTTCTGGGGCGAAATTACCAGTATTGTTGTTAATAATTTCGTTGTTAAACACCCGGGTATTGCGTCCACCTTGTACTGGTAATCCGGGCAAATCAAAAACCAAAATGCCGCCAGTGTTGTTAGTGGCCACGTTGTCATAGACATCGGCGAAGGTAGAATTTTCGATTTCGATCCCTGCTACGTTGTATTCTGCGCGGGAATTTCTAACGATTATCTGGTTGGACTGTCCAACATAAATACCTGCATCGGAAGCCCCGATCGCCACTGCGCCATCAATCAAAATATTTGAAGACTGCACTGGATAGATTCCGTAAGCGCCGTTAGTTGTCAGTGCACCCCCAGTCCATTCTGTGCGCACATTGCGCACGGTTACATTATGACTTTCATTTATCTTAAGTGCGTCACCAACTGTGTCTTCTATCGCTAGATCTTCGATGACAAAATCATCCGCATTAACCAGTAAGCCTTCTGCGCCTTGAATCTGATTAGCGAAAGAAAGAACAGAGCTGTCTATACCAGTGCCTTTTATTGTGATACCTGGTACGTTTAGAGAAAGGCTACGAGTCATCTCGTGGGTACCGGCAGGAATTTCGATTACATCACCAGGCTGAGCTTCGATTAACTGTTGTTGTAATGATTCTTCAAAACTTAGATCTGGTGCTGCGGGTTGTTGCTCACCGCAGGTAACTAATAGTCCGGCGATGCTAGAAAGAGCGGCGATCTTGAAAATTACCTTATTCATTGTTTACTGATTCCCCCATCAGTGGATAGCTCGATTCCGGGGCCGCAGTATAAGATTGATTGTCTCAGGGAGTAAACCACTACAGACTAGTAGATCTTCCGTAAATTTGGAGGGTCTCGAATGGGTATCGATATAGGCAGTCCTTGCGCGCGCCACTACATGCAGATTAATGCTTGCTGTGAACGGAACTGGGAAGAATTTGAGAGTTTCGAGAAACTCAATAACTGGTACAGGAGATAAAAAATAACCGTGCCGAGAATTCTCAACACGGTTATTTTGTTTTGGCAGATTAGTCTACTGAGCGAGACTGTGGACGAACTCTGACTCCGCCATACTGCTCATCTGTTACTGGATCTAACCAGTCTACGGAACCTTCATAGATTGTTAACTGTAAGGCATCTATATCAGGATGGGCACCGTGCCAATGTTCTATTCCGGCTGGAGTCCAGTAAGGTTCGCCAACTTGAAATTCTTCAATTGCACGTCCGCGAATTTGATGCAGACCAATACCTTCTTCAATCATCAAGAGTTGACCCCAGGTATGGGTATGCCAGGAGGAACGAACTCCCGCAGGAAAAAGAATGCGAATGTTTGTCATATCAGGAGCCTGGCTGACTTCTGGTGAACCGCCCTGAAAGTTGCTGGATTGGGCAGAAATAACATTAGTCTGTGTTGCCAATACAACCGCACCCAATGCTAAAGCTGCACAAACAGAAGTAATTATTTCTACAGATTTTTTCGGAAGTTGACTCATCATTCTCTCCGATTTTTTAGTGTGTTAATCCTGTTGAGTATATCGTTAATTAGGCCCAAAGCAATATAGCAATAATGGTAGTGAGCCAATCTAAGGCAGTATTTCTGCTGTGTCCATGCAGATTCTTTGTTATCCTGCTCAGTCCAGCTCAATGAGAATAAGATAAATATGCTTAAGCGATTACAAGCTAGCTTTCCCGATCTTTTTCAAGCATTTTTGCTTTCCTGTACTCTACTGATAGTTAGCTCTTCCATTGCGCAGGAAGTTAATCCATTAGAGGGTGACCCACGAGCACCCAGAATTGGCGGTTCACTTTTCCGTGCGCAATGTGCAACCTGCCATGGCGCTGATGCAAGAGGCATCGAATCTATAGATGCCCCCGATTTAACGCTTATGTATACACGTGAAGGAGTTAATGACCAATCTGTATTTCAAGTTATCCGTGAGGGGATGCCTGGCAGTATAATGCCACCCCATGCTTTCCAAGATGTTGAAGTATGGATGTTAGTTTCTTACTTGCGCAGTGTTGCCGTAGCAGGTACTTCGATAACGATCGATGGCAATTCCAGGCGAGGGCTGTCGCTTTTTAATGAAAACTGTGCTCATTGCCATCGTGTAAATGGTCGGGGTGGTAGTCTCGGGCCGGATCTATCCGCGATTACAGCGCGGCGAACTCAAGACGCTTTGGTAAATTCAATTCGTACTCCTAGCGCGAATATTGCGCGGCGCTATAAACCAGTTACTTTAGTTACGACAAACAATCAACTCATACAAGGAACAATAAAGAGTGAGGACGCGTTTTCGATCCAGATCATGGATAGCAATCAATCTCTACGCGGTTTTAAAAAAATAACACTGCAAGATGTGATTCATGAAGAGACATCTCTTATGCCAAATTTCACAGAATCTGATTTAAGCAACAACGAAATAAATGACATATTAAGTTTTTTGCAATCGGCTCAATAGCAAGGGCTCTCAGAGAATGAATGATGAAGATAACTAAAAAGAAGTTTTCCTGGTTCGTAAGTCTATTGTTCTTGTCGTCTCCATTAGCGATCGCGCAAAGTTCTGATGGTCCAACTTACGAAGACATACTGAGTGGTTTTAACGATCCTACTCGCTGGTTAACATACTCCGGTGACTACAGCGGTACTCGTCATAGTCCATTGACACAAATTACACCGGAAAACGTTGCAGAACTCAGACCAATCTGGACTTTTCAATCTGGAACTACTACGCGTGGTCGCGGCTGGGAAACCACCCCCTTATTAGATGACGGTGTGCTTTATCTAACTGGTTCCAATAACTATGCCTGGGCAGTGGATGCGCGCACGGGTCGCGCCTTTTGGCAGTACCGGAGAAATCTACCAGATAATTTGACTTACGGTGCGTCGGCTCCCGTAAATCGCGGTTTTGGCATGTTGGGTAATCAGTTGTTCATGGTGACCCTGGATGCACACTTAATGTCATTCGATAGGCGCACTGGTGACGTGTTATGGGATAGGGAGCTAGCAGACTATCAAATCGGTTATGCCGCTACTTTGGCGCCATTGATAGTTGGCAATAAAGTAATTGTTGGAATTTCTGGTGGTGAGTATCAAACCCGCGGATTTATCGATGCGTTCGATCCGGCCTCGGGAGAACGCATCTGGCGCTTCAATACGATTCCTGGTCCTGGCGAACCTGGCAGTGAGACCTGGCCAGACGATCCGGTGATTCTTGCGCAGGGCGGCGGTGGAACCTGGATGAATGGTTCTTATGATCCAGAGTTAAATCTTATTTACTGGGGTGTTGGTAATCCGAATCCAGATTACTACGATGAAAGTCGACCCGGAGATAATCTTTATTCTGATTCAATCGTTGCCCTGGATGCAAACACTGGCGAATTACGCTGGCATTATCAATTCACGCCTCATGATATAAACGATTGGGATTCTAATCACATGCCGGTGTTAGCGGACATCGAATGGGAGGGCGAACCTAGAAAGGTTGTTATGGTGGGCAATCGTAACGGCTTCTTTTATGTATTAGATCGTGAGAATGGAGAGCTACTTTTAGGTGAGCCATTTACAGCAACAACCTGGGCCCGAGAAATTGGTCCCGATGGTCGGCCGGTTATTTTGAATGATGGCAGCCTCGGCTGTTTACCGGATCCCTGGGGTTCTACTAATTTTTATCCCCCAACATTTTTTCCTGGGTTAGATCTTTTCATTCTTAATGCCAGAGAAACCTGCGCCACTTATGTACCAGAAGAGCCAGCCAATACTCCTGGGCAAGCTAATTTTGGTGGTACCGTATATATCGATGCCGAGGCAGGCTATGGCGCACTTAGAGCATTAGATATTCACACTGGTGAATTAGAGTGGGAATTCACCTATCCATCGCCAACCTTTGGCGGTGTTATGTCAACGGCATCGGGTTTGGTTTTTGCCGGCGACCATGAAGGGAATTTCATGGCATTTAATGCCGAATCAGGAGAAAACCTATGGCACTATCAGACTGGTTCCCGTATTTGGGGAGCGGCGGCAATTACCTACATGTTGGACGGCATCCAATACGTCATGATTCCATCTGGGACCACCTTAACTGCTTTTGCTCTGAGCGCTCCGTAATACGAGGCTTTTAGGATTAATCATCAGCTCTGAAAACAACTCCTCCTACTAGACAAAGTCGTGCTAGGAACTTATCCTTCTTACCAGGTTAGTTTGTCTCTCAATAATGCAATTAATTGTTACCCATGGGCGACCTAAGCCCTTGATTTCAATTAAACTGTTGGGACTCTGCAGTACTAGAAGTTTTCGTCGATTTTTGAATCGATATAACGAGAAAACCATAATGAGGAAACCTGCAATGACAGTCAGAAAATTTCTCGCTTTATTGACAATTCCAGCGCTATGCGTTTCCGGTGCAGCCATGGCACAAACACATGATGCCAGCGTTGCTGCTCACCAGCCGCACTACTACGATATCGCCGATTGGGATATGCAGCCTGAAGATATTACGTATGCTGATCATATCGCGCCCCTTTTGCAGCGCAGCTGTATGCAATGTCACCGACCCGGCGGCGGCGGTCCAATGACATTCATGTCTTATGAGGAAGTTCGTCCATGGGCTCCTGTGATCATGTATCGCACAGCGATAAGGGATCGAATGGGCGCTATGCCTCCTTGGTATATTGAGAAAGACATTGGTATTACTGAGGGTTTTGAATCTGATTATTCATTGTCAGATTTAGATTTGGCCATGATTCAAGCTTGGACGCTGAACGGCGCACCTCGAGGGAATCCAGCTAATGAGCCGCCTCCTCTTGTTATCTCGGAAGGAGAAGATTGGACTCTTGGAGAACCTGATTTGGTATTGACCGGTCCTGAAATGGTTCGACCTGCAGTTGCACCAGATTGGTGGGGAGACATTGGCATAGTCCCAACAGGTCTTACAGAGGATCGTTACGTTCAATCCATAGAAGTCAAAGAAGTCAATGATATTCCCGATGATATCGGCAGCAGCACAGTAGGTGGACGGTATATCTGGCATCACATGACTTACAGTAGCGGAGTGCTCAGTGAAGACGGCTCCTTTATATTGCCGGAGACTAGGGTTGGATGGCCGATTCATGAAGTTGGTCGCAATGCTGACCAGTTCCCTGATAGTGCCGGGCGGCTGCTGCAAGCTAATTCTGCCTTGCATCTAAATGCTGCTCACTTGCATTCGAACGGTAGAGAGACGCTTGGACACCTGGAATTTGGTATTAAGTTCTTCCCACGTGGTTATGAGCCTAAATATACAACTCGTGGTCCACGCACTGGAAATGGTGTTGATCTGGATATCTTGCCTGGTCTACCAAATCAGGAACTGAGAAATTCTGTTGTTCTCCAGCAACATACAAAGATTATGGCTTTCGAGCCGCATCTTCATGCGCCGGGAGTTCGTATGTGCCTAGAGGCGATTTGGGGACATAACAAGTTTACTCTTAACTGTGTTGGTTATGACCACAACTGGGTGAAGCAATATATTTATAAAGAAGATAAGGCGCCTCTTCTGCCTAAGGGAACAATCTTACAAACAATCGCCTATATGGACACTTCGGATGCTAACCCAAACATTGCTGACGCTCGTAACTGGGCTGGTGGAGGGCGCAGGTCCGTTTCAAATATGTTTATCGATCTGGGATATAGCGTAACTATGACCGAAGAACAATTCCAGGAAGAGATGGCAGCAAGGCGAACTACACTAGCGGATCGAAATGTGTATGATGTTGGTTGTCCGCTATGTTGGTCGCCGGTACCAGAGTATGAAGATACGGCAGGTGGTAGCGAGGACTAAGATGGTAGACCGTCGTATTCGTCTGATTTATATCTTATTCCTAGTAATTGCGGTTGTGGGATTCGCAACCGCACAGGAACGTCGTATGGCGCTTTCGGGCGAGACTCTTACGCCTGCTTACGAGGGTTGGTGGCCCAATGACGACGGTACTTTTAAACTTTTTTTCGGGTATATGAATTCAAATTGGGAAGAAGAGTTTGACGTCGATATTGGTCCAGGAAACTATTTTTCTGTTGTAGGCCCTAGCGAACTAGATGATCTGGATATCGATGGTTATGATTTTGGGCGGGCAGATGAAGGTCAACCGACCCACTTCTATCCTCGCAGAAACGCATTTCTGTTTACAGTCGATGTGCCCGCCGACTTCGGCGAAAAAGAACTGGTTTGGACATTACAGGCCCGGTCTAATTACATGGCTCGGGCGTACGGAACTTTGAAACCTGACTATCGCATTGATCCACAGGTGATTTCGACAGAGGTGGGCGGAGCTTTTGGCAGTCTGGATGACCGTCTAAGAACAAATATTCCACCAGAACTGGTATTGGAGGGTGAAGCATTTCGCACGGTCACGGTGGGGCAGGCGCTGGATTTGGCTGTTACAGTTAAAGACCCGGACAACTTGCCGGCCCGTTCTGGCAGACAGCCTCCGCGGACACCTGAGCAGATTTACCGACCGCCTCAATCAATAGTAGTTTCGTCTGGACCTGGAGAACGCTTCTCTTGGATAATATATCGTGGCCCAGCTGATCGAGCTTCCTTCGAGCCAGTGCAAATGAAGACCTATATGGATTCGCGAGTTTATGCAAATTCACCTTGGTCGCCCCCATTTACTATTCCTATGCCGCCGGAAGATAATCGTTGGACAGCCGCAGTTACTTTTGACACCCCAGGTGAATATGTATTGAGAGGAGTTGCCAGCGACGGGTCTATGTTCACCTATCAGAACATTACCGTTACTGTAACTCGTTGATCTGATTGTTTAAAAAAAAGCACTGCAGTGAAAACTGCGGTGCTTTTTTATGTTGACCAGAAAGCTCTGCACCGTAGTATTGTCCTGGGACCTGCGCTATTCTTGGCCATCAGCCTAAAGATGATGCCAGAGAGTAGTTTATGAAGCGGATTGAAACTGGTCTTTCTTCTTTTGTTTCCATTCTTGCAGTTTACTTGAGCAGCCTGAGCAATCTGGGTTTCATTCTTCTTCTATTTACTTCAGTTTCATCGCTGGCGGCAGAAGATATTCAGTTTCCAAAAACCATTGCTTGGTCTGCTTATCAAACTGGTACTGGTGGTTACAGTCAGGCTGTAGCAATCGGCAATATCCTACAGCGCCAATACGGAACAAATCTCAGAGTGATACCAGGTCGTAATGACGTATCGCGACTCGCTACCTTAAGGGCAGGACGTGTACATTTTTCTGCTGGTGGTTCTGAAGCTATTTATGCTCAGGAAGGTATTCTTAATTTTGCATCGAAGATTTGGGGCCCCCAATCAATTCGGGCCTTAATGTCCAATTATTCCGATAGTTGTTCCTATACGATGGTGACCGCAACCGATGCAAATATTCGAAGTATTTCAGATGTAAAAGGAAAAAGAGTTACGTTCGTTCAGGGTGCTCCCTCTTTAAACAATGCGATGGCAGCATTGTTATCTTATGCCAATCTCACCTGGGATGATGTTGAGCGAGTAGAAGTTGGTGGCTATAACGCTTCCGCCGATGCTGTTGTAAACAATCGTGCAGATGTTGTGGGTGGGGCTTGTAATTCTCCTCCGTTCCTGCGGCTAGAAGCTTCTCCTCGAGGATTAACCTTTCCTCCATTTCCTCATGATGATGAAGAAGCCATACAAAGAGTGCGAGAACGTCTGCCCTGGTACGTGCCGCATATAGCTATCGAAGGCCCAACTATTTCTCCAGAAGGAATTCAGGTTTTTACTTCTGCTTACCCATTGCTAGTAGGTCTGGATACTTCAGATGAATTATTAGCCTATAGTACCGTAAGGGTGATGCATGAGAATTATGAGACCTATAAAAATAATGCACCTGGCGCTTCTGGCTGGCGCATGGATCGACAGAAGTTTGAACAAGCCTTTGTGCCATTTCATCCGGGAGCTATTCGATACTACAAGGAAATTGGTGCGTGGACTCCTGAAGCAGAAGCAAACAATCAAAAAAACCTTCATAGACAATCGGTATTGAAAACTGCCTGGGACGCATTTGTTACGACTGCACCAGAGGACTACGTAGAATTTGAGCAAGCTTGGTTGGTCGCTCGTGAAATAGCTTTAGCAGGAGCAGGTTTGATAACTCTTGGCGAAGGGCTCTAGTTAGTAGCATATGTCTGAGGCATTAAGCAAAAACCACGAAGACGGTTCTTCTAAACCAGCTCAAAAATTACGCTACCGCGAATTGCCCCAAATGTGGCAAAAAGTTATGGCAATCATGACTGCGATTTCTATCGTTCTCGCAGTAAATCAAATTTTTAACTTTGGCTTTTTTGTCGGCTATGTCATGCTCGATAGCCGCTATATGTATTTGATCACTGGCGTCATGCTGAGCATGGTGTTTATTACCTTTCCTGCCACAAAACATAGTCCCACCCATGTCCCCCGGTATGACATCTTAATCATGGCTGTCATTGCTGTTATATTTTCTTACTATGCCTTTTATGCAGAACGCATAGTACTGGAGGCATGGGAATATACAGCCCCACCTGTCGGAGAATTCTTGGCCATTGTGACCTGGGTGATTGTGATGGAGGCAGGGCGCCGTGCTGGGGGCTGGCCAGTGTTTGCGATCGTTGCCGTATTTTCTTTGTATCCCACCTTTGCCGATAGATTACCTGACGTTATAGCCGCATTAAGTATTCCGCTTACCGATGCTGCCATCTTCCATGTAATGGGAGCAGAAAGCTTATTCGGGTTACCTATGACAGTCTTCGCTACACTAGTTTTCGGATTCTTGGTCTTTGGGATTTCGCTGCAATTCACCGGTGGCGGTCCGTTCTTTATTAATCTTGCATTTGCCTTGCTCGGACATATGCGTGGTGGGCCGGCAAAGGTCGCGATCTTTTCAAGCGGGTTAATGGGTTCCATGAGCGGCGGCCCAATTAGTAACGTATTAACCACAGGACCATTATCGATTCCGGCAATGCGCCGGATAGGATTTAGCAAAGAATATGCGTCAGGGGTTGAGGCCTGTGCTTCAACCGGTGGTGTATTCATGCCGCCTATCATGGGTGCAACTGCTTTTGTTATGGCGAGTTTTTTAAATATTAGCTATGTAGCTGTTGCTGTCGCTGCCATCATTCCTTCTGTGTTGTATTTCTTCGGTCTGTTTATCCAGATCGATGCTTATGCAGCGCGCCGTGATTTAAAAGGTTTACCAAAAGACGAATTACCGAAACTTGGGAAAGTATTTAAGGAAGGTTGGTACTTTATAGCGGTTTTTGTCGCGTTGATTTGGATGTTGGTGTATCTACAACGCGAGGCAGTGGCACCGTTTTATGCTACTGCAATTCTGTTAGTAGTAAATCAATTTACGGTGCACAAACTTTCCTTCGAGCGCTTTATGGCTCTGGTTGCGCAAATGGGTAAGTTACTGGCAGAGTTAGCGGGAATTCTCGCAGCTATTGGATTAATCATTGGTGGCTTGGCGGTAACCGGTATCGCCGGAACCATTGCCAATGATTTAGTTTATTTAGCGGGTGAGAGCGTAATTGTCTTGCTCATCATGGGGGCTTTAACTAGCTTTATTCTCGGAATCGGCATGACTGTAACTGCCGCTTATATTTTTCTTGCCATTGTATTAGTGCCCGCCCTTACAAATTCTGGGTTAGATCCGCTAGCAAGCCACATGTTTGTCATGTATTGGGGAATGTTGAGCTTTATAACGCCGCCGGTAGCGCTAGCTGCGTTCGCGGCTGCGTCAGTGGCCCATGTATCACCAATGCGGGCTGGGATTGAAGCAATGCGGTTGGGTGCGATTATTTATTTTGTTCCATTCTTTTTTGTGTTTAATCCAGCGCTGCTGCTGCAGGCATCTGCAATAGAAAATTTGCAGGCAATTACGACGGCTCTTGTTGGCGTTGCATTAGTTTCTGCATCATTACAAGGTTATTTAATAGGCATTGGAGATCTGGGTGATGGGCTAAAAGGGCTAATAGTTAGGTTTCCTATAGGCATCTCTGGTTTAACCCTAGCTTTGCCAGCAGGCGGTCTATTCGGCCTCAGCCAGATTTTTCTGCTAGCTGTTGCGCTTATATTTCTCGGGGCAGGAATTTTCGGCCGCTTTGTTTTCTTCTCAAAACCCAGAGAAAAATCTTCGTCCTGATAGCTCTCTAATAACACATGGATAGCAACAATCGGTAAGCATTATTTATGTCTGTTAGCCGGTTCGGCCATACCTTGGAAAGGTGATATGGCCGCAGCCGATGCTGCATTTAGAGCATCGGGTCAGCTCTATAATTCCATTCTGATCATGTATCGTTTAGGCTGTATCTTCCATCCTTCGATACGTTAAATGGAATGGCAATCATTTTGCAGTGGAGGAGCAGTTCTATGAAATCAAGTAACTTTCTCACAGTAATTGTCTTAGTGTTTGGTTTGTCACAGTTGGGATATTGTCAACTGGAGCCAATTAATAGTCGACCAAATCCATTTATCTCAGTCGACAACTGGGTCGATCTGCCAAATGGTCGAACCTGGGGTTCCACTGCCGGTGTAGATATCGATCCTGATGGGCGTCATTTATGGGCGATTGATCGCTGTGGCACAAATTCCTGTGCAGGTTCGAATCTCGATCCAATCTTGAAAATAGATTCTGATGGAAATGTAGTTGCTGCAATTGGTGGAGGATTAATGCTGTTTCCTCACGGATTACATGTGGATAGAGATGGCAATATCTGGGTAACTGATGCTCAGGGTCCTGATCCAACGAATCCGGTAACAGCGGATATGGGGCATGTTGTTTACAAATTAAGCCCGGAAGGCGAGGTGTTGCTTATTTTGGGTCAGCCAGGAGTTGCAGGCGATGGCACCAATGCTTTATTGGAATCTCCCTGTGATGTGGTAACTGATGCAGATGGCAATATCTATGTTGGCGATGGCCACAGCGGACAGAGTGATGATGCAACAGCAGATACAGTTGCCCGCATTGTAAAATTCGATCGCAATGGAAATCTTTTAAAGTATTGGGGTGATTGGGGAACAGAAGCGGGTCAATTTAAAACACCTCATGCAGTCGATATTGATTCCCGAAATCGACTTATCGTTGGCGACCGCGGCAACAATCGATTACAAATTTTCGATCTAGAAGGCAACTATATTGGCGAATTCAAATCTTTCAGTCGCCCAAGTGGTATTTACATTACCGATGATGACACTATTTATGTGGCTGACTCAGAGTCCGAGTTTGATGATGTTCGCAACCCGGGCTGGCATGCAGGTATTCGAGTAGGTAGTGTGCTTGACGGAATCGTCGACTATTTCATTGATGGAGTTGTGGAGGCCTATCCTGATGGTTCTAATCCTGAAGGGGTTGCAGTGGATGCCGCAGGTAATGTCTATGGCGCCGTAGTTTCGAGCGGTGGGGCCATGGTCAAGTCAACTAGAAGATAGGCGAACCTGATGAAGGCTGGGAATCGCGAGTACCAAATCGGCAAGTCGCGTCCTTCCAGTACTATTCTGCTGAGAATAAATAGAATCTAACATTCTTTTCTATTCCTACTTTTAGTGCTGGAATCTAGTCGTTGGAAATGGAAGAAGGCAACATGGATTTAAGGCAGCCGCAAAAAGCAACGGGAACAGATTGACGGCCATTCTACGCTTGCTTTTCTAATACCTCTGCCGATGGTTTTGATTGGTCAGGGAATTGGATCTTTATAGATGGCTAGGTGGTTTCCATTCTAGAGAATTAGCTACGCCAAGCTCCATAGCTGAGCTGAAAGTCTTCCTAAAGCGCTGAATTTTAGAGGGATTTCGTTCAACATCCTTGCTTCTGAACGCGGTCTGGTTTAAGTTTTTTAAATCCGTCAAAGCCAATTCGGGAGCAAGACCATGCTTACCAGATTTTCAGAGACTCCTTTCAAGAGTAGTACCGTTTCGGTACTGATTACATTCGCAGTTCTGGCCGTTAGTGCCAGTGCTCAGGATGCAAATTGGACGATCGGCCATACTATCGATGGTCAGCCAGACTTACAGGGTGTCTGGGCCAATAACACGATCACTCCAGTGGAAAGGCCGGATGCCTTTGGCGACCAGGAATTTTTAACTGCTGAAGAAGTTGAGTTTTTGCAAAGCAGAGTTACGGAAATAGCGGAAGAAGATGGTGATGCATTGTTTGGAGGTGGGGTATTAGCGGCTGCACTTTCTGGCGAAACAGTTTCCCAAGATCCTACAACAGGAAACTATGATCAGTCTTGGTTAGCGGATCGCAGCGTTCATAGTCGAACTTCTCAAATCATCGATCCACCAGATGGAAAGTACCCGCCTCGCACCGAAGAAGCGATTGCTTATTTCAATGCTGCTGCTCAACGGCGTATCGATCATCCGGCAGATTCCTGGTTAGACCGACGTATAACTGAACGATGTGTTAGTTATGGTGCGCCTTATTTAGGTTCGGGCTACAACAGTTACTGGCAGATCGTGCAAGCCAAAGATCATGTGGTAATCGTGCAAGAAATGATTCACGACGTACGCATCATTCCTTTGGTTGATAAGCCTGCTTTAGATAAGAACATCAAACTATGGCACGGCGATTCTCGGGGCTATTGGGATGGCGATACGCTGGTAATTGAAACTACTAATTATTCTGACGCGAGTGGTTTTGGGCCCAACACTTCGGCTAAAGTAAATGAAGAACGCGTGACACGTATTAGCGATACTGCACTGCATTATGAAATCACAGTGAATGATCTGGGAACATTTACGGCGCCTTATACTCGAGAAATCATTTTTGACTATAGCCCAGAGCCAATTTACGAATATGCCTGCCATGAAGGTAACTATGGTATGGAATACATTCTTTCTGGTCACAGAGCTCAAGAGCAATTTTCCCGTGAAGCTAAAAATTAGGAAAAGTCATGAAGGTAAAGAAGGGAGTCAAAGAATTAGTAGAAGAAGCTGAAGAGCAGGTAGTTACGCTAACGCCAGCTGAAGTAGATGATAAATCTCAGGGAGAGCGGGTTAGGCTAGTTGATCTGCGGGATATTCGCGAATTAAAACGCGATGGCATAATTCCTGGATCGCTCCATGTGCCTCGAGGAATGTTAGAATTCTGGATCGATCCTGAAAGTCCTTATTACCGCCGTGATTTCGATGAAATCGACGAAGTGATTCTCTTTTGTAACAAAGGGTCAAGATCAGCACTTGCTGCACTCTCTTTAAAAACCATGGGTATCGACAATGTCTCCCATATGCAAGGCGGCATGTCGCAGTGGGAAGAAGAGATAGGTCGAGTCGAGCGTTTACCTGAACGCAAATAAGCAAATA
>JBJLER010000073.1:0-23174 GCA_045565735.1 Pseudohongiellaceae bacterium
AAAAACTGAGAGAAGACGCTACGCTGGTTATTTTAGAGATGACGTGCTCAAAGAAATCGAAAGATTTTATACAACCGATGGAGTCAGGTATACCTTTAAGGTCCGTGGAACGTTCTAAATGATGGATAACAAGGAATTTGATCTAATACTCTTTGGAGCAACCAGTTTCGTAGGAAAGATCCTCAGCGAATATTTGGTTGGCGAGCACATTGAATCCAATCTTAGTTGGGCAATGGCTGCGCGATCAAGATCGAAATTAAACGCGTTACGCGAAGATCTCGGTCCGAAGGCTGCGGGCATCCCAGTAATTGTTGCGGACTCATTTGATGAAGAAGCTCTTTATGCGCTTTGCGGCCGAACTCATGTTGTTATTTCAACAGTCGGACCCTATGCGCTTTACGGTGACTTATTAATAAAGATTTGTGCGGAGTTAGGAACCGACTACTGTGATCTAACAGGTGAAGCGCAATGGATACGGCGCATCATTGCCGAACATGAAACGACTGCTCAGGCGTCTGGTGCGCGTATCGTTAATTGTTGTGGCTTTGATTCCATTCCCTCGGATTTGGGGGTTAAGTTTTTGCAGGATCTCGCCCAGGAACATTTCGGAGCTTATTGCAAGCATGTGAAGATGCGTGTGAAAGGGACGAAGGGTGGGGCTTCAGGAGGAACAATTGCCAGCGCTATTAATCTTTTCCAAGAAGCAGTCAAAGATTCCTCGTTGCGACAAGAATTGAAAGACCCTTACTCCATTTGTCCAGAAGGTCATCATTTTAAGGCTCGACAAAAAACAATTGCAGTGGAATATGATGAAGACTTTAATTCCTGGACTGGACCATTCTTAATGGCTGCCATTAACCAACGGGTCGTTTTGCGTACTAATGCTCTCTTAAGTCCTAGTTATGACGCTAATTTCACCTATGATGAGGGGACGCTTACAGGGGATGGGCGAGGCGGCGAAAAACGTGCCAAGCGATTATCTACAGTGACTAGGATTGGTATGATTTGTTTCGCACTACCCCCTGTCCGATGGCTTGCAACTCGGTTCTTCTTACCAAAGCCTGGAGAGGGACCAAGCCCCGAACAGCAGGACAAAGGATTCTTTGATCTCCGTTTTTTCGGGAGTAATGACCAAGGTGGGAACATAATAGTAAAAGTTACCGGTGACAAGGATCCCGGTTATGGGGCAACCGCCAAGATGTTAGCGCAAGCAGGCATCAGTTTGTGCCGTGACGTAGATAAGGGCTCATTTCCCGGAGGATTCTGGACCCCGGCTTCTATTTTTGGTGTTCGACTGTTTGAAAGGTTGCAGACACACGCTGGCATGACGTTTGAGGCGTTGTCAGTGTCAAATCCCCGCTCATCACACAGTAATGTGACGGATATGGATTAATTGGTCTTTGGTACTTTCTCACCCGCCGAACAAAGTAATATCAAATACCCGCGCTAGGATAAGTATCCCGCTCAAGCCAGTGAATATGGCCAAGCTAATGCAAGAGAAATATTTTGCAAAGTTTGATGGATAGAATGCCTTGTCTTCTTTTGGAATGATGGTGAGGCAAAAATATACATTAAAAAAGTAAATGACCGGAGCAACGAAGTAAGCTAACGCGGATGCAACCAGTACGAGGTATACAGGCCTCGGTATGCCTATAATTATAAGGAGCGCGGTGACCAGAGAGAAGATCATAGTGGCGCGATAGATGTTGTATTCCGAATACCACTTTGTCCTGTGCTCGTTCCCTAGATCATCCTTGTCTAACCCTTGCAGACTGGCGGTTGCAGGGAAAATATTGCGACAACAAGCTCCGATTATCCGTGGCCAGCCATCAAAATAATTAAATGCAGTCGAAAACGTCGCAGCGAAAGCTCCAATTAAAAATACAATCATTAGCCCGTTGCCAACGCTTTCGGTAAATATTCGAGCGATATCACCAATTACGTCTTGTCCTTCTACGGAACTGGGATACATCCAAATGGCAGCAAGGATTAAGAATATACAGGCGATTATAAATGACACTATATGGCCGAGTCGGAAGTCCCACAGGCCGATGGTGAACCATCGTTGACAATACAATTGCGTATGTGGTGAAAGTCTAGAAGTGTCTATAGTTAGATGTTCTTTTTTTGGTGCAAAAGGATCGAAGCGTTGGGCGAGACCCATCTCTTCCAATGTATGCCTTATTCTTCCCATTCCCACTTTCTTAGCCTTACCCCATTCTGATGCCTGAAGAGAGACGTCAATACCTGTAGGTAGAAGGCCGAGAAATCCAGCGATAATCAACCATGATCCCGAAGGCATATCGAATGTCACAAAGTACTGGGCTACCGATAAGGGGGGAGGATCAACGAAAAATACATAGACAGTGGTAAGAAAGAGAAATCCAGCCGCCATCTTGGCAACCTTCTCCACGATTTTATAGCTGCCACGTAATAAGATGAAAACTGAAAAAACCCCCAATAGAACTGCAAAGTATTCTATCGCTATTTCGAAGCCTAGAGACTCGCTGAATAGATAGCTGAATAGGAAATAGAGCACCGCAGCGGCAGCTATCAAACGACCGGCCTGACCGATTACACACTGCAATAAAGTGGTTGCCATAACGTACCATAGCGGCCATTTTTTCCATTGGGTGCCGTAGGCTTCAATTAAACTTTTGCCAGTGGCATTGGTAAATCGAAAAGCCATTTCGAAACCGTAGTATTTAAAAATATACGCAACTGGAATACACCACATTAGTGCGTAGGCGAAACGACCTCCAGCAGTGGGAGCGGTAATGATATGGCTGGTACCGATACCTGTCATCATCAGGATAATGCCGGGACCGAAATGACCTATCATTTTTGAAAAAGACATATCGGGTAATTCGAGAGAAGATAAGGTTTTCTCTCCATCCTGAAGCGCTTGTGTATCGACGGAGTTATTTTCGTTATCAGTAGTTACTTCATCCACGTTTACGCTCCTCCAATGAATTGCCTAGGTGTTGTAGGCTCGGATAAATTGTGATCTATTCTTTACGCGAGGCCTAGTTTCTCAGCTAGCCCTATTCGTTGCAGCTTTCCGGTAGGTCCTTTGGGTATCTCTTCCAGGATGACTACTTTTTTAGGAATTTTAAAGTCCGCCAGGCGCGTTGCGGCATAGTCTCGCAACCCGGTTTCATCGAGCTCCGCTCCATCTTCTAATACAATGGCAGCAGCAACATCTTCACCGAGTTTTTTATGTGGAATGGCAAAAGTCACTACCTGGGCAACGCTCTGATGATCGAGCAATATTTCGTCAACTTCTCGGGGGGAAATTTTTTCACCACCGCGATTTATAATTTCTTTAAGACGGCCGGTAAGTGTTAAATACCCTTTTTTATCTATGTGGCCTTGATCGCCTGTGCGAAACCATCCATTTGAGAATGCGGAGGCGTTAGCTTCCTCATTGTTGAGATAGCCCGACGTTACATTTTCTCCTTGAATCACTACTTCGCCGATATCTCCGGCTGATAAAAGCTCACCTTCTTGATTCATTATTGAAATTTTAGGTCCAGCGGCTAATCCGACTGAGCCGGGTCTTTGGGATCCCCGGGGTAATGGATTAGACGCCATTTGGTGTGCTGCTTCTGTCATTCCGTAAGCTTCGATTACGGGAGCATCGAATGTTTCTTCTAGATCTTGCATTACTTGTGGTGGCAGGGAAGCTGAAGAAGAGCGGAGCAAACGCAGTTTTACGCTGTCTATAATGTGCTTGTTACGCTCTGCTCGAGAAAGAATGGCTTGATGCATGGTAGGAACACCGGTATACCAAGTAGGTCTAATTTCTTCCAGCCAGACAAAAAACTTTAAAGCATTGAAACCAGGCGTGCAGTTAACGCAAGCACCAGCTTGTATCGAGCTCAATACGGCAGCAATTAGGCCATGGATGTGAAACAGAGGCATAATATTCAGGCAATAATCCGTTGATATAAGTTCTAAAGACAGCGAGACATTGCGCGCTGACGCACAGACATTCTGTTGGCTTAAGGGCACGAGTTTGGGTCTCGAAGTGGTGCCTGAGGTATGTAGAACCAGCGCAATATCGGAAGACTCGGCAAGACCAGGTTTTAGTGAATCAGGGGTAATCGATTCACCGATTAATTCAAATTTACCAGCTGGGTCAGTCTCTTCATGCTTCAGGACTACTACGGTTATGCCCAATTTCTCTGCACTCGCTGCAGCTGGCGAGTCAGTACCCTCTTCAACGACCAAAAGTTTTGGCTGTAAATCTTCCAAGTAAAAGTCAAATTCTGTGCCGCGATAGGCTGGATTTAGCGGTGCGGTAGTAGCAGCCGCTCCAATACAAATAAACGCACTCGCCATTTCTGGTCCATTCGGCAGTACGATAGCTACAGTGTCATTGCGACCTACACCTAAGGTATTTAGTCGGGTTGCCGTATAATCTACTTGGGCGCGCAACTGCTCATAAGTGAGTGCTTGTCTGTCAGGCGCCGCGAGTGCAGCATCTTTTGCCTTACCGCAGTTGACTAATTCTCCCAGTGTATCCATCTTATTTTTCCGTTACAAAGCGCGCAGTGTGCAAAATCAGGATATAGTAAGTCAAGGCTGTGAGCATCGGATTTCTACTTGAGCAAAGCTTTTATCTGACTCTATGCTGACTTTAAACATTTCTAGGTAGTTTCACCAATCCATCTCGACTCGTAGTGCAGTAAGCATTGAGCTAGACTTATTTAGCACTCGATAAAGCGAATTTTGCTAAAACATTAGGAAGTACAAGTGATGCGGATATGTGTTTACGGTGCCGGTGCCATTGGAGGCTATCTTGGTGCCATGCTTTCCAAAACTGAAACTGAAGTTAGCCTGATTGCCCGGGGACCACATTTGCAGGCCATGCAGGAGCATGGCTTAAGGGTGCTCACGGGAGAAAGTGAAAGTCTGTACCATCTCCATTGCACAGATAGTCCTGAAAGCCTGCCTCCACAAGACTTTGTTATCGTCACCCTTAAAGCCCACTCTGTCCCTAAAATAGTGCCTCAGATTAAAGGTCTTCTTGCACCCCAAGGAGCCGTAGTCACAGCTGTTAATGGCATTCCCTGGTGGTATTTCTACGGAGTGAAAGGAGCATTCGAAAATAAGCGCCTCCACTCTGTGGATCCCGATGATATCCAGTGGTCGCAATTAGGGCCTGAGTGTGCCATTGGATGTGTTGTGTACCCGGCCTGCGATTTGATAGAGCCAGGTGTCATTCGACATTTGGAAGGAAACAGATTTACCTTGGGCGAACCCAGCGGAGAAAAAACTGAGCGAGTAGTGGCATTAAGTCAGACATTTATCGAAGCTGGATTAAAGGCACCAGTTAGGCCCAGGATTAGAGATGATATTTGGATAAAGCTATGGGGAAATTTGTGTTTTAACCCAATAAGCGCGCTAACTACCGCTACCCTTGATGTAATAGCCACAGAGTTAGGAACTAGAAATATCGCCCGGGGCATGATGGAGGAAGCGCAACAGATTGCTGAAACCCTGGGTGTTAGATTTTCCATTGATATTGAGAAGCGTATTGACGGGGCAGCTAAAGTGGGGGCCCATAAAACATCGATGTTGCAGGATCTTGAACAAGGGCGTCCTATGGAAATAGATGCTCTTCTAACCGTGATTCAGGAATTGGGTAAAATGACGGGAATACAAACTCCTAACATTGATACTATCCTAGCACTTGTAATTCAGAGAGCTGAGCAGGCAGGTTGTTATAACTAAAAAGAAGCATTTATGAGTAAATGGATCAGATTTAGACGTCAAAACTCACAATTAGACGAGTTTGGGAGATTAGTTGATGAGGTTGATTTTGACGAGCAACGAGTCAAAGTTTGTGTGGGGGACCTATTTGATAATAACGAGTCCACAGACGAGATACTAAAAGTAAAGGACTTGAATTTACTCACCCCCTGTTGGCCGGGCAAAATGTTGGGTCTATGGAAAAATGTTGGAAGCGCGATAGAAAGTCAAGGATTGACGATTCCCGAAGAACCTCTGTTTTTTCTTAAGACCAGTAATTGTTATTTACCTCATCTTGGGGAAGTTAGACGCCCAGCTAATTATGAAGGTAAAGTAATCTTTGAAGGTGAGCTCGGGGTAGTGATAGGAAAGGTTTGCAAGCATGTTTCTGAAGAATCTGCCGACGATTACATTTTCGGTTACACCAACGTTAACGATACAACTGCTCCAGAACTAATTAAAAAAGATCCGACTTTTCCACAGTGGTGTCGAGCCAAAAGTATGGATACTTTTGGTGCCTTCGGTCCTAGCATAAGCACTAAGGTGGATCTCAATCAAATGCAGGTCAAAACCTTCAATCGCGGAAGAATAAGGCAGGATTATGCAGTCTCTGATTTTATTTTTTCGCCTCAACAAATAGTTAGTTTTTTGTCCCAGGAAATGACTTTATTCCCTGGAGATTTGATTGCGTGCGGTACAGGAGACGGTATTTTATTATGGAAGCCGGGAACTACTGTTGAAGTTCGAATTGATGGATTGGATCCGCTTACCAACGCCATGGCGTCTAACTGAACCTTTTCGACTTCAAGAACGGACGTCATGAATCGGAACAAACCAATTTTGACGATAGCCTTGCTGGCTGTTTATCAGTCGATTACTTTCTTAAGCAATGCCTTTGGATAAATTAAAGGTGTGGCTGCCTCAGAGTAGTGCAAGAGGAAGAAAGCATCCTAATCTAGAACTTTACTGTTGGTCAGCAAATTGACTGGGCAAAATCAACTTTGTGAGAGTACATATGTGGATTTTTAGTTTGACCATGAGTTACTCTTGCGCGTCGGCTTCCATCCGTTTCGGAGAGGGTTTTCACGGGAACCGGCAAATTTGGATCACTAATGTTAATTGGGATCAGATATATCATCTATGCCTATACTCGGTATTCTTTGAGCAATCTCAATGTGGGCCGAGGTATGCTTGGGTAACCTTCTAGGTAAGATGTTTTTTCGGTAGAAATTGAAAGCTCCCGCGGCCAAATCAATTGGTGGGAGATAAGAGCCAGGAAATGGCGGAGGTTCCATTAGTGGACGAACTTATATACAACATAGCAGTTTGGATAGATGACACCCCTTACAGTGCCATGCTGCATGAATCCTACTATATGTATAACTGGGTTGAGTCTACCCATGTGCTTACCCTTATGATGAGCTTGGGCATGCTATTTTTAATCGATTTAAGAATGCTAGGTTATGCTTTTCCCGATGTGCCGGCCTCGAAAATTGCTGACCGCTTAAACATCCCAATGCTGATTGGATTTACAGTAATGTTTGTTACTGGAATCCTACTTTTTTATGCGGTGCCGGTGAGGTCTGCGCAGAGTGTCTGGTTCCGCATTAAGATGATTCTGTTGGTGGCATGTGCGATCAATGCCTATTTGTTTCATAAACGTATGAATGAATCTGTTTCATCCTGGGACAATGAAGCACGGGCTCCGAAAAGAATAAGGACAGGTGCAATGTTATCCTTGGTTTTTTGGACGATCGTTGTTATCTGTGGAAGATTTATTGCCTACGATTGGTTTGATTGTGATTACGATCAATCGGCTTTTATCGATTTTGTTGCGGGCTGTATTGACGGCCAAGCAAGATTCTAAAGCAGCTGAAATTTACTACTCTATAAGGAGTTAAACATGCCCTCTGCAATACTGGGACCTTATACAAGAACAATTCTTACTGCAGCAATAATTGCTACAGCTCTTGGTTTTAGTTTTACTTACGCCCGGTTAAGTGTTTATACCGAGTTAATGCCATTTTTCGAATGGATGGAAACAACCTGGTTTGGATACGTAGGCAAAACTTGGGGCGCAGCTTTTGCAACGATCCAAGCAGGTCATTTAATTGGTTTGGCTGTATTGGGTGGTTGTGTAATCGTTGGTGATGGAAGGTTGTTAGGTGTGCTGCTTACTGACGTTCCTCATAGAAAAGTAATAGATCGAGCGGACAGAGTATTTTTCTGGGCGCTTATCACATTGCTGGCAACTGGTGTATTTATGGCTTGTGGAGTGGCGATGAAAATCTACTACTTGCCAGTCTATTGGTACAAGATGTTGGCCTTAGGGGCAGGGATGTTATTTCATTACTATGTGCGACGACCGCTAGTGGCTCATGAGATAGAGTCAATTAATCCAATTATTTTAAAAATGACGGCGATCGCTTCAATACTGGTTTGGTTCCTGGTTGCAGCGACTGGTCGTTGGATCGGATTTAGTGGGTAAAGCGGAGAAGATTATGAGCGAAGAAAATCAAACAGCAGCGGATGATCAAACTACAGGGTCTGCAGAATTAAAAGATGCTCAGACTTCCGCTTTAGTAGCAGCATCTACATTCATTATTTTTTCTGCAATTTATTGGTTTTTCCAAATTCAATCTGTACGCGAACTTCTTGAGTTGGCTTATGGATAATTGCATTCTTGAATAAAAAAGGCTGGCATTTGCCAGCCTTTTTTATCTTCTGGTTTTTAGCGCATTGGCGAATAATCGGTAGCGACCATGTACTTTCGCTCAATGCCGCCTAAAATTTGACCATTCCGATTCGACTCTTCAGCGACTCGCGCCCATTCTGGATCGGCAATAAAATCTTGCCAAGCTTGATCCGCTGCTGCTTGGTTGTCGTGACCTAACAGGTAAACGAGAGTGTCTTCACGCTCTTCTTCGCTAGTTGGCGACCAGTAGCCAATCACTTCCATTCCGTTCTTACGGAAAATTCGCGTGGTGTGGTCACGAAATCTCGCATGCAAATTATCGAGATTGCCTGGCGTTGCTTTGTAGGTCCGTAGTTCGAAAACTTTTTCATCTTGGGCTGAGGTGCTGAAGAAAATGCCTGCACCTAAACCGATGATTAATGAAACTAATGATATTGCTGAAGTTTTTATGATTTTTTTCATGATAATCTCCTAAAAAGTGGATTCATTCTTTATCTTGAGGCCCAGTATAATCAAGGAAAACTCCCGATAACACCGTCTGAAATGCCATCAAGCAAAACCCGCGTCGATACACAAGGTTTTAATTGGCTAATTCGCCCGCAGTGGGAGGTATTATGCCTCTCCTTATCCAAAAAAAACTACAGCGAGCCCATTATGATGGCCTTGTTTCGAATCGGGATATATTTTCATGTAGATTGGCCGAAGAAGCTTCGATAGCAGCAGATGTTAGCTTCTATTAATTGCATTTAGTATGATGCCAGCTCCCTTAATCAGAGACGACAAGCCGTCATGGAAAACTTAGTAAGCCAGGGATTCGAGATAGCTATTTTTGGCATGGGCACAGTGTTCATGTTCCTGACACTCCTGATTCTTGCGACTCATGGTATGTCATTGTTGGTACAAAAATATGAAGCTAAGATTTCTAAAAATACTGCACACACAGCGACACAAAAAGTAGATCGTAATCTTCTGGCAATAATCTCGCGCGCGATTGCTCAGCATAGAAACACGCGTAATTAATGGTGCATCCGGCACTTTCTCAACAGTACGAGCCAATGTTATGAACGATAAAAGTTCCCCTCTGGGAATAACTGATGTGGTGTTGCGGGACGCACACCAGTCGCTCTTTGCAACTCGTATGCGAATCGATGACATGCTGCCTATAGCAGATAAGCTTGATCAGGTTGGATTCTGGTCAGTAGAGTCTTGGGGTGGAGCTACTTTCGACGCCTGTATTCGGTATCTGGGGGAAGATCCCTGGGAGCGTATTCGTCGTTTTAAGGAAGCAATGCCTAATACGCCACAACAGATGTTATTTCGAGGACAAAACATTCTGGGTTACAGACATTATGCTGATGATATTGTGGATAAATTCGTAGAACGAGCTGCTACTAATGGTGTTGATGTTTTTCGTGTCTTTGATGCCATAAACGACATGCGTAATCTTGAGACCGCGATTAAATCTGTGCGCAAGTATGACAAGCACGCCCAAGGCACGATGTCATATACGATTAGCCCTGTTTACACGATAGATAGTTGGTTGGACATGGCACGGGCGATCGAAAGTATGGGCGCTGACTCGCTTTGTATTAAGGATATGGCCGGCTTGCTTAAGCCCTATGTTGCCTATGAGCTAATCACCAAGCTCAAAAAGACTGTCAGCATTCCTATTCATATGCAATGCCATGCAACTACTGGTCTATCTACTCCTACTTATATAAAGGCTATCGAGGCAGGCATCGATAATGTGGACACTGCGATTTCGTCCATGAGTATGACTTACGGTCATTCGCCAACTGAAACAATAGTTTCACTTCTGCAGGATACAGAGCGAGATACTGGATTAGATATGAAACTGCTGGAAGAGATAGCTAGTTATTTTCGCGAAGCAAGAAAAAAATACGCAAAGTTTGAAGGATCTTTAAAGGGTATCGATTCTCGCATCCTAGTAGCACAGGTACCCGGGGGCATGCTTACTAATTTGGAAAATCAATTGCGAGAACAAAATGCAGCTGACAAACTTGATGAGGTGCTGGATGAGATTCCAAGGGTAAGAGAAGACTTGGGTTTTGTTCCTCTGGTTACGCCTACATCTCAGATTGTTGGTACCCAGGCGGTATTAAACGTGTTAACTGGAGAGCGCTATCGTAATATCACTAAAGAAACCGAAGGGGTATTGAAAGGAGAGTACGGAACCACACCAGCACCAGTTAACACTGAGCTGCAAGCCAAAGTACTTGATGGTCGTGATGCTATTACGTGCAGGCCTGCAGATTTATTAGAGCCGGAATTTGAGAAACAGAGAACTACTCTATTAGGTTTGGTGAAGGAAGAAGGTGTCAGCTTAGTAAATGAAGTTGATGACACGCTTACTTATACGTTGTTTCCTCAAGTGGGATGGAAATTTTTAAAAAATAGAAATAACCCCGATGTTTTCGAACCAGTCCCATCTGAAGAAGATGTATTAACCAGTGCTTCCAAGGCTAAAGCCGATTCTGGGATTTACACAGTTAAGGTGGAAGGCAAGGCTTACGTTGTAAAAGTCACCGATGGTGGAGATGTTTCTCATCTTGGGGAAGTTAAAGGTGGACTTGCGCCAGCTCCACAGGTGGCAGTCTCGCCCAAGGGGGAAGCAGTAGAAATTTCGGCTCCTCTTGCTGGAAACGTATTCAATGTGTCAGTGGAACTCGGTGATAGCGTAGCGGAAGGTGACGTAATTCTTGTACTAGAAGCGATGAAGATGGAAACCGAAATACGCTCAACTCATTTCGGAGTTGTTTCGGAAATATTCGTCAACACTGGTGATGCGGTAAAAGTTGGTGACGTTTTACTGACTCTAAACTAATTGAGCAGAATGATATGAGTCAGCTAGTTGCGCTTTGGCAATCTTCCGGAATCTTTCAGATTAGTATTCCCCAAGTAGCTATGATCCTTATTGGATTGTTTCTACTGTATCTCGCTATTGCTCGTAGATTCGAGCCTTTGCTATTAATCCCAATTGGATTCGGCGGAATTCTCTCAAACATACCTGGTGTAGATATCGCGGTCGGCGATGGAGTGCTAGCTCAATTTGCTGCTATGGGCTTAGATACAGGTATCTTTCCTTTATTGGTATTTATGGGTATTGGAGCAATGACTGACTTCGGTCCACTGCTTGCCAATCCGCGCACAATGTTACTAGGAGCAGCTGCTCAGTTCGGTATTTTCTCTACTCTACTAGGCGCCTTGTCTATGACGCAAATTGGGGTCTTTGATTTTTCTCTTGCGCAAGCGGCAGCGATTGGAATTATAGGAGGCGCGGATGGACCTACTGCGATTTATGTTTCAAGTATACTTGCACCTGAGCTACTAGGGGCGATTGCGGTCTCAGCATATTCTTATATGGCGCTTGTGCCTTTAATTCAGCCGCCGATTATGCGGGCATTAACCACGCACTCAGAACGAGTCATTCAAATGCAACTTCCTAGGGAAGTATCCCAGTCTGAAAAGATTTTGTTTCCACTGCTTTTGTTAATTCTTGTCGCGCTAATTGTTCCTGGAGCTGCACCACTACTTGGTATGTTTTGTTTTGGAAATTTAATGAAAGAGTGCCGCGTTGTGGCTCGACTTTCTGATACTGCGCAAAATGCTTTAATAAATATCGCGACAATTTTTCTTGGTTTGTCTGTTGGCTCTAAGTTAATCGCCGACGAATTCCTAGTGGGAGAGACTCTCGGTATCCTCGCCCTAGGTGTCGTTGCCTTCGCCATTGGTACTGCTACTGGAGTTTTGATGGCAAAGCTCATGAATCTTTTTTCTGAGCAAAAAATCAATCCACTAATTGGCGCAGCAGGAGTTTCTGCTGTGCCTATGGCGGCTAGGGTCGCCAATAAGGTAGGTATAGAATCGGACCCCGATAATTTCCTAATCATGCACGCTATGGGTCCGAACGTAGCAGGTGTAATTGGATCAACCATCGCCGCGGGCGTGCTGATACAGTTCGCTGGTTAAGTAATTTTTATCGCCCACTACACATTTATTTCATTCTCAAATGCAATCTGAACGTATATCACTGAATATTCGGTAGTCAGCTAAAACCTCTTCTAATGGCGGCCTGGTTTTGTTTAAAGGTGAGTCTCGCAGGGCATCCGTTAAATTGGCAGAGCAACACTTGAAACTTTAATTAGAAACTTCTCTTTATTTAGTGATGCTGGATCCATCTTCAAAAACATTTTGCTGCATGGTTTCCGCAGGTGAGTCGGATGTAGGTTTGCCAACTGCTCGTGCGGGCACGCCAACTACAGTTATATGGGCAGCGACATCGCTTAAGACTACGCTACCGGCACCAATTTTTGCACCTTCGCCGATCTCTATGTTCCCTAGTACCTTGGCGCCAGCGGAAATTAGGACTCCCGACCGGATCTTTGGATGGCGATTGCCTTGTTCGTTACCTGTACCACCGAGCGTTACCTGCTGCAAAATAGAAACGTTGTCTTCGATAACTGAAGTCTCACCAATTACGATTCCTGTAGCATGATCAAACATTATTCCGCGGCCCATGACACAGGCAGGGTGGATGTCTACTGAAAAGACTTCTGAGTTTCTGCTTTGTATGAACAAGGCAAGTTCTTTGCGATCATTCTGCCAAAGAAAGTGGGCGAGACGATGTACCTGAATCGATTGAAAGCCTTTCAAGTACAAAATTATCGGTAAGTAACTGCAGATAGCAGCGTCACGTTCAAACACAGCTTTAATATCGTAGGCGGCGTGCTCGATATTTTTTGGCGAGGCAGAGAACGCACCATCGAATAATTCACGAACGGTGACAACTGGCATAACGTCATCCGACAGCTTATTAGCCAGAATAAAACTAAGTGCCGATTGCAGTGATTCGTGATTCAGAACACAAGCATCAACATAACTTGCCAGAAGAGGTTCTTCTTTGGTCACAGCTTCAGCTTCAGATTTTAACTGTTGCCATAGTTCATCAAGCATGGCGAATTCCAGTAAGTCACGGGGAAGACCGATTATAAGGTCTGGATATTTTCATACAACAACAGGCTCAGCAAAGATAGAGTTATTCATGAACCAGGCTGGAAGCCATGAGCAAAATCAACAATTTCTGCGGCGATCTTCTGAACATGGTGATTTTTATATCAAGATTTGAGGGTAAGCAGTCCGAATGCCGTGTTGGTGATCTTTTTTGCACCAAGTTCAGTGCAGGCAATTCTAAATTTTATCGATTAAGGAGAATCAGGACTATTGGAAGCGTTGCGATTATTTTACCGAGAAATGTATAAAAATCAGTACTTTACCTAATTTATAGGTGGTTTGGACGATTTATCTCTATATCCTTCCAAAGAATCCGATTACTATTTAAAAAGTTCAAACGACCACTAAATAGCCTGAAGGATTCATGATTAATCGACTCAAAATAGTAATTGCCCTCGGCGTACTTTCAATTTCAATGAGCCTCAAAAATAGTGGCGCTCAGGAAATTGATCAGCGCCAGTACTGGTTGGAACTCAGTGCCGCCGATCAAACCTATGCCGATTTGGCTTATGATATCGGTCGTGCTGCGGCATTCTTGGAATTTCTCGGGGAGGGCTCAGTTGTATTTAGAACTAACCGTGGACCTGTAGATGCTCTGGTTGAATACAGAACTAATGAACAGGCAGGAGAGCTAACATGGGAATCACACTACATCGATGTATCTAGGGATGGAGATTTAGGATTAACTGCAGGGCCTTATGAAGCGATAAATACCACCGGGGAAAATGATCCGTATTCCTTTGGTCATTTGGTTTCAGTCTGGAAGAAGAATGACGGCCGCTGGGAATTAATGGCGGATATGATTGCGAGTATTCCCGGTTTTCTAAATCTAAATGTAGAACCGGAGTATCAAGAGACGCAAGCCGTATTAGATGAAACGGCACACCCGGTTATGATTGCGGATGCTAATAGTGATATGCAGGCTTTAATTGATGCGGATAATTTGTTTGGTTTGAGTATTAATTTTCGCGGCGGTCAAAGAGCGTTGCTACGTTATGGATTGGAGAACACAAGAGTTTATTTGCCAGAAATGGCTCCTGCTATAGGTGCAGAGGCAGCAAGTTCTGTTTACGGTGCCTATCTCGATAATCAGCTGAGTACGACGGTTCCAATAAGTCTCACATACATGGGTGGTTATCTGTCCACGTCGAAAGATATGGGATACACCTACGGCATAATGCAGGCGAACCGAGGTGAGGCATTGGCTCTAAGCGAAGATGAAGATATTAAGTTTTTCGAGGCTAGCTATCTGCGCCAATGGCGCTTTCATGAAAGCAACGAATGGCGTATTGCCGTCGAAGTACTTAGACCTCTAGAATTCCCGTTCGTTGAGAATTCTAATTAATCGCTGACCGTAGCGAGTTCGATTTCCTTGTCTATTTATTAAATCGATAGCAAGCTCTGCTCTTCCATTTGCAATAGTTGAGCTATCAACCTCAATATTAAAACCTAAACTTGGGGCATTAGGATCGGTTCTTATATCCATTGCAGTAACGACGTCTGGTCGAGACATTCCATAATTAGTCCTGCCGACCACTGCCCCGTCGATAATCAATTCAACTGAATCGATGCCAATATCCTCGTTATATGCCCAGCCGCTGACGTTCACCACTCCACTTAAAACATCGTTTTCTGCCGGAAAGTCGATCCAGGCACGAGGAGGGAAAGGGCAGGGTTGCGCTCGATTAGAAGCCTCGCTTATTAGTCTGTTAGCGCGATAAAAACTAAATGCTTTGTCACCATTGTAGAGTGATAATTCATCTACCAGATTAAGTTGATCAACTCGTCTACACATCAATGCCAATAAATCATGTTTGTCGGAAACGGTGAGTGTGCTGTCTTCATTAATGTATAAGACTGGGCGATCACTTTGAAATTCCATTCCCGCTTCATCCTTGTTCCATAATTCGTACTGGGTTATTCGTCCATCTCTCACCGCTTTATCGCGGTCCAGCGTGTATACCTCTTGTGAGATTCTAGCGAATTCAACCTGAGCTGCAGTGTAATAATTGTCAGTAACAATAATGGGGCTATCAGATTCAAACTGAGCTATAAGAACTGATTTGGTGTGAGCGGCAAATTCATCCCAGCCTGCCATCTTGTTTGAAAGTACACCCGTACCAATAATGCTTTGCAGTGGTAATTGGAAGGCTTGTGAGCCTACTCCAAGAAATATTATTACAGTGCCGGTGAATCCAATTACTGGGATGGCTGCAATGATTCTTGTTGCGACTAAATTGTTCCACTTGGTCTCTGCCCAGCTATAAGTTTCCCGTATTGCCAAAGGAGAAAAGACAAGTAGCGGCATATACCCGGATAATGGCCAATGAATACTAGTGCTAGTAGCGTCGGTCCATGGCGCTAACACCAGATACACCGATAAATTAGTTACAGCCATGCTAAACAAAAGTGCAGCGCTGAGATTTCCTTCTTTTGATTTTTTGTACAAAATAAAAATAGTGAATAAAAAAACTGCATATAAAGGAGGAGTTGAAAGTCCAGCTTGCTTGAATACGTGGAGTAATCCAGCTAGCTCAAACTCCCAGGGATGTCGATCGACGAAATAAAAACCGGCACTGCTCAATTCATTATTCATGTTAAACCAAAGTATCGGTGTTAAACCGATTGAGGCTATTATCATTGCCAGCCATAGTTTTGGATTTCTGAATTGTGATCGTGCTGGGGCATAAAAAGAGAGAAATAGAATTGCTGCTATGGGGTACAAAAAAAAGCGATAGTGAGTACTGAGGCCGAGTGCCACACAAACGCCAGTAGCAATCCAAAACCCTAAATCATTGTTGCGTAGCGCGCGATCAAAGAATCCAATGGAAAGTATGCCAAATACTAAAAGGGGTACGTCGGGCACAGCCAGTAAGCCTAGAAAGCCAGCTAGAGGTAGGCAAAGACTTAAGATTGCTGCTTCTAATGCTTGTTGTCTGTTTGTTATTGGTAATGCTAACCAATAAATGAGAAAAGGAAGTAATGATCCTAATAAAATAAAGAGTAATCGAGCTGTAAATGGATTAGCTGCTTCAACGCTTGAGCCAATACCCACTAAAAAAGAAGTCATGAATGGAAGATCGCTATAGGCAAGAGCGGGGTATGCGGAGGCTTGCCAATAAAATACTTCGTCGCTGTATAAATCAAGTGCTGCTGCAAAAAAGAGTTTGAGCAACAGGACGATGATAAAAGCGCTAGCCAATAGCTTAAAGACAGGCTGATTTAAAACCTGTGCGTTAGGATCTGACAAGAATTCGCTCCGTTTAGACCTGGACTGCCTGAATTAGATTCTTTGGAACTATCTTACTGGATAATCTCTTCAGATTAAGAATAAAAACTGCCAGTATCGTTAACATGGCAGCTATCCAGATTGACGAGAACATTGGATTTACTGAAAATGTTCCTATTTGATAAATAACAGTTGCAGCTATATAAGCTAGTCCTGTACACCAGCTAAAAACCAGCAAAGTCCAGCGCCAACCCGCTTCTTTATTTATGGCTCCGAGCACCGCCACGCAGGGAGCATATAAAAGAATAAATACAAGGTAACAGAACGCAGCAAATGGGCCTGAGAATAGGGATGCCATGTTGGTCAGCGTACTGCTGTTTACTTCTTGTTCCTCCGCGACCGCTTCAACGTCTGAGACATCGCCGATGGAAATGCCTAATGGATCAACTAAAGCGCCACCGAGTGAAGCTAGTTCCGTGCTAATTGTCCCGATTGCTTCACTAGCGGCACCTATCAAATCAGGCGGACCACCATTACCCTCATTACCTGCGGGTTCACTATATAAAGCATCAAGCGTTCCGACAATTGCTTCCTTTGCAAACATGCCGGTGAACAATCCAACTGTAGCTGGCCAGTTATCTTCTTCTATACCTAATGGCGCGAATGCAGGGGTAATTGATTTGCCAATAACACTTAAGACAGAATTCTCTGAATCTTCATTATTGAAACTCCCATCGGTGCCAATAGAATTTAGAAAGCTTAAAGCGATTACCACAACAACAATAGTCTTGCCGGCACGAAAGATGAAACCTTTTAGACGAAACCAGGTTGTTAACAAAATATTTCGTGGAATAGGAACATGATAGGCGGGCATCTCTTGAAAAGATGGAGTGATCTCACCAGTAAACAATTGTTTACGAAAGATCCAGCCTGTAAATACCGCTAAACCAATTCCTAATAAATATAACCCGAAAACAATGTTTTGACCGTTCTCCCGAAAAAACGCTGCGGCAAACAAGGCATATACCGTCAGTCGCGCTCCGCAACTCATAAAAGGTGCCATTGATATTGTCATTAACCGGTCGCTGTTACGTCCTAAAGTGCGACTTGCCATTACCGCCGGTACATTGCAGCCAAAGCCAACGATTAATGGCACGAATGCATTGCCTGGAAGTCCGATACCGCTCATGACTCGATCGATTACAAATGCAGCTCGCGACATATAACCAGAATCTTCCAGGAATGAGAGGCATAAATAGAGAAAACCGATTACCGGAATAAATGTGGCAACTAAAGTAATTCCGCCACCTACACCTTGCGCTAGCAAAGTAATAACCACAGCGGGCATAGATATTTGTTCTAGTAACCAGGTAGTGCCATCGACTAATACTGCGGCGAACAGTATGTCGAAGAAGTCGATAAACACTGCGCCTACGTTTACTGCCACTGTAAACATCAAGTAAATCATGAGAAGAAAGATAGGCACGCCGAGCCAGCGGTTAAGAACAACGCCATCGATACGTTCAGAAAGGCTGTGTTGAGTCGGGTTTACTTCTACGACGCCATTCACCAACTGCCTAGATTGATGATAGCGCTGCAAAATTTTGTCATCGATTTTATCTTTGCTTTCCCCCAGTAATTCACTAATTCCTCTGGTCGGTTCTGCTAAAACCGCCTCCAAGGTAGCTTTAAGTTCTGCGATTCCTTCTTTGCGGGAAGCGATTAATGAAACAATAGGTACATTAAGCTGCCCTTCTAACTTTTGAGGAGAAACAACCATTCCTTGCTGCTCTGCCACATCGAGCATATTTAGAGCGACTACCGTGGGAATGGATTTTTCCAGTAGCTGTTGTGTTAGAACCAGACTGCGTTCCAGATTGGTTGCATCGATAATATTGATGATTAAGCTGATATCTCCCTGCTCAATAAAATCAAAAGCGATTTCTTCGTCGACCCCTTTGTGTTCCAGCTCTAAGGAATAAATACCCGGCAGATCCACCAATTCGATTTCGTCATCACCAAGGGAGAAGTGGCCAAATTTCTTTTCAACCGTTACTCCAGGCCAGTTGCCGACTTTTTGATTGGCGCCAGTAAGAATATTAAAGAGGGTGGTTTTACCGCAGTTTGGATTACCGATGAGTGCAATTTTTCGCATGTTTACTGTATCTCGACCTGGATGATGTCGGCTTCTGCTTTTCTAATGCTAACAAAGCTACCGCCAACTTTGACTTGAATAGGATCGCCCATAGGAGCGAACCGCAATATTTCCAATTCTGACCCTGGAATGATCCCGAGAGCATAAAGTCGACTCCTCAATTCGGCGGGTTCTGAGGCTATTTTGAGTACTGCGCAACGATCTCCGCTATTTGCAGCTGAAAGGGGTGTTTGATTCATAATTTAGGTAAAATTCTTAAAATACAATAAGTTACTACGAATAAAGGTTTTATCACAAACGCAGTAAACGTAACAGATACAAATGTGGTTGACAATCATTCTCATTTAGATTTAAAGTTAAAGCAGTTCTGAGACGAGTCTATGTACGTTTGTATTTGCCGCCAAGTAACCGACCATCAAATCCGCGACATTTGCCGCGGTGGTGCTAATAGTTTCTCCGATGTCCAGGCAAAAACTGGTGTGGCAAGTGATTGTGGCAAATGCGGCAAGCTCGCACAAACTATCGTCAAAGAATTCAGCAAGTCTCCCGACTTTGTAAACGCCGCTTAAGACTCCCCCTTTACTCAATTAAATCCGCAGTGTTTTTGTGCATAATTTTTGTGCGTTTTGTAAATCGAAATGGGATTGTTTATCATTAATATTTCCGTTATATATCATGGACTTACGAAAGAATTTCCTTGACTTGCCGACACTAAGGAGAGAATATTTCGCTAACCTGTTTAGGACCCCTGTCGAGGAATAAGGAATGCAAGCCACTGATCCGAAAGTTATTCAATACTTAAACAAAGCCCTAGGCAATGAACTCATCGCTATCAATCAATATTTCCTGCATTCCCGTATGTTTGAAGACTGGGGTCTTAAAAGGCTGGCTGAAAAGGAATACGAAGAATCCATCGATGAGATGAAGCACGCAGATCAGCTTACTCAGCGAATTTTGTTCTTGGAAGGTCTACCTAATATGCAGGATTTAGGCAAACTCATGATTGGCGAGAACGTAAAGGAAATGCTGGAGTGTGATCTGAGTCTTGAGCACATAGCCTGTCCAGACCTCAAAGAAGGTATCGCTTACTGTGAATCTGTCAGCGATTACGTCAGTCGTGATCTTCTTTCTTCTATATTAGATAGCGAGGAAGAACACATCGATTGGTTGGAGACTCAGTTATCACTGATTGATCGAATAGGCCTAGAAAATTATCAGCAATCGATGATCTAGGTCGGTTGTAATTTAGACTTCTATACTATCCCTAGTAGCTGTCGATATCTTACTTAGACTTTTAAGAAAGTCTGTGTGGTCGTGGTCCAATTTCAATTCGAGTAGGACAGGCTGGCTAGTGTTTTATGCATGCATGTATTGATCTGGGATCAAACAGTTTTCATTTGCTAATTGGTGAATGGGAAGACGGACGTATACAGATCATTGAAAGACTGAGTGAAAAAGTTCAACTGGGCGAAAATGTAGGCCAATCTGGACGAATTTCTCCAGAAGCATTCGAGCGCGGACTTTCCTGTCTGCACCGCTTTAAACTCCTAATGAAGCAGTATCCTGTAAATCGCTATTGGGCCTTAGGAACCAACACATTTCGTTTAGCTGAAAATTCCGCAGAATTCATTCAAGCAGCCAAAGATAAAGGAATCGATATTTCAGTTATAACGGGGACGCAAGAAGCTGTACTAATTTACGCTGGAGTCATTACTACATTGCCCGTTAGTGATTCTCACCGATTAATTATTGATATTGGTGGTGGTAGCACTGAAATAGTTATTGGTAAAAATCATGATCGCTTATTGACGGAGTCATTAACCATAGGCAGCGTTACTTGGCGTGATAAATTTTTCGGGTATTCTTCTGCTCCGTTGCCTTCATTGCTAGATCAAATGAGTGATGGTGTTGTAGCTGCGCACACAGTATTTGATTCAATCGCTCCGGTAGTTGAGCGATCACAATGGGAAGAAGCATTTGCTTCTTCTGGAACAGTAAAAATGCTTGCATTTATTTGCGAGGCTCATGGCTACGGTGAAAAGCAGATTCACTTGAGTGCGTTGCATGCATTAAAACAAGATATAGCCGCATCGATTGCTAATCACACCCCGCTCCTAGGTTTAAAAGAGCGACGACGCGATTTGTTACTTGCAGGGTGGTGTATTTTAGTAGCGTTAATGGAAGCTTATAAAATCGAAACTATAAACTTTAGCGCGACGGCATTGAGGGAAGGTATGCTGGACTTTATGGCAGAGAATGGAAAAACATTTCAAGCCATGGAGTCGAGCGAGTTGCCAGAAGTAAGTTTTGCCAAGTGGGTAGCCTAGGTTTGCGTAAACCGCTTTAACAACTGATTCTGAACATCCAATAATTCCTCTTCTTCGGAAATCCTTTCACTATAAACACCCTCAGAATCTAAGTCCCAGGTTTGCGTCGGGGATTCCAAGTAGATTTCCATCTCTTCTATTATGCGATTAGCGTGTTTTTTCTTTAAGATCGGGAAACAAACTTCAATTCGATTAGAAAGGTTTCTTTCCATGAGGTCTGCCGAAGAACAGTAAATTTGATGAGTAGCGTTCTGGAAAAAATAAACTCTGGAATGCTCTAAAAACCGACCGACAACTGAAACTACTCTTATGTTTTCACTAACATTGGGTATGCCGGGTTTCAGGCAGCAAGTTCCGCGAACAATTAAGTCGATCTGAACCCCTGCCTGAGAGGCCTCATAGAATTCTTTAATGATTGCCGTATCAGTTAGGGCATTCATTTTAGCAATGATTCGAGCTGGTTCGCCCTCGTAAGCTGCAGCCTTTTCTTGTTCAATTAGCTTGACTATGTTTTTACGTAAGTTAAACGGCGCATGAATGAGCAGTTTGGGATGAATTTTCTTACCCATTCCAGTTATTTGCTGAAAAACTTTGTGCACATCGGTACACAGAACTTCATCCGCAGTCATCAAGCTGTAGTCAGTGTAAAGCAGTGAAGTTTTGCGATGATAATTACCGGTGCCAAGATGCGCATAGCGAGTTAGCTTATTTCCTTCTCTACGCACAAATAGCAACATTTTCGCATGAGTTTTGTAGCCCATGACTCCATAGACAACTACCGCACCGGCTTCCTGGAGAATGCTGGCAAAATTTATGTTCTCTTCTTCATCAAATCGCGCTCTTAATTCAATGACTACCGTTACTTCTTTACCATTGCGTGCAGCTTCGATCAGTGCTTCGACCAATTCAGAAGATTCATTGGTTCGATAGAGGGTTTGTTTGATGGATAGCACTGATGGGTCTTTGGCTGCCTGACGAACCCAATCAATAATCGGTGTAAAGGACTCATAAGGGTGAAGCAGTAGCTGGTCTTCCTTATGCACTGCTGCAAAAATATCACTATTTTCTTCCAGTGCTTTTGGGATCTCGGTAGAAAATTTGGGAAACCGTAATTCGGGTCGGTCAACCATATCCATCACCGCCATAATCCGTTGTATGTTCACCGGCCCATCGAGTCTGAACAATTCTTCTTCAGTCAGATTGAAGCGTTCCAAAAGAAAATTTGTTAATCCTTCAGGGCATTCTTTGCCGACTTCCAGTTTTGTCGCAGCACCAAAACGACGACTGTGGAGTTCACCTTGTAAAGCGCTAGCGACGTCTTCAATTTCAACATTGGACATTTCTAGGTCTGAATTTCTTGTTACTCGAAACTGATGACATTCATTGACAGACATGCCGGGGAAAAATTCTTCGACATAATTGTGAATAATTGACGATAAGAAGATAAAGTTATCTCCTTCGGGAATTATGTCATTTGGCACTTTTATTAATCTCGGTAGCGAGCGAGGCGCGGGTACGATTGCTAGCCCGCTGTCTCTGCCAAACGCATCTTTGCCTTCGAGAGACAAAATAAAATTCAGACTTTTATTAACCAATCTTGGGAATGGGTGTGCAGGATCTAATCCTAGAGGGCTTACCACTGGAACCACTTCTTCGAAAAAGTATTGTTTAGCCCAGGCTGCCAAATCCTTGCTCCATTTTGAGCGATGAATGAAATGGATGTCTTCATTGGCAAGGGAGGGCAGTAATTCTTCATTTAAGATTCGATATTGCTCATCTAGGGCTTCCCGCACCTGTTCATGAATTTCTTTCAGGGTTTGTTCCGGGTATTTTCCATCGGCATCCTGACCTTGACGTCCAAATTCCAGTTGTTTCTTAAGACCGGAAACTCGAATTTCGTAGAACTCGTCCAGATTGGAGGTAAATATAAGAAGGAAGGTAAGACGTTCGAGTAATGGATGATTATTATTTTTGGCCTGC
>JBJLER010000074.1:0-5720 GCA_045565735.1 Pseudohongiellaceae bacterium
TGTAATCCTCAGTGCGCATGAAAGTGCGTCGACGCCAGAACAAGTTGAGCGGCGCTGGAAGTTTGTTGCAGAAAATATATGTCGCGCTATAGATGGAGAAACTGCAAAGAATATCGTATTCGTAGGGCGCGAAGAGGCTACCTACTAGTCACGCAATCACGCACATTATTTAGACACTGTCCAGTAGGGAACGTTTGGATGGTTTTGAGATCTGTGGTGAATGGTTGATTCGGTGAGTACGTCATTTTCGTCTTAGGTAGAATAACTGTCGATGTCAAAGTTACAGTCAAAAATTTACGCGAATGCACTGTCTATGATGGGTGCGCTAGTGTTTGTTGTAGTCATATTCATAGTCTTTAGTCGACCTGAACTTATTAATAAGCTTGGAAGTCGTTCAATATTGTTATACCAGGTATCGTTCTCCTCACAAGCAAAAAATGTGCTAGGTCAATTGGCGCACGAGAAAACAGGAAACGCGGTTAAGCTACTTCAGGATCCAAAATGGACGAATGTTTTACTGGATGACAGACCTTATTATCTAAAAAGAGAAGTCTTAAAAAGCTTATGTAGAGTTTTTCATGGAAATAAGGACTACAAACAACTTCTTCATTGGGCTACTGTGTGGCGGGACCTTGATGAGCGTGATGTCGATGCCATGGCGTTTTGGTATGAAGCCCTCCGCCACACGCCTGATCGGCGAAAAATCGGTGTCAATGGCCTCTCCGAAGGACAAAAAAAATTTCCTGGGAATGTTTTGTTCCAGAAATTCTATTTTCAATCTCAGAAAAATTCAGGAAAATCCTTAACTCAAAATCTCGCAATTTCAGATAATCAAAAACTAATTATCCAACGCGCTTTAAAAGGCTGGGAGTTACGCTGGCGGTGGAAATTGCGCCATGTGCTCGCAGGGCCTATAGGGGAATTGCAACAACATTTTATGAATCAAAACTGGGGGGAGGCTTGGAGTGCCCTCATTAGAATGGTTCAGATTGTTAAATTGTGGGCGATTGATGAAAGCATAGAAGAAAAGGGGCATGTGGCTTTTTCTATCGCTCCCGATAAAGATGATTGGATGCACGTTAGTGCTGTTATTCCAAGGCAAATGTCGACACTCCGCGTTGATTTCCCGCCTTTTTCAAGCGTTGTTATTTCAGAATTGAATCTGACCATTGATGGTATTTTGAAATCTCTTTCAAACGATTGGTTTGAATACGTCAATCTAATAGTAGATCAAGACTCGATCAAGGCTAAAGGTTTTGAAGACCCACACTTTAAATTGAATATGTCTAGTCTAGATAGGTTTGGAGATGATCGAGTTATGACGATTAACATTAGGTTTAAATTGTCAGTTGACGACTTGTTTGGCAATAGCAATAACCTTTCTTATGAAATAGTTCAAGAGGCGTTGGCTAAAAACGAGCCAAAGGCTGGTGAGTGAAACGATTGCTGCTAAGGTTGTTCCTTTGGTCTTGGATAGTTACTTTGCCAGTGGTTGTTGTGGGAGGAGTTTGGTTGTACAACTCAGTCGATCGGTTTTATACGTACAAGGTGCGTTATGAACCAGGACCGGACAGTGCTGACCTTGATTTGGCATCTATCGGAAGGTACGAAATAGATCGTCTGCTCCAAAAACTTCGCGCATATTCTTCAAATTATCGACCGGGGGCTAACTCAGGACTCAGAATAATTCACCTATTTATTACTGAACCGGACATAGCGCAACTCGAGTCACATATGCCGCAATCCGGGTTCGAATATGTCAAGGGACGAATTGTACTTGACGGAGCACTTAAGAAAATTAAAGTGAAATACAGAGGTGATACTCATTACCGTTGGGCATGGGACAAAAAATCAATTCGTATAAAAACAAGTAAAAGCTACTTAGTGGGTGATCTGCGTTCGATAAACTTAATCTCTCCTAGAACGGCGGAACAACTAAACAATTTCTTGTCCTATCGGTTAGCTAAGAATATGGGATTATTGGCGCCTAAGACGGACCTGGTGCGGTTGTATATAAATGGTGAGGACAAAGGTGTCTACATTCTAGTTGAGCAAGTTAAAGAACTCACACTTCGGAATAACGGTTGGATGCCGGGCGATATTTACCGTGGCGAAATTATTGGCAAAGATCAGTTTCGACAAAGTGGAATAAATAACTTATTTGATTCCTCGTCGGTATGGGACAAAGTTGCCGTTAATAACCATTATGCCGATGATTTCAATTTGCCACTAGAAACTCTCCTTAAACTCGTCAACCGGAGTGAGAAATATCAATCACAGTCACAGTTGGCCAATTTGATGGATATGGAAGCATGGGGGCGTTTTTCAGCGTACGAGTCGCTTACACAGAGTAAGCACGCGGATATTTCGCATAACTGGCGGCTCTACTATGATCCCTGGCGTGGAAAGTTTATGCCTATTGTCTGGGATACTATGGGATGGTATGAGCCAATGAGGGGGGCTCAAATCCTACCAGAAATCATTACAAATCGACTCACCGAAGCATTATTCAAGAATGGTGATTTTATAAGGTCGCGTAGCCGGGCATTGAAGGAATTTTTTGATTCTGGATCAGACATATTATTTATGCGAATGGTTTCAGAATCTATTAAGACTATGGAGAGTGAAGTACTTTCAGATCCGCTGTTGTATCCAGCAAACTCAAGTTTTGTACAACATCGGATGAGGCAACTTCAGAAGGTCATAGGAAACGTTCTTGAATACAACAAATTACTTCTGAGGAAGAGTCATGTCAGTGATGATTCAGTAGCCTCTTATAGGTATGCAGATAACGTTTTAGAGTTATCTGTGCGTGGAAATCACCCATTAGAAACTCTGAAGTTAGAGTTCTTTGAAAATCTTGGTTCTGATTTGCAGATACAGGCCGAATTTAAGGATACGTTTAGTGAGCATTTGGTTGATCTTACTGAATTCGCTGATATTTACGAGAATTTCCTAGAATTAAATCCCGGGTTTTTGTCAAATCTAACACTCAAGAGAATTGGCAATGGATTGAGTATTTTAGATAGTTCGCCGGGTGATTATCGCGTTTATTTTTCTGGACTTGGTAAGAATCTAAAACTAAAAAGTGTGGCCTTGCGGCGAGCAGACAGTTGGATTCCCGTGGAACCGGTCGATGTTCTAAAGCTGGGTAGTTTCTCCAGCCTACATGCACCGGTGTCGTATCCCGAAGTTGAGTCAGAAACGATTTGGTCCGGCGATATTCTCTTGGATGGCTACCAAACACTGAATAGTCATCTGACTATCAAATCAGGGACAACAGTAAGGTTTTCGCCAGGAGCAACATTGGTTCTTAAAGGTCAGTTAACTGCCATAGGAACGCCTGAAAGACCAATTAGATTTTTGCCACTGGCTGAAAATCAAGATCCTTGGGGTGCTGTTGTATTAATGGGCCATGGTGCTGATGGATCGACATTGACCAACTGTGAGATGGCGGGTGGTAGTGGCCTGAAGGGTGATTTGTTCGAATACTCAGCTATGTTTTCAATCCATGATGTGGACGATGTATCGATTAGCGACTGCGTTTTTCGAGACAATCAGATCGTAGATGATATGGTGCACGCAGTGTACGCCAAAATCTATCTTAATCGTGTAACCTTTAAAAATGCAGTTTCTGACGCACTGGATTTGGATATTTGCGAAGCCGAAATCAAGAATAGTCAATTTGACAGCAGCCTAAATGACGGTGTTGATCTTATGTCAACTCGAGCGACGATTATTGGATCAGTTTTCCGCAATAACGGTGATAAGGGAATTTCTGTCGGTGAAAACAGTCACTTGATCGGGATAAATAATATTCTGGAACGAAATGCCATTGGCATACAGTCTAAAGATCGTTCGACAGCGGTACTATTTAATCATGCGCTTATTGAAAACAAATTTGCTTTAAGTGCATACAAGAAAAACTGGCGTTATGGAGATGGCGGAGAAATTTTCATCGCAAAGTCTAGGATAGTCGGTGATGGAGTAATTGGTGTGGTCGACAAGCATTCATTTATTCAGTTATTTGATTCTTATCTCTCTATCTCTGGCCTTGAGAAAACTCGTCAATTAGATATCTCTGCGGTTGACAATAGAAGTGAATTTGTAGCGTCTGAAAGTCGAATGTTCCCCAAAAGTGATATTGGTGGAATGAATACAAGCGCTGCAATTCAGAATATCTCACAAAAATTTCTTGACAACGTTGAAAGTTCAGTACGGGGAGTTACTTCTGGTGGTCAGTAAGCCCTTGAGTCAATTAGAAACTAATTCGCCACTGAATTTTGCTCGATTTGAATTCAAGTACATACTGTCTGCTGTTAAAAGGAAACGCCTTGAGAGAGATCTATTGTATTTTCTTGAATACGATCCATTTGTAGCGCACCTTGAGAATCATAGATATTTCGTGCGCAGTTTGTATTACGATGACCCAAAATACACGGCGTTTCATGACAAAATAGATGGCCTTCACTCCCGGTCAAAATTCAGGGTTCGGACCTACTCAAGGACTTTTGATGACGCTGCCCCTATATTTCTTGAGATTAAGGGTAGGCACAATAATTTGGTGTTCAAGAATCGAACGCCCGTGCATACTGCGGGAGTAAACTGGATCGAGATCGAGGGTCCTGATTTTTCGGACGCTATATTGAATAGAACCGAACAATGTGCTGTAAGAGAACAATTTCAATATAACCTCTATCGAAAAAGACTTGTGCCAGTAGCCTTAGTTGATTATGAACGCAGGCCTTACCTAAGCCGGTATGACCCTAGTTTTAGGATAACATTTGATGAAAGGCTATCCACAACCAGATCAACAGGTTTGTTCCCGAGCAATGATCAAACTTCCAAGAAGGTCATTGCGGGGTATACAATCATGGAAGTTAAGCTTCAAAATCACTTGCCTTCTTGGTTTCACAGGGTTGTTCAAACACATGAACTCCAGCGAATTTCTATATCAAAGATTGTAACCAGTATGGAAACGTTAGGTTTAGCGTACGACGAGCACTAAGCAAGAATTGATATGGACACAATACTCATAGATGCGCAAGGATCTCTTCTTAACTACTCCTACGCGGAGATAGTTATTAATATGACAGTTGCTCTCGTAATTGGTATCTTATTGTCGATCGTTTATAGACTTACCCATACGGGGTTGTCTTACTCACAATCTTTCAGCCAGACAGTTGTATTTGTTGCTTTGATTGTGGCCATTGTGATGATGGTGATAGGGGGCAGCCTTGCACGCGCATTTGCTCTGGTTGGGGCGCTCTCGATTATTCGGTTTCGAACTGTGTTAAAGGACACCAAGGATATGGCCTATATTTTTGGTGCACTGGCGTTAGGTATGGCGGCCGGAACGAGTAACTATTTCTTAGCAGGGGCTGGGACAATTGTCGTATCGATACGGGCCTTTGTGCTCCATCGGTTTAATTTCGGTGCAATCTATAAAAGTGAATTCATTTTGCGATTCCGATTTAGTCGTGCTGGCGACAGTACGGGATATTTAGATGCTATTAATGCGACATGTAAGAGATTTGATTTATTACATATGGAACCGGCCGGGGATAACCAAAGTGTAAGTTTGACATATGACGTTGCTCTAAAAGATGATTTATCTGCTGATGACTTAACTAAAAGAATGGGTGACGTAGAACATATGTCAGAAGTTGTCCTGATTGCTTCCAAGAATGATGTTGATTATTAACCGAGAGCAATTTGCT
>JBJLER010000075.1:0-22850 GCA_045565735.1 Pseudohongiellaceae bacterium
GATGAATTGGTCGGTGAATAATAACCTAGTCTAAGCGAGTAACCATTGTTCTGGATCGCCTCAACATTCTTATTCATATTGGCCACACTATTTGTGGTAATACCAATTTGGCGTGGTCGCACAGATGAAGGTCGCGATATCGAGTTGCGAAAAGAGGCAAACATCGCGCTGTTTCACGAACGCCATGAAGATCTAAAAGCAGAATTAGAAGCGAAAAATATTGATCAGCAACAGTTTGATCAGCTTACCGCGGAACTACAACACACATTATTAGCCGATGTTTCTTCTATCGAAGCATCTAAGCCATCAAATCAAAAGAATCCTAAAGCTGACAAAACTAGAATAAAAAGGAAAGAAGCGAGAGTAAAAGAAAGATTTTTTTCTACTAATCACATGGTGCCATTCATCCTTGCGTGCATCCTGCCGGTAGCTGCGTATGTTCTCTATGATCGCTGGGGTTATTTCAATGATGTCCAAATGATGGATTTGTTTCAGCGAACTGTTGATAATCGTGACGATCCGGAGGAAGCACAAGCACTCATAGTTAGCTTGGGAGAGTCTGTTCAGGGAAATCAAGATCAACCCTGGACTTGGTATTTCCTCGCAGAAAACTTCGCCAATATTGGCATGTTTAATGAAGCTCAAATTGCTTATAGCCGCTCAGCTGATTTGCTAGAAGAAACGCCGGAAAAAGCCTTGATACTTGGGCGTGTTGCAATGGTTATGTATATAAATGCCGGTTTGCAATTCACACCAGAAATATTGGAAGTCATCGAGCAAGCCCGTGGAATAAATCCAAATGAAATTTCGATCTTGCAATTACTGGCTTCTAACGCAGCTGAGAACGAGGACCACGAAGCAGCGATCCGCTACTGGCGCTTGTTAATCCAGGCGAATCCAAATTCAGAACAAGCCCAGCAATTACGATTAAATATTGTTGCTGCCCAGGAGATCTTGCGACAACAAGGTTATGAAGCTGCAAGCGAGCCGATCATCGATGTTAATGTAGCTCTTGCGGACGGGCTAGAACTTAACGACAGCATTAGAGTTTTTGTAGCTGCACGTAATGCAGACCAGGAAGGCATGCCACCGTTAGCTGCTACATCATTAGTAGTAGCAAATTTACCTACAACCATTCGTCTTGATAATAGTTCGGCGGTTGGTCCATTTAATCTATCTTCGGCAGAAAATATATATGTTTCTGCATTAGTTTCTTACGCAGGAATTGCAATGCCACAGACGGGGGATTATCGCGTAGTCTCTGAAAATTTTACTCACAATAATGATCGCGCAGAGATTGATCTAATCATTACCGATCAGATTCAGTAGTTTAGCCAGTATTAATCTATTCCAAACATGTATTGGGCAGAATTCCTAACTATCGCAATTGCACATCTGTTTGCAGTGGCTTCCCCTGGTCCAGATTTCGCAGTTGTTTTACGACAATGTGTTGCATCTGGTACCCGTGCTGGCTTATGGACTAGTTTCGGGGTGGGAAGCGGGATTCTTCTGCATGTAGGCTACTGTATTCTTGGAGTAGCCTTATTGCTTTCTCAATCGCCTGCACTGTTTAACGGCATGAAATATATCGCGGCTGCATATTTGCTTTATCTCGGCATACAGTCGATACGGGAATCTTTAAAGCCAGCGACCATAGTTAAAACTAAAGGGGAAGAAATTTGCGTAGAACCCAGAAAAGCATTCATTTTGGGCTTTTTAACTAACGGACTTAATCCCAAAGCCACTTTGTTCTTTCTTGCGTTGTTTACCGTAGTTATTAGCCCGGATACACCAACATCTATGCAGGTTATTTACGGTATCTATCTCGCGCTGGCCACCTTCGCCTGGTTTGCCTTGCTGTCTAAAATACTGGGAAGTGAAAATGTACGGGCTTGGCTGCAACGGGCCGGTGCCTGGTTTGAGCGCGGCATGGGGACCATATTGATACTTCTGGCTGTTCAAATTGCGTTAAATACTTCTTAAAAAGTCAATGCTTTTCAATGAATTAGAGAGAATAATTAGGAATAGATGGTGCATCGATTAGCCTAAGTGATATATAGTTGGGCTCTCGAGAAAATTCAAATGTCAGAACAAGCAAATAAACTCGTAGATAAGTTTGGTCGCACTGTCGATTACATTAGATTGTCGGTAACCGACCGTTGTGACTTTCGTTGTGTCTATTGTATGACCGAAGACATGAAGTTTTTGCCGCGTTCCCAAATTCTGTCTCTAGAAGAGCTTTATTTGGTTGCCAAGGCTTTTACTGACCTAGGAGTTAAGAAAATCCGTTTGACCGGTGGTGAACCAATGGTCCGAACCGATGTCATGTCACTTATTGAAAAGTTGGGAGCATTACCGGGATTAGAGGAACTAAATTTAACAACTAATGGCGCGCAGTTAGATAAATACGCACCAGCACTTAAAGCTGCTGGAGTTAATCGAATTAATATCAGTATCGATAGTTTGGATACCGACCGTTTTAAAAGAATTTCCAGAGTCGGGAATTTAGAAAAGGTGTTGAAAGGAATTAACGCGGCCCGTTCTGCTGGCTTTGATCGGATTCGCTTAAACTCAGTCATAATGCGTGGCTATAACGAAGATGAAGTTATCCCACTGACTGAGTATGCACTCGATCGTAATATCGATATAGCTTTTATCGAAGAGATGCCCCTGGGAGAAGCTTCAGATCATGATCGTGAAGATACTACCTGCAGCAACGATTGGGTAAGAAACGTTATCGAAGAAAAATACGAACTCTTAAATAGCACTGCTAAGACAGCTGGACCATCACGCTATGTTCAAGTAGTAGGAAAAGACAATCGTATAGGATTCATTTCCCCTGTAACTCACAATTTCTGTGAAGATTGCAATCGGGTAAGAGTAACTGTTGAAGGTAGACTCTTACTTTGTCTTGGCAATGAACATTCCATAGACCTGCGCGCCATTCTGCGCGACGAATCTGCCAGCTTTGATGATCTTAAAGAAGCCATAGTAGCTTCTATGGACATAAAGCCTGAACGTCACTATTTCTACGATACCGATCACGAACAACCTGTTCGCCTGATGAATATGACAGGTGGGTAAGGGGTAGTTGGAAAAAGAACAATGAGTGTCGAAACTCCACTAAGTATCGCGGTTGTAACGGTATCTGATACCCGGACTGAGGAAACCGATAAATCTGGTAGCGCTCTGATAGGCTTTCTTCAAGAAGCGGGTCACAAACTTCACTCTAAAACCATAGTCAAGGATGAGATTGAAGATCTCCGGTCCTTGGTTTCAACTCACATTTCTGATCCGGAAGTTCATGCAGTTCTAACAACTGGTGGAACGGGATTTACAAGGCGAGATAATACACAAGAAGCCATACAGCCTTTGTTTGAAACTAACATAGATGGTTTTGGCGAATTGTTTCGCCAATTATCTTATGAAGAAATTGGTTGTTCGACAATTCAATCCAGGGTTTTTGCTGGATTGGCTAATGGCACAATCGTTTTCTGCTTACCGGGCTCGCCTGGAGCATGTGCCACAGGCTGGCATAAAATAATTGCCGAACAGCTTGATAGCGCACACAAACCCTGTAACTTCGTCGACAAATTAAAACTCAACTAATTCTTTTTAACATCTTGTTCAACTGGAATTTCTGTTTTAATTTTGAAGTTTTTTCTGCATCTGTTTTTTTCAAAACTTCTACCCGGATTAGTCGCCGCTTAGGCGACGCAAAGGCGTGAGCCTAATACTTGGCTGAGGTTTGACTTGCACTACATTAGCCTAATCCATTATGTGCTTGCATGAAATAGGTTCTCCTTACCCTATATATTACGTTTCAGTTAGGCATGTTTATGGACCAATCTATCGATCCAATTTCAGATTATGTGTAGGAAGGATTTTCTGATTTGAAGCAAAATTTTGGGAAGTTTAATTGAGAAACACCAGCTCAAGCTTAATGGCTTGGGCTGATGTTCAGTTCCTATTATTAATTGAAGGACTTTGCATATCGCCCCTTCTAATTGGTTTATATAGCGGTGTAAACAATCGCTGCTGGGACGGCCACAGCGGCTGCTACTAGGGCAACGCTAACCAATGTCGCTTCTACGATTGGCCGAACTTTCTTAATTGCTTTGCTCATTATGCTCTCCTTTTGGTGATTTTATTGCTTAGTAAATTGAAACGACTTCCATATCCATGCAGGCATGGTAACACAAAATGTCCTATAAAGTAACATATATGGGTAAATAAGCGCATTATTCACAAAAGGTAACATAAATTGATTAAGAGTTAATAATTTGAGGTTTTAGTAGTAATCTTTCAATGAGATAGAGGGATTGCCTCAGAATGCCCGTTGTAATAATTCGTTGTGTTACAATCTTATAAATCACTGATTTTATTAATTAATATTTAAGGCTATCAAATCTTCTATGTATATATTTTCGCAATATATGTGTAACTATATGTAACCCATCTTAGAATAAAAAAAGAAAATTTAGCTATGAGCGTGAATTGGAGGTAAGAGTTTTTGACGACTTTAAATGATGTGGGATCGAGACTATGTGCTCGGAAGTCCTCTATGAGATTAAAAACTGAATGTGTTTTGTGTAAAGCATCCGCCTATGCTTTTGCGCTAGGTTGATGTTGGTAGCACTAATACTACTTATCGGGAGTCACCCCTAAATTCAATTCGTTACAATGATGGAATGACTACTAAACCGCCAATAGATTCTTCACTCAAAGGAAAAACTGTTGCGTTGCCGGAAAGCCGCCAACTTGATGTGCTTGCTGCTTTGTTCGAAAGGAGACAGGCGGAGGTCCTTCGAGTGCCTATGGTCACTATCCTTGATTCACCAGATCAGGATTCTGTAATTTGTTGGTTAAAAGCCTTCATTAATAGTCCGCCTCGATACTTTGTCATTCTTACTGGTGAAGGATTACGTCGCTTGGTTGCTGTGGCGGAGCGAAGCAAATTAAAAGATGATTTCGTATGCAAGCTTTCTATGGTTCGGAAAATCTGCCGTGGCCCTAAACCTGTTAAAGCTTTAAAAGAAGTTGGATTAAATGCTGAGTATCTCGGTAAGGAGCCTACCACTGCAGGTATAATTGCGACTCTAGAGTTACTTAATCTTAAAAATATAGACATCGCAGTTCAGTTGTATGGGGAAGATCCTAATTTACCTCTTATTAACTACTTGTATAGCTGTGGAGCAAGTAATGTCAGAAGTATCGCTCCATATATCTACGCGACACATAGTGATTCTGCAAAAGTCATTGATTTGATCGAGCATCTTCATGCAGACAAGGTGGATCTCATAGCTTTCACCAGCAAACCTCAAGTGAAAAGACTATTTTCCGTAGCGAAAGAATATGGGCTAAAAAGCAAACTCAGTGAAGGTTTGACGCGCACTCACGTTGCAGCTATCGGCCCAATAATGCAACAAGAGTTACAAGACCATGATGTTAAAGTTAGTGTTGTGCCAGAAGGGAAGTATTCAATGAAGCCTTTGATTAAAGCAGTGGAATCCTTATTCAATTGAGTTAGTAAGTGTAATCATGCGACCAGTTTCAAAGCTCGGGTGTTGGTAGAATTGCTCGTTTTTCCTTTGGATTGAGAAGTACAAATGCGAATAATGACTTTAAACTGTAATGGAATCCGGGCGGCAGCGAGAAAAGGATTTTTTGATTGGTTACAAACGCAAGATTTCGATGTTGTTTGTTTGCAGGAAACTAGAGCTCAGGAACATCAGTTGACTGATCCGGTATTTCATCCGGAGATGTATCACTGCGACTATTTTGATGCGGTTAAGAAGGGTTATGCTGGTACCGCAGTCTATTGTAAACAAGAGCCAAAAAGAATTACTCGAGGCTTAGGATTTGAGATTGCTGATTCAGAAGGTCGATATATTCAAGCAGACTACGATGGATTAAGTATCGCATCTTTGTATTTACCATCGGGTTCTGCAGGAGAAGAACGGCAACGCAGAAAATTTCATTTCATGGATGACTATATCCGGCATATGAAATCCCTAAGAAAGAAACGAAGAGAATTCATTATTTGTGGAGACTGGAATATTTGTCATAAGAAGATTGACCTAAAGAACTGGCGTTCGAATCAGAAAAATTCGGGATTTCTACCAGAAGAAAGAGAGTGGCTAGATGAGTTGTACGATGAGGTTGGTTACATCGATGCATTCCGAGTTGTTAATCACCAAGAAGATCAATATTCATGGTGGTCAAATAGAGGTCAAGCGAGAGCTAACAATGTTGGATGGCGTCTGGATTATCACGTAGTTACTCCGGGCTTAAAGGATAAAATAACCTCTGCCGAAATCTTTACGGGAGAGAACTTTTCCGACCATGCGCCTGTCATAATAGAATACAATCTCTAGTTTTAGAAAAATCATCGAAGTAATACTTTTGAAAAATGAACCAGGTTAAGAAAACTACAGCGCTGTTTTTACTCTTTCTCGCAATAGCTATACATAGTTTTTCAGCGCAAGCACAAAGCCTGGTAGCTGTTATCGATACTTCTAAAGGTGTAATCAGGGCAGAGCTAAATGAGCGGGCGGCCCCCACAACAGTAGCCAACTTTGTAAATCTTGCCATGCGTGGATATTATGATGGTCTAACTTTCCATCGTGTCGAGAGAAATTTCATGGCGCAGGGTGGAGATCCCCTTGGTAATGGAACAGGTGGGCCTGGCTATCAATTCCGTGGCGAAATAATATTAAAACACAACCAACCGGGAATTTTGTCTATGGCAAATTCCGGTCCTGGAACCGATGGCAGTCAGTTTTTTATTACCCATTTAGCCACGCCGCATCTCGATGGATTGCATTCAGTGTTTGGAAGGGTGACTGAAGGTCAAGAAGTAATCTATCAGATTCGTCGAAGAGACCTAATCAATTCCATAACTATCGAAGGGGATCCTGTTTCGGTACTTGCTAGCCGGGTTGATGAGCTTTTAGAGTGGAATCGAATATTGGATGAACAGTTTCCAAACTTGAAAGCGGTGCCTGCTGAAGTATTAAACTGAGCTTTTACAATACTTTCTTAAACGGTTTCACCGTCACTTTCTTGTAAACACCAACAGCGACGTAAGGGTCAGCATCAGCCCAAGCTTGCGCTTGCTCCAGGCTATCAAACTCGGCTATGACTAAACTGCCACTAAAGCCAGCGTCTCCTGGTTCAGTGCTATCGATTGCCGGGTGTGGTCCAGCTGTTAATAATCTTTTCTGGTCTGCAAGTTGATTTAGTCTATCTAAATGAGCAGGGCGCGCAGATTTTCGTTTTTCTAAACTGCTGTCTACATCTTCAGTCATGATTGCGTAATACATGTTTCTAGCTCGAAAACTTAAATTGACTCTTCGGTAGCGGAGTCTGATGAATTATCATCTTCTTCTACTTCAATGTATTTCATGAATAAAGGCATTTGTGCAAATACGAAAATGAACGTGAGCACTAAGTTGCCGAAGACTTTAAATTGAATCCATGCTGCTTCACTTAATGTAAAAGCAACAACTAAATTTATTGCACCTAAAGCAATAAAATAATAAACCCAATAATTATTTAATCGATACCAGAGTTCTTTTGGTGCATCAACCGCATGTCCCATCATGTGTTCTATAGCAGGCTTTTCGCTGATGAAACGCGAGGCGAAAAAGATACTGGCGAATATCCAGTTTACAACTGGTGCCTTCCATTTGAGGAAGGTAACGCTTTGGAACGCAACAGTGAGTGTGCAAAAAACTACAACGCCACCGAGCGTAATCCATTGGAATTTATCGAGGCTTTTTTGCACCAAGAATAAAGTTCCATAAACCAGAATTGCAGTTACAAGTAAAACTTCAGAGGCACTGAATATGCCGCCAACGGTCCGCTCGAATCCACCAATAGAAACGACTCGTTCGTCCATGGCCCAGACCGTGAAAAAAGCGAGTAGGGGAATGTAGTCGATAAACTGTTTCATTGATTCCTTTGCTGTGCAGTCCCAAGCCGCGCCATCTTAATTCATTTGCTGATTACTGTCTGCTTTTATCAAGTGGTTGTAATAGAATCTCATTCTTTTTTAGATCTACAAAAATAAGTATTTGCTTTAATTCAGTATTAGTAAATGGCCGAATTTCTCCATGTTCATCCGGATAATCCGGAATCCAGGGTTCTAAAGCGGGTTGCAGATGTTCTGCTACAGGGCGGGGTAATTGTATATCCCACAGATTCTACATACGCCCTGGGTTGTCATATCGGAGATAAATCAGCACTGGAGAGGATAAGACGAATTCGTCAATTGGATTCACGACATAATTTCACCCTGGTATGCAGTGACCTTTCATCTCTGGCAAGTTACGCCAAGGTGCATAACAGTGTTTACCGAATACTCAAGGCTTATACGCCGGGCCCTTATACTTTTATTTTGAAGGCAACTGCAGAAGTTCCGCGGAGACTTATGCACCCAAAGAGGAAGACTATTGGATTGAGGGTGCCTGAAAATCGAATAGCGCAATCACTGCTGACTATTCTCGACGAGCCGATCATGAGTACCAGTTTGATATTACCCGGAGAAGAGGAACAGCTATTCGATCCTTACGAAATACGTTTAAAGATTGGTAATTTGGTCGATCTCATAGTAGATGGGGGAGCGTGTGGCCTTGAACCAACTACCATGGTCGATTTGGTTGAAGGTGTACCTGAGGTAAAACGAGTTGGAAAAGGAGATCCACATCCTTTTCAATAGGATTTAGGAGTTTTAATTGTCGACGGCAGATTCTCAACAACGTGTAGTTTCAGGAATGAGGCCTACCGGTGCGCTCCATTTAGGACATTTACACGGCGTGCTAAAGAACTGGGTAAAGCTTCAGTATGAATACGAATGCTTCTTCTTCGTGGCTGACTGGCATGCATTAACCACCCACTACGGCGAACCTACTATTTTTGAAGAAAACACCGTAGACATGGTAATTGATTGGTTAGCAGTGGGGGTCAATCCAGGCTCAGCAGCATTGTTTGTTCAGTCGAAAGTGCCAGAACACGCAGAACTGCATCTGCTTCTCTCCATGACTACACCACTTGGCTGGTTGGAAAGGGTACCTAGCTATAAAGATCAGCAGGAGAAACTGCAAGAGAAAGAACTCGGCACCTACGGATTTCTTGGTTATCCCTTATTACAAGCTGCGGATATCTTGATCTATCGCGCTGGGCTTGTACCGGTTGGTGAAGACCAAATAGCTCATGTCGAACTTACTCGGGAAGTGGCACGTCGATTTAACCACATTTACGGTCGCGAACCTGGATTTGAAGAAAATGCTAATGCTGCAATCAAAAAAATGGGTAAGAAAGCCGCGAAGCTTTATTCCCAATTACGGACTGCATTTCAGGAACAGGGTGACCAGGAATCATTGGGAAAAGCCAAAGCGCTGGTAGCGGAGCAGCAGAATATTTCATTGGGTGATCGGGAGCGCCTTTATGGTTATCTCGAAGGTGGAGGCAAGATGATTTTGGCGGAGCCGCAATCATTGTTAACACCTGCCTCGAAGATGCCGGGCTTAGATGGTCAAAAAATGTCCAAATCCTACAAGAATACGATTAGTTTGCGGGAACCTCTGGAAGAAGTTGAGAAGAAAATCAGCACTATGCCAACGGATCCTGCGAGAGTTCGGCTTAAAGACCCTGGTGATCCAGAAAAATGTCCGGTCTGGCAGCTACATCAGACTTATTCTGATGAAAAAACCAGGGATTGGGTAATTGAGGGCTGTAGAAACGCCGGAATTGGTTGTTTGGAATGCAAAAAACCAGTGATCAATGCGGTAATCGAGGAATTACAACCAATTCAGAAAGAGGCCGAGCAATACGTTAAAGACCCTGATATGGTACGCTCGATTATCGTGGAGGGAAATGAGAGGGCTCGTAATCGGGCCAAAGAGACTCTTGCTTATGTACGCACGGCCATGGGATTAACAAGCTGGTAAGCCGTCAAAATTGCCGCGAACCGTGAGCTTTTCCCGGGCAAATGAGTTAAAATACACCCGATATCTGAGTTAGACGGACCACTAGATTGACGATTACTGGTACCGACGCGGGATCCGATAGCCTTGACCCACAAGGGGAGTCAGATTCCCTTCCAGAAAATAACCCTCCTGATCAGCAGTTAAATCCCAGCGAAGGAATTGAAGGTTTGCCCGTACAGGCAGAACTAGCTTTGGCTTATGTTGCTGGCGAGGCGATTACTGAGGTACCAAAAGACCTCTATATTCCTCCGGATGCACTGGAAATTTTTCTGGAGGCTTTTGAAGGTCCGTTAGACCTTTTACTCTACCTGATTAAGCGTCAGAACATCGATATTCTCGAGATCAATGTCGCTGATATTACCGATCAGTACATGGCCTATGTCGAACTAATGCACTCAAGTCAGTTTGAATTGGCTGCTGAGTACTTGGTGATGGCAGCGATGCTGGCTGAGATTAAATCTCGGATTCTGTTACCCAGACAGGAAGAAGAGGAAGCGGAAGAAGATGATCCGCGTATGCAGCTTATTAGGCGTTTGCAGGAATACGAACGCTTTAAACAAGCGGCTGAAGATATTAATGAATTGCCAAGAATGGATCGCGATTTTCATCCTGCTAAGGCAGCGATTCCCGAGATCGAGCGGATCACACCCGATCCAGCTGTAGATCTGCAGGAGATATTAATTGCTTTGTCTGGAGTGTTGAGAAGAGCGGATATGTTCGAACACCACCATATCCAATTCGAAACGCTTTCTACTCGGGAAAAAATGTCCGAGATTATGGTACACCTATCGGGTCACAAGTTTGTTCCATTATCTTCGTTGTTAGCAAAAGATGAGGGGCGCTTAGGTATAGTTGTTACGTTTCTGGCAGTAATGGAATTGATGAAAGATTCTATGGTTGAGATTGTTCAAACCGATCCATTTGGACCTATACACTTGAAGTCTAGAAGTTGAGGAGAGGCTATAGTGGAAAGTGACGTCGACAATAAAGTGAAGATGATTGTTGAGGGGTTATTGCTTGCCGCAAGCAGGCCTTTGACTCTCGACAATATCGCACAGGTCTTCTCGGTTCGAGAGCGTCCGGATCGGAAAGAATTGAAAGTAGTAATGAAGGCTATTTCGGAAGAATGTGATGACCGTGGTTTTGAACTGAAAGAAGTTGCATCAGGTTACCGTTTTCAAGTAAAGCAAGAGCTTAGTAAGTGGGTGGCTAAGCTATGGGTAGAAAAACCACCTCGATACACGAGAGCACTTTTGGAAACTTTATCTTTAATTGCCTATCGACAGCCGATTACGCGTGGTGACATTGAAGAAATTAGAGGCGTGAGTGTAAGCCCAAATATCATTAGGACTCTAATCGATCGTGAATGGATACGCGTAGTTGGTCATCGCGATGTGCCAGGTAGGCCAGCTATGTTTGCAACAACCAAGCAGTTTCTCGATTATTTTAATTTGAAGAGTTTGCAGGAATTACCGCCGTTGTCAGAAATCAAAGAGCTAATTGGTACTGAACCTGAATTTGATTTAAATGAAGAATTAGCTCAATCAAGAATCCTTGATCTGCCAGATGACATTTCTAATGAAGAGAGTCGCGGATTAACAGCATTAGAAGAAGCCGAGCTCATCGCTGAAGAAGAAGCAGCCGAGCTTGCAAAAAAACCTCTTGATGAAATTCTGCGTATGGGAGTGCCTGAAGAACTTCTTGAGCAAGAAGAGAGCGCAGATCAGGAAGATGAACTTGAAGAAGACGATCTTAATATCGGTCTAACCGATGACGATATTGCCGCGAACGAAGAGTTTGAAAAGAATCTGCGTCAGAACGACGATGAAGAGTCGGTAAAGGAGCTAGCGGAAGAATCTGTCGAAGATGAAGATTCCGACCAGGAATCAAATGTTATTCCTCTCCATGGCAATAAAAACGCCGCTGGGGGAGATGAGATAACAGAATTTGAGATCACAGATGTGAATGATTCTGATTCATCCTTAGGTGAGCAGGCAGAGGAAATTGATGAAATTACTGGCGAGATAGATTTTGTAATTGAAGAGAGTCATCTCGTAGGTAATTATGGAGATGACGCTGGCGAGATCAATATTATTGGTGATGATACTGATAATAATCAGTAACAATAGTCGGTCTTACTTGCCCCACTAAATTTTCCACGACTCAGTTCAGTTATGTCAGAAAAATTGCAGAAAGTGCTTGCCAGAGCTGGGTTCGGTTCGCGTCGCGAAATTGAATCATGGATTGTGCAAGGACGCATTAAAGTGAACGGCAGGGTTGCCGAAATTGGTGCAAGAGTCGATGATGATGACAGAATTGTTGTCGATGGAAAAAAGTTGTCGCCGCAAAAAAAAGTTCGCGATGATCGACGAGTAATTCTTTACAACAAACCTGAGGATGAGATTTGTACGCGAAGAGACCCTGAAGGCAGGCCCTCAGTATTTGATAAGCTCCCCCCTCTTAAGCATGGCCGCTGGGTTTCCATAGGAAGACTCGATATCAATACTAGCGGATTATTGCTGTTCACTACCGATGGAGAGCTGGCTAACAAACTTACACATCCTAGTTCAATGGTAGAAAGAGAATATGCAGTCAGAGTGATGGGTGAAGTTACTCCGAACATGGTTCAAGCTATGCATCAGGGTATTATCATTGAAAGTCATCTTTGCCGATTTACCGACATTCAATATTATGCTGGCGAAGGAATTAATCAGTGGTATCACGTCGTAATTATGGAAGGAAGAAACAGGGAAGTAAGGAAGCTTTGGGAATCCCAAGGGTTAAAGGTAAGTCGTCTGAAGAGGGTCAGATTTGGTCCTATCTTTATTCCAAGCACAGTGCGGAAAGGAGAGTATCAGGAACTCACCAAAAACGAAGTCGAGAAATTAGTTAAATCAGTTTGATGAGACTGTATTGCAGAAAAGTGACAATAACAGGTGATTGCGCCAGGAGGACTACTGAGAGAGCGGCAAATACTTGCCCGGATCGAATTCTTTGACGTCTATCGCTTGCCCATGAATTGCTTTGGCTTGTTCGCTTAGCAAGTATAGATAAACCGGCATTAGAGATTTTGGAGTAGGCTGGGCATCAGGATCTTCGGCGGGATAGGCGGTTTGACGCATAGTGGTTTTTGTTGGCCCGGGATTTAAGCTGTTTACGCGAATGGCGCTCGTTTTTTCCAGTTCGTCTGCTAGAGTTTGCATTAATCCTTCTAGGGCAAACTTCGATACCGCATATGCTCCCCAGTGAGCGCGACCTTTGCGACCGACGCTTGATGATATAAATAATACACGAGCGTCTTTGGAGAGCTTTAGTAAGGGGAGGGAGGCTTTTAAAAGATGGAATACGGAATTAACGTTGACGTTTATCGTTTCTTGCCAGATATCGCCAGGATAAAACTCAATTGGTACTCGCAACCCAAGCATTCCAGCGTTGAGGATCAATCCATCAAGACAATCAAAGTTTTCAGTGAGTGATTCGGTGAGTCTTTGGTGGTCATTTTCATGCATAGAACTAAAATCAACTGGTTGAATGATTGCCTTGCCAGGATTTATCGCCTCAATTTCATCATAGACTGATTCGAGTTTTTTCAGCGACCTTCCGAGAAGAATTACATTTGCGCCATGCTCGGCAAATGTGGTTGCACAGCACTTGCCGATACCATCGCTAGCGCCGGTAATTAGTATATTTTTATTTTCGAGTAAGTTTACTGGAGCATCGAAATCAAACATAACTTTAAGTAAAATTTAGAATATTAAGCAGTGGTTCAATTTGTTCTGGTTGGTGCACAATAAAATCCGCATACCACTCTTCAATCTTTGATTCTGCATTTAAGTAGCCATAGCCAGCCGCAATAGCTATTACATCTGCATTCTTAGCTGCCTGAATATCGCGTTGATGGTCACCAATGTAAACGGTCTTTTCTGTATTGCAGTCTAGTTTTTCGCAGGCAAGTAAAATAGGTTCTGGATGGGGTTTGCGATTTTTGACATGATCCGGACAGACTAATACGCTGCAACGTTCACTTAAGGAGAGTTCATTTAATAGTGCGACACTGTAGAGCTCAGGCTTGTTGGTTACAATTCCCCACGGAATTTGCGCCTGTTCTAATTTTTGTAGCAAACTATCGAGGCTTGGATATAGAAATGCTTCGGTAGCTTTTATCTGCTCTTTGTACAAATCCAGCAATCTCTGGTTTAGCTTTGGAAACTCTTCAGCATCTTCTTCAATTGCGAAAGCAAGTTTCACTAAGGCGCGGGCGCCATCGGACACAGTTTGAGAGATGAGGTTTGAATCTATCGAAGTCCGCCCCCGTTCTTCTAATAGCTTATTAACTACTTGAATAAAATCCGGCGCGGTATTGATTAAGGTTCCGTCTAAATCGAACAGTACGCATTCTATAGATGTTTGCAAAGGCACGTGTTACTTCTGATTAGTCTGCTGGCTTTTGGTAAACGGTGATGTAATTTACATCTACATTGTCTTCCAAAAAGTAGCGCTTAGTAAGTGGATTATAGCCAATTCCAATTTGGCTTTTTAATTCCAGGCTGTTTTCCCGGCACCATCTCGCAAGTTCTGAGGGGCGGATAAATTTACCATAATCATGTGTGCCCTTGGGTATTAAATTTAGAAGATATTCCGCGCCAATAATGGCGAATAAATAAGCTTTGGGATTGCGATTGATGGTAGAGAAGAAAACCAATCCACCAGGTTTAACTAATTCATTACAAGCTCTTACTACAGAACTCGGTTCCGGAACATGCTCCAACATTTCCATGCAAGTTACGACGTCATAGTGCTCAGGCTCTGACTCTGCTAAGTGCTCGGCAGAAGATTTACGGTAATCGATATTTAATTTGCTTTCTAACTGATGCAGCTTTGCGACTGATAATGAGGCATTAGCCAGATCGATGGCTGTGACTCTGGCCCCATGATGGGCCATGGTTTCCGCCAGAATGCCACCGCCACAGCCGATATCCAGAACGCTCTTTTCCGCGAGATTAATCTGTTGACTAATATAGTTCATACGTAGCGGATTGATTTCATGCAATGGCTTGAATTCACTATTCGGATCCCACCAGCGGGCTGCCAACTCTTCGAATTTCTTAATTTCCAGTTCGTCTACATTATCCATGCTACTGATCCAATTGATTGACGACTTTAGTCTGCCAGGTTTTTGCAGTCTGCATGATTTTATTTAGATTTAGAGTAGTTAACATGCCGTTATCTAAAATTTGAACTCCAGAACACCAGACATCGCTCACTTGAGCTGGATTAATGCAATAAACAAGGTGAGAGAGTGGGTTATTTACCGGCTGGGAATTAATTGAATCCAGATTTATTGCAGTTATATCTGCGGCCTTTCCAATTTCAAGGCTGCCAATATCAGATTCAAGCCCAAGTGCTTTTGCTCCGTTTATTGTTGCCATTTCCAATGCTATGGCGGCAGGGACAGCTCTAGCATCTTCACTTACGACTTTAGCCATTAATGCGGCTGATCGCATTTCACTAAACATATCAAGATCATTATTGCTCGCAGCTCCATCTGTGCCCAGCCCAACGTTTATACCTTGCTTGACTAATTTGGCAACGGGGCAAAATCCACTAGCCAATTTCATATTCGATTCTGGACAGTGCAATACATTTGCGCCATGCTCGGCTAGGGATTCAATTTCTTCTTCTTGTAATTGGGTTGCATGAATACAGTTAAGTCGAGTTGATAGTAGGCCTAATTCCTGCAACCGCTGCAGAGGACGGCGGCCATCACTAGCAATTGCATCAGCTACTTCTTGTGCCGTTTCATGTAGATGAATATGGATAGGCAAATCGAGTTCTTCTGCGAGAACACCGAGCTTCTGTAATGGTCTATCGGAAACCGTATAAGGAGCGTGAGGGCCAAAAGCGGTAGAAACCAATTCACTATCACGATAGTCATCGTGCAGTTGAGTAGCCTTGTTTATGTACTCATCAGCATCCTGAGCCCACACTGTAGGAAAATCTAATACCGGGCTCGCTAATTGAACTCGAATATGTGCTGCCAAAGCAGCTTTTGCTACTTCGTCTGGGAAAAAGTACATATCAGCAAAACAGGTAGTACCAGATCTAATCATTTCAGCGATCGCTTGAGTTGCGCCTTCAAAAACGAACTGACGATCAACCAACTTGCCTTCTAAGGGCCAGATTTTTTCCTCAAGCCATTCTTTTAAAGGAATGTCATCTGCAGATCCTCGCAGTAGAGCCATAGGAGCATGACCATGGGCATTTACTAATCCTGGAATGAGAATGTGATTATTTAGAGAAGTAATATTGGTACATTGGTACTGCGCGATGATGGATTCGGTAGGGCCGATGGCAAGAATTTTCTTGCTTTTGATCGCTATTGCGTGATCAGTAAAAATTTGTTCACGGGGAACAACAGGAACAATCCATTTCGATTTGATAACTAGATCAACTTCCATAAAAATTCTGCTTTTCGTTACTTCTTTTACACTTACATAAAGTGATCACTTTTTGCACTATATTTTAGCTAATTTTGTATTTAAAGCAGGGAAGCGATTATACCTATAATTTTGCAAAATAGCGCGTTCCAAATCTTGTCTTCAATTCCTTTTTAACTAACTGAAAAATAAAGATAAAATATACAAATATTTTACGATTTCCAGTGTCTTTTTTGAGCGAAATTATGATACAATTTATACTTCGTTATAAGTCTGAAATTTAAGGAACTTTTTGGGATAAAAAGTTCTTCAAAAATGTTTCAAAAGCTACTTAAAAGTTGATTAATAATTTACGAAGAAACGCAGTTCAGCCGGTAAAAATACTACTGGAAGATACGAAATCTCTTGCAAATAGCACAAATAAAAGACCTCCGATCCACTCCATCGAACCCACCACTCTTGTAGGAAAAAGTTAGTCTATGTCTGAGTTTGCCGAACAGGTTCTGCCTGTCGCATTAGAAAGTGAAATGCGTGAATCTTATCTGGCTTATGCAATGAGCGTAATCGTAGGGCGAGCACTGCCGGACGTAAGAGATGGGCTCAAACCGGTTCATCGTCGTGCTTTGTTCGCAATGAATGTGCTATCAAACGATTACAACAAGCCCTACAAAAAATCGGCCCGTGTAGTCGGTGATGTAATTGGTAAGTATCACCCCCATGGTGATACAGCTGTATACGACACAATCGTGCGAATGGCGCAGGATTTTTCGCTACGCTATCCCCTTGTTGATGGACAGGGAAACTTTGGTTCCATTGATGGAGATGCGGCCGCTGCTATGCGTTATACCGAGATTCGCATGGCAAAAATTGCCCATGACTTATTAGCAGATCTCGATAAAGAGACCGTCGATTTCTCACCAAATTATGATGGCACTGAAGATATTCCAGATGTCTTACCGACCCAAGTTCCGAGTTTACTCGTTAACGGTTCATCAGGAATTGCTGTCGGTATGGCAACAAATATTCCCCCACATAATCTGACTGAAGTGATTAACGGCGCGATGGCTTTATTAGATGATCCTGAAATAGAAATCGATGCTTTAATGGATTATATACAGGGGCCAGATTTTCCAACCGCAGGAATAATTAATGGGAAAGCAGGAATTGTGCAGGCTTATCGCACAGGTCGTGGACGTATTTATGTTCGCGCCAAAGCGCAAGTAGTTACCGATGGAAAAACTAATAGAGACAGCATTATTGTTACTGAGATTCCGTACCAATTAAATAAATCGAAACTCATTGAACGAATCGCGGAACTCGTAAAAGAGAAAAAGATAGAAGGTATAAGCGAACTCAGAGACGAATCGGACAAAGATGGGCTGCGCATAGTAATCGAGTTACGTAAAGGTGAAATGGGGGATGTGGTTCTTAATAATCTTTATGCCCAAACACAAATGCAGTCTGTATTTGGAATTAATATGGTTGCTTTGGTCGATGGGCAGCCTCGACTGCTTAACCTTAAAGAAGTTCTCAATGCATTCATTCGGCACCGCCGGGAAGTGGTATCAAGAAGAACTATCTTTCTACTACGTAAAGCAAGGGAAAGAGGTCATATACTTGAGGGGCTTGCTGTCGCGTTAGCAAACATCGATGCGGTTATCGAACTAATTAAGGGTTCTCCGTCATCTGCTGATGCAAAGGGAAAACTCCTCAAGTATTCCTGGAAGTCTAAAAGTGTTTTAGAGATGTTAGGTGAAGCTGGTTCTGATGCCTGCCGCCCCGATAATCTAGAAGAACGCTATGGATTAAAAGATACAGAATACTTTCTGTCACCAGAGCAGGCCCAGGCAATTCTTGAATTACGTTTGCATCGCTTAACAGGCTTGGAACACGAAAAGCTCATTAATGACTACAAGGAACTCCTGCTTCAAATTGCTGATTACATGGACATACTAGAAAACCAAGCGCGCCTAATAAGTGTTGTCAGAGATGAGTTGCAACAAGTTCTGAAAGAGTATGGAGACGAACGACGAACAGAAATCGTAGGCTCTCAGCAAGACCTCACCATGGAAGATTTGATATCCGAAGAGGATCGCGTTGTAACCATTTCTCAAGGCGGTTACGCCAAGACACAACCACTCGCCGATTACAGAGCTCAACGTCGAGGGGGTATGGGCAAAGCTGCGGCCGCGGTCAAAGACAAGGATTTCGTAGAGCACCTTCTAATTGCAAATACTCACGATACACTTTTATGTTTTAGTAGTGTCGGAAAAGTTTATTGGCTGAAAGTCTTTCATATACCAGTTGCTAGTCGCACTTCTCGCGGTAAACCAATCATAAATATTTTGCCGCTGGACGAAGGCGAGCGTATTACCAGTATGCTGCCAGTTAAGGAGTACGACGATGAGCACTTTGTTTTTATGGCCACGGCCAGGGGCACGGTGAAAAAGACTGGATTAAACAAATTTGCACGTCAACGCAGTGTTGGTTTACGTGCCATTGAGTTAGAAGAAAACGATGAGTTGGTTGGAACTGCCATTACAGACGGCGAAAGGGATGTCATGCTGGTTAGTACCAGTGGTAAAACTATTCGTTTTAAAGAATCAGATGTCAGACCCATGGGCAGAACTGCTCGTGGCGTGCGCGGCATTAAGATGGGCGATCAATTTCGAATGATTTCCCTGATTATTCCCGACGATGACAAACAGGTATTGACTGTTAGCGAAAATGGTTACGGAAAACGTACCCATATATGTGATTATCCTGTTTATGGCCGCGGAGGACAGGGCGTAAAAGGAATTCAAACTAGTGAGCGTAATGGTGCAGTAGTCGGGGCGGTGCAAGTTTCTGAGAATGACGAAATTATGCTGATATCCGATAAAGGCACCTTAGTTCGTACACGGGTGGAAGAAGTTTCTGTGCAAGGTAGAAATACCCAGGGTGTAAGATTGATTAAGCTCAAAGAAGGCGAAAAGCTTGTGGGTCTGGAGCAGGTTGATGAACCAGACGATGAACTAATAAATTCTGAAACCGAATCAAAAACTGGTTCAGAATCTGAATAAATACATTCTTAGTCGTCTTCATTCGCTGTGAAAACAACTTCCCTTATTCTTTTAATGCTCTAAGGAGCAAGTCTTGAAAGAACGCGCTAAAGTAGCTTACCTGGGACCCCAAGGGACATTTTCTCAGGCGGCAGCAGTTAACCAGTTCGGATACGATTGTGACCTGCGTGATTGCGATACTATCGATGATGTTTTTTCGATAGTTGCAAGCGAAGAAGTGGACTATGGAGTGGTACCTGTAGAGAATTCTACAGAAGGGGCGGTTAACAATACCCAGGATTGTTTAATAAACAGCACTGTTCAAATAGTTGGAGAAGTCATCGTTCCAATAAGACATTGTTTGTTAAGAAAACCTGGTGCGGGGGTTAATGAGATTCAAAAGATAGCATCACATCAACAATCTCTTGCGCAATGCAGAAATTGGATTCAACAATCTTTCCCACAGGCTGAATTAATTGAGTGTCCTAGTAATGCGCAGGCTGCGAAACTAGCATTAGGAGATAACAGTATTGCTGCCATAGCAGGTTCGTTGGCAGCGAAAGTTTATGGCCTGAGTATTCTGCAAGAACAGATTCAAGATCAGCAGCACAATAGTACAAGGTTTCTAGTGCTAGCCAATCACTCTACCGAATCGAGTGGTAATGACAAAACCAGCGTTCTTATTTACACGGAAAACAGACCGGGGGCGCTCTTCAGAATTCTCAAACCATTTGAAAATCTTCAAGTCAGTCTTACTAAAATCGAAACTCGTCCGGCAAAAAATGAAGCTTGGGCCTATGTATTTTTTATCGATTTTGAAGGTCATGTAAACGACAAAACAATAATTGAGTTGTTCCGGAGATTAGTCGCCTGTACTGCGGAAATTAAGATTTTGGGTTCATATCCAATTTTTGTACCGAGCTGAAATAGCTCTCATAGGTAATGAGTTGTCAGAGATCGTATCAAAACGAATCCTAATCCTGGGCCTTGGTTTGATTGGAGGTAGCATTGCGCGCGGATTGAAACAGGCAAACAAAGAAATTTTTGTTAGTGCCTGCGACACAGAAGAAGAACAAATTAATCAAGCGTTAGCTGATGGAGTGATCGACAAATCGGGATCTCTGAAAGAGTTAGCTCCGAACTCTGACATTTTGATAATAGCGCTGCCTTCATTAACAACGGTTGAGCTCATTCCCGAAATCGCACAAGCTATTGGTGAGAATTGCATTATCACGGATGTGGCCAGTGTAAAGTCTCCGATCGTGAATGCTGTACTGGAACAAAAGGATTCCTTTTGTGAACGATTCGTTCCTGGTCATCCAATCGCCGGGTCTGAACAAAGTAAATTCTCTGCTTCCTACGCTGAACTTTTTTTAAATCGAAACGTAATCCTTACTCCCCATGAAAAGTGCTCTATTGACTCCATAAGCCAAGTGAATGAATTATGGCGCTTATTAGGTGCGCAGGTATTAGGAATGGGAGTTAGTAAGCACGATGAAATACTTGCTGCGACCAGCCATCTTCCTCATTTGCTTGCCTATGCTGCGGTTGACACACTGGCTGAACAACAGCAAAGAGAGAAAATTTTTAAGTATGCCGCAGGAGGATTTGCGGATTTTAGCCGGCTCGCATCCAGTAACGCGAAAATGTGGTCAGACATCTTCGTAGCTAATGCGAAGGCCACGGTTGCTGTTTTAGATACCTATATTGATCGACTTCAACAGTTTAGAGACCAGATAACGAATAAGAATCATGACTTTCTGATGGATAAGTTTTCTAACGCCAAGGAAGTCAGGGATGAATTCATGAGTAAATATTTTGGCGCAGCTGTGAATAATCTAAACACTGAAGCGATATTAAATTATGTTGCAGAACCTGGTGGAGCTGTATCGGGTGAGATACGTGTGCCTGGGGACAAATCAATTTCCCATCGTTCGATCATTCTTGGCGCAATAGCTGACGGAGTAACCAAAGTTTCTGGATTTTTGGAAGCTGAAGATGCACTAAATACATTAGCAGCTTTTCGAGAAATGGGAGTAACTATAGTCGGGCCTGAAAACGGTAAACTGACTATTTATGGCGCAGGAAAGCATGGATTAAAAGCGCCAAGAGTTCCATTAAACATGGGTAACTCAGGCACAGCGATGCGCTTACTTGCTGGGCTACTAGCAGCTCAAGATTTTAGCTCAGAGCTAATCGGAGATGAATCACTTAGTAAGAGACCCATGGCGCGAGTAGTTGACCCATTAACTACTATGGGTGCAAAGATTGAAACTGGAGATGGAGGCAAGCCTCCACTGAAAATTTCTGGCAGTGAGCTAAACGGTATTGATTATGCAATGAATATCGCCAGTGCACAGGTTAAGTCCTGTATATTTCTCGCTGGGCTCTATGCCGAAGGCGAAACCTCTGTGTCTGAACCGGCACCTTGTCGCGATCATACTGAACGGATGTTGCAGGGATTTGGTTACTCACTTACCCGTGACGAATCGAGAAGAACAACAAAAATTAAAAGTGATGGCACTCTTAAAGGTACAGTTATCGATGTACCGGCGGACATTTCCTCCGCGGCTTTTTTCCTCGTAGCAGCCAGTATTTGTCCAGGCGCAAGACTGACTATTCAGCACGTGGGAATTAATCCAACACGAATAGGTATTATTAATTTGTTGCGAGAAATGGGAGCAAACATTGATATCACTAGAAAAACGGTAATTGGTGGAGAGCCGGTTGCCGATCTTAAAGTTTCCTATAGCGAATTAAGAGGCATCACGGTCCCAGCTGATCAAATCCCTTTAGCTATTGATGAATTTCCGATATTTTTTATCGCTGCTGCCTGTGCTAAAGGCAGCACTGAACTTCGTGGAGCAGAAGAATTGCGGGTGAAAGAAAGCGATCGCCTTGAAGCAATGGCAGCTGGATTGAAATCGTTGGGTATTGAAGTTGAGACCTTTCCAGATGGTATTCGCATTGAAGGAGGCGATATCCTTGGAGGGCGCGTTAATAGTTTTGGTGACCACCGCATAGCCATGGCGTTTTCCATTGCTGGATTGCGTTCTGCGTCGGCAATTGAAATACAGAATTGCAACAATGTGGCGACTTCTTTTCCTGGATTTATTGCTCTGGCGAACCAGGTGGGAATTAATCTTAGCGAGCAGGTGAATTCTGAAGATGAGTGATATACCTGTAATTGCTATCGATGGGCCCTCGGGCTCCGGTAAAGGAACCATTGCGGGAATGGTGGCGAATAGACTGGGTTTCGTCTTTTTGGATAGCGGTGCTTTGTACCGAATATTGGGAATTGCTGCACACAAAGCTAATCTGGAACTGGAGAACCACAGCCAGGTTGCTGATTTAGCACGAACTTTAGAAATCCAATTCTG
>JBJLER010000076.1:0-5649 GCA_045565735.1 Pseudohongiellaceae bacterium
AGGCAATCCGAATATTGTCGAAATTTGCAAGAATCCTTGAAAAATAAAGGGTTTAGAGTCGCCTTGGACTTGAGAAATGAAAAAATCGGCTTTAAAATCCGCGAGCACACTTTACAGAAGATTCCCTACCTTCTTGTTGTAGGAGATAAAGAAGTGGAATCTAATTCTGTGGCAGTTCGAACGCTTGGGGGTGAAGACCTGGGATCGATGACATTCGATGGGTTTTGTACTCACTTAGGGCAAGATATAGCCCGCCTTAGCCGAAGCGAAAACAGCCGAGTTAACTGAGGAAGGATTATATTGGTAAGCATCGAAAAAAAGACTGAGTACTCCCTCGTATTATGAGGAGCAGTTCCAAAAAGCCGATAATCAATGAATTCATTGAGGCTGACGAAGTACGTCTTGTCGCGGCTGACGGCGGTCAAGTGGGTGTTGTTTCAATTGAAGATGCCTTAGCTGCTGCGGAAGATGCAAAACTTGATTTAGTGCTAATCGCGCCAGATTCAGACCCTCAAGTCTGTAAGATAATGGATTATGGCAAGCACGTTTTCGATCTGAAGAAGCAGAAAGCTGCTAATAAGAAAAAGCAGCGGCGTGTGCATGTTAAAGAGATAAAGTTTAGACCAGGGACGGAAGAGGGGGATTATCAGGTAAAACTGCGCAACCTGATACGTTTCCTAACAGATGGGGACAAGGCCAAGGTTTCATTACGATTCCGTGGACGAGAGTTAGCCCATCAACATCTTGGGCAGGAGCTGATTGAAAGAATTAAAGATGATCTTTCAGATTATGGCACTGTGGAACAAGAACCCAAGATGGAAGGCCGGCAAATCGTAATGGTATTGGCGCCGGTCAAGAAGCGCTAATTGCTATGAGGGTCAGTGTCTATTGATCTGAGTGGGTTAATGGACACTGGCCTTTTTGGTAATTAGAAATTTTTTTGGGTACTGCAATTAAGCAAGATCAAATGCGGAGTTTAGAAGCATGGTTGGTAAACTAAAAACCCATCGTGGTGCTGCGAAGCGGTTTAAAAAAACTGGTAGCGGTTTCAAGCGTAAAAGTGCATTCAAGAGTCATATCCTGACTAAAATGACCACAAAGCGAAAACGACAACTGCGCGGTACGTCATCTGTTGATAAATCAGATGTCCCAGCAGTTAAGCGAATGCTGCGTGATAATTAGTTTTAGTCGATAAGGGGAATATGCATGGCTCGAATCAAACGAGGCGTTGTTGCAAATCGACGTCACAAAAAAGTTCTTAAAGAAGCAAAAGGTTATTACGGCGCACGCAGTCGTGTTTTTCGCGTAGCAAATCAAGCTGTTACTAAAGCAGGTCAATATGCTTATCGTGATCGCCGCTCAAAGAAACGAGTATTCCGATCTTTGTGGATCACTCGTATCAATGCGCAGGCTCGTGAAAGTGGTATTACTTATAGCCAGTTAATTGCTGGTTTGAAGAAAGCAAATATCGAGATCGATCGAAGAGTGCTCGCTGATCTCGCGGTTCATGACAAAGCAGCTTTTTCAGCAATAGTAGACCAAGCAAAAGCAAGCCTGGCTGCCTAAATAACGGAACGGCTTATGGCTGATACCGATTCCTTACTTGCGGAAGCTTTGCAAGCAATAGGCGCAGCATCTGATGAAGCTGCACTGGAATCTTTACGCGTGCAATATCTTGGAAAGAAAGGAAGTTTTACCGCGCTACTCAAATCATTAGGTCAATTGCCAGGTGATGAAAGGCCGGTGGCTGGAGAGCGGATCAATATAGCAAAGAATGCACTACAAACTGCGATCGATGCGCGTAAAAACGATTTAATCAGGGCCAGTCTGTATACCAAGGTCCGTTCAGAAAAAATCGATGTAACTCTACCAGGCAGACGGCAAAGTGTCGGAGGTTTACACCCAATTACAATAACTATCGACCGCATTACGGATATTTTCCGCAGTGCTGGCTATGATGTTGAAATTGGACCTGAGATTGAAGATGACTATCACAATTTTGAAGCGCTAAATATTCCCGCCCATCACCCTGCCCGGGACATGCACGATACATTCTATGTTAACCCTGGGACTGTTTTAAGAACTCATACTTCCCCGGTTCAGGTCCATGTCATGGAGAATGGCGTGGCGCCTTTCAAGATGATTTGTCCTGGGCGCGTATATCGTTGTGATTCTGACTTAACTCATACACCAATGTTTCATCAGATAGAAGGCCTTCTCGTTGACGAGAAAGTTACATTTGCAGATCTCAAAGGAACAGTCGTAAGTTTCTTGCATGCATTTTTCGAGACTGATTTACCGGTCAGGTTTAGGCCGTCTTATTTTCCTTTTACGGAACCATCTGCTGAAGCTGATTTGAGTTGTGTCAGTTGCGCAGGCAGTGGCTGCAGAATTTGTGGAAACACTGGATGGTTGGAAGTCATGGGTTGTGGCATGGTGCATCCGCGGGTACTGGAAATGTCCAATGTGGACACATCTAAATACAACGGATTCGCTTTCGGTCTCGGTGTAGAGAGATTGGCAATGCTGCGATATCAAGTTGGGGATTTAAGAACCTATTTCGAAAATGATATTCGATTTTTGCAGCAATTTAATTAAGGAAGAGTTGCAAAGTGCTTTTTAGCAATACTTGGCTAAAAGAATGGATAGACCATCAAATGTCTATTGATGACTTGATGGAAAGTCTCACTATGGCTGGCCTCGAAGTAGATGGTTCTGCTCCTGTTGCGCGTCAATTTTCAGAAATCATTGTGGGCGAAGTTAAATCAGTCGAGAAACATCCTAATGCGGATAAATTAAGCCTTTGTACTGTTACCGACGGGGTAGATACATATCAAGTCGTTTGTGGTGCGCCAAATGTAGTATCTGGAATGAAAGCCCCTTTCGCAAAAGTTGGCGCCAAAATCATTTTTTCGGAAAAAGAAAAGCCATTTGAAATTAAAGGGACAACTATTCGCGGTATTGAATCGAATGGCATGCTTTGTTCAGCCGAAGAGTTAGGTCTAGAAGAAAAATCGGAGGGTATACTTGAGCTTCCAGCTGACGTAACACTTGGTGAGGATGTGCGTTTGACGCTTGATTTAGATGATATAAGTATAGAGTTAGACCTGACACCTAATCGCGGAGATTGTCTAGGTATTTTAGGTCTTGCCAGAGAGGTCGGAGTATTAGCGCGGAAAAATGTCACTGAAGCCAAACCAGTTGCGGTAGATGCAACAATCAAAGACGAATTTCCTATTACCATAACTGCAAAAGATGGTTGCCCAAGATATTTGGGAAGAGTAATTAAGAATATAAATCTAAATTCTTCTTCGCCATTATGGATGCAGGAAAAGTTGCGACGCTCTGGACTGCGCAGTATTGATCCAATCGTCGATGTAACCAATTTTGTTCTTATGGAATTAGGGCAGCCAATGCATGCGTTTGACTATGAGAAATTATCGGGTGGAATAGATGTGCGCATGGCCGGTGAGAACGAAAAGCTTACTCTGCTTGATGGCAAGGAAGTCACTCTAAATCCTGACATCATGGTTATTGCGGATCAGAAAAAGGCTGTTGCCATGGCCGGTATTATGGGTGGAATGGCTACTGGGGTTTCCGAATCTACAAAAGATGTATTCCTCGAATGTGCATATTTTGCACCTCTTACCATTGCCGGAAAAGCTCGTACTTTTGGTATGCATACCGATGCGTCTCATAGATATGAACGTGGCGTTGATTATCAGCTGCAACAGCGTGCTATGGAGCGGGCAACAGAACTGTTGTTAGAGATTGTAGGTGGTGAGGCTGGCCCCATAACCGAAGCTGTCGGCAATTTACCAAAGTCTTCGAGAGTGCAACTAAAGTATCAGACTGTACCGGATCAGCTAGGTATTGAAATGGCTCGATCTGAAATACGAGAGATACTCGAGCGGCTTGGATTTACGGTTGTTGAAGACAACGATGAAGCGATAGAAGTTAAAGTTCCTTCCTATCGATTTGATGTAACTATGGAAGCCGATCTTATTGAAGAGCTGGCCAGAATTTATGGTTACAATAATGTGCCTGAAACTTTAGGGATGGGGCAACAGATATTGTCTGGGGCTCGTGAAGCAGAGCTGCCCCTTAGAAGCATTCGACAACAGTTGGCGGCATTGGGTTATCAAGAAGTTGTGACTTACTCCTTTATCGATCCAAAGCTGTCAGAAATGGTTATGGAAGCTGAATTTGAACCCATTCCACTGGAAAACCCCATCTCGGAAGATCTATCAGTGATGCGTGGATCATTAATTCCAGGTCTGCTTAATACTTATCGATATAATGCAAATCGTCAGCAATCTCGATTGCGTCTATTCGAAACTGGATTAGTTTTCTTAAAGGAAGATGGAGAAATCCTGCAAATAGAGATGGTTGGGGGCTTAATTACAGGTAAAAGAAAACCTGAAAGCTGGTGTAATGATAGAGAGATAACCGACTTTTATGACTTAAAAGGTGATGTTGAAGCTTTGCTGAATCTCAGAGGCGAAAATAGCGCGATTGTGTTTGAAACCGCAGAGAAAAATGGATTCCATCCTGGTCAATGTGCACGAATTTCAGATTCTAAAGGTAATGAAATTGGTTACCTAGGGGCTTTGCATCCTGCTATCGCTCGAGAGCTAGACAACGACGCCTCTATATTCGTCTTCGAATTAGTCCTAAAAGAGCTACAAAAAAGGCAAATTCCTAAAGCAAATGCTCTGTCGAAGTACCCTGAAGTTAGCCGGGATATGGCGATAGTAATCGATGAAAATGTTACTTCTGGTGAAATTTTAAAGAGTGTTCAAGAAAGTGTGGGTGAATTTCTGGTGAGCTCAAGAATATTCGATGTTTATCAAGGGGATGCAGTCACAAAAGGCAAAAAAAGTATTGCTTTGGGGTTGACGTGGCAACATCCTTCACGCACTCTTAGTGATGACGAAATAAATACAATAATTAGTAATTGCGTCAATGCACTACAAGAACAATTTAATGCAAATTTGCGGAATTAAGCTGAGGAATTGATTATGGGCGATGGAGCACTCACAAAAGCCGATATGGCTGAACGCCTGTTTGAGGAACTCGGACTAAATAAGCGCGAAGCCAAGGAAGTGGTAGAGCAGTTTTTTGAGGAAATTCGTGAATCCTTGGAGAGAAACGAGCAGGTTAAATTGTCCGGATATGGCAATTTTGACCTTAGGGACAAGAAACAACGCCCTGGTAGAAATCCAAAAACCGGTGAAGAAATCCCAATTAAGGCCAGGCGTGTAGTCACTTTTCGGCCTGGTCAGAAGCTAAAGGCAAGAGTAGAAGGATATGTTGGAACCGAAGAATAACGACGAATTACCCCCAATCCCCCCGAAACGATATTTCACCATTGGTGAAGTCGGCGAACTCTGTGCTGTTAAACCTCATGTGCTGCGCTATTGGGAAGCAGAATTCCCACAATTAAAGCCTGTTAAACGTCGTGGCAACAGACGTTACTATCAGCGTCAAGACGTAGTGCTTATCCGTCAAATCAAGAGTCTTCTTTACGAGCAGGGGTATACCATTGGTGGTGCTCGCCAAAAGATGAGCGATGATCCGGAAGAAGTTACAAAGCCTACGGTTAGTTCCAGCGAAGTTAAATCGCTTGTTAGGGATCTAGAAGACGTT
>JBJLER010000077.1:0-5636 GCA_045565735.1 Pseudohongiellaceae bacterium
ACTTAGACACACTCAAAACGAAAGTGTTAACTATTAGATCAGTATTTCTGAACTTAGTTTCATATATTCCAGTCAAACAAAAACCCGATCGCTTAGCAGCAATCGGGTTCTTATTTAACTAGTTAATCTAGCGGACTAGATCTTATTGAAACCCAGCTCTTCCATATTGGCTACTAGGTCTCGTCCCGCCGTTGCTGGGTTGGTTCCCTTGTCGATCTTAAGAACGGTGCCGTCCGTATCGATATAGAACGTCCAGCGATTGGCGAATCCGACTTCCATTAGGACGTCATAATCACCAGTCATTTCCTTTGTAGGATCTGAAAGGATCGGAAAATTAGCTTCATGCTCAGCGGCAAAAGCTGTGTTGTCTTCCAGCGTATCTACACTGGCCATAAAGTATGCAACGTCGAAACTCTGAATTTCTCTGGCACTGTCACGCAGCGCTTTACATTGCATAGTTCAGCCACCGGTAAAGGCTTTGGGAAAGAAGGCAATAACTACAGGCTTGTCACCAGCGAACTGAGAAAGCGTGTAGGTTGCACCATCAGAAGCTTGCAGCGAGAAATCAGGCGCTTTATCGCCTTCTTCAACAGCTGCCGCAAACTGACCCCCAAGCGCAAAAACTGCCACTAAAGCGGACAGAAGGACTCGAGTTAGCCGATTGGCAAAATGAGACATAATCTCCTCCAGTTGTTTTTTGAGGCTGAGCCAAGAATTGCTCGATTCAGCGGGTTCTTTTGTACCTTTTGTGGAAAAAAAATTCCAGCAAAATTGTCCGAAATAGGGTATTTCGGCATGAAATGGAGGTGGAAAAGACAGCTGCTCCGAACCGCGGATTAAAACAGTCTTCCGGAAGATCGGACTAATTGTTCTGATTCAGCCACCAGAAGCGCTATTTGGTTATCGATTTCCTGCCTTTCGCCTGAAGTGAGTTCGGAACTGGTGTTTTTAATCACTTCCAATCTTTCAATCGAGCGCGAAATACCCCGGGTATGGCGTTGCAGTGCGAACCGCTTAGCCTCACGCTGGGAAAGTCGATAACGTGGGTTCTCCACCTGAACTGTATAACACTGCCGCGACACCTGACCTGAAGCAGTGCGCACATTAGTGCAGCGTACCTGACTAATGGACGGACTTTCGGTTCCCTCAAAAGCGGTATAGGGAGTTGAAGCCACAACTCGGGCCAGGGTCAAATCAGTTTGGGATTTACCATAGATTACGATGATTAAATCTTCTCGTCTCACATCCGGAATCAATTCTAATCTTTCGATAGTACGGGCATAGAAATCACTTAAATTTTCTGCAGTGTTAAGCAAGCTGAAACGTGATTGATCTAATAAATTTTCTCTGACGACTCGCAACTTCCACGCGCCATAGGTTTCTGTAGCAGCAATATATTCAATCTCTGTAAACCCATAAATTCGCGAATTGATCAGGTAATACAGTTCTTGGAAGTCGTCGACTTCTTGCCAATCGGTGCTGCGACTATTTACTTCGATTAGCGAATCGAGAATCGGAATTTGTTCAGGACTGTATAAGCCAGTATTGATGCGAGCGATTTGCAGTGCCTCTGTATAGAGTCGAATGGCATTTTCATAATCTTCTAATTCTGAATAGAAACGACCCATGTCACCATAAGCTTCAATTAACGACGGATCATAAATTCCTAAATCGCTCTGAATATTCTCAATGGCACTCTGACGGGTGGATAGCTCCCGCGAAATTTCCAGAGCGCGCGCCTCAGCGACTTCTGGAGCCTGTTCTTCAGGTACGTTTTCTTGAGCGCTAATTACTACATTCATAAACAGCAGAATGGCGCTTAAATACTTTAAGAATCGTATTCGCATCTATTTCTTACATTTCGCTTAGAAAGTCGCAATTGGATTTAACGGCGAACCTGTACCACCTTCAACTCGTAAAGGGGCCGTTGTGAGAAGGAACTCTGGTCGACCATGACGCACTGCTTCTTCAGCCACCGCTTCTAAATCCAAGTTGTCAAAAATAGGCATTCCCAATGCAACCAAAACTAGCGCATGAACTGGCTGAGGGAAATTTTCAACATAGGAAGGTTTTACATCTAGCGCACTATCGCTCCCTATCATCGCGATGTTTCGCTCCTTAAACCAGGCAACGGTAGAAGCATGTAATCCAGCAGAATTCTGAGAAAGATCCCAAGGGCCTACCGCATCACGACGAGGCCAACGGCCTGTTCTAATTAAGACAATGTCACCTGAACCTATAGTAATTCCATGTTCTGCTTCCCATTCTTCCAGCCACTCGGAAGTAATGGCAGTGCCGTTTTCTAACCAATCAACGCCTCTTAGTCTTGGAAAATCCATGACGATGCCACGCCCGAATATGCCATCACCAAAACCGGCGATAGAAAGTTGCTGGCACCCTTCTTCTGTGACTTCATCTTCGGAATAGCCGTTATACATCGTGCCAAACTGAAAGCGATGACAAAGCGCATCTAGATGGGAGTGAGCATAGCCATGATAAGAGACCCCAATAAAATCGCCAGACCAAGGTCCGGGGCTACTTCCAATAGAGGTCATTCGATGGTCATATGGGTTGAAATTATCGGCAGCCTCATCTGTAAGAATTGGATGGGCCATAGAAACAGACACGCCGGTTTCAACCAATCGAGCGGCAGCAATTCGGGTTTCTGTGGTAATGAGGTTTACAGTACCCAATTGGTCATTTGCGCCCCAACGCCCCCAGTTAGAAAGAGTCTCAAACCAGCTATTAACTTCTTCCTGACTTAATTCTTCCTGCGCGTTCGTATTCATTACTAATGAGGTGGACAGCAATACAGCAGCTGCTATGAGAATTTTATTTTTCCTACACATAACTTTCCCCCAAAGAGATACCAACCATTCATCGTCAGACTCTTCAAAAATATTTACGAATAATGGTGAAGACAAATAGCGTTCACTCATGCCTGGAAGCATTACAGCAAAAGTTTTATACCTTTTACACTGTTCGTCTTAATTCTCAATGTTTGAAGACAGAAGGCTTACATTAAAAAGCCAGCGAAGGAATTAGTTTCATAAATTCAAAAAAATCCTTACAGAGATTCGAAGAATTACTGCAAACAGTGACTGCGCCTTCGGCTATGCATCAGTTAGTTTCCCAGTGTAGGAACAGTGGCACAGCAGTTTGATTGTCCGCATTACCTTAGGCATGAAAACGGAGCCTGAAATTAGGGCTTAGATGTCCATCCGTCACCGATTGTGCGCATGACAAAAAGCATCAGCTGCGTTAATCTCAGACTAGGTATTTAAGGAACTTAACCCGCTGGTTTCATAGTTTATGCCGAAATTTAATGAGGTAATAATAATGATAAAAATTTGGCACTTCCTTCGACCTTTACAGCCCCTTAACCAAGGGCTAATTGCACTGCCACTTGCCCTTTTGGCGAGTGCTAGCTCATTCGCGCAAGATACGGTGGAATGGACGACCTTAGGAAACGACTTTGAGCATACTCGTTCAACCGACGCAACACAGATCACGGCTGAAAATTTTGCGGATCTGGAAGTTGCCTGGGAATGGGATGGGGCTAGTTTCGAAGCTCAAAGTGGCCGTTCAACTCCCAGCTATATAAATGGCAAACTCTACACCGTTGCTGGTGCTCGTCGCCACGTCGTGGCTATCGATCCACAATCCGGAGCGACAATTTGGTCTTACCGCGAACCAGACACTGGTCGCTGGGAATATTCAATGCGTGCCGACTACGGCAAAGGTGTTGGTTATGCCAATATTGATGGCCGCGATGTTATTTATATTATATCGCCAGGCTTTTTCCTAACTGCTCTCGACGCAGAAACTGGCCGGCCGCTTGAAGGTTTCGGGGGCCGTGTGGAAATTGAGGGATTTCCAGAGACTGGTGTTGTTGACCTGTTGAAAGATCTTGGTCATCCCTACGATCCCTATGAAGGCATTCCGTTAGAGCGCGGCTATATCACCTCGTCTTCTCCACCAATTGTGGTCAATGATGTTGTTATCGTCGGCAACTCCGCTGAGCAAGGTTACAACCAATCTCGAATCGAAAATGTACCAGGTGACATTCTTGGTTATGACGCTCGCACTGGTGATTTTCTATGGAAGTTCAATGTGATTCCACAACCCGGTGAATATGGACACGAGACATGGGAAAACGATGCCTGGGAATACACGGGGGATATCTCTTCCTGGGCGCCCATCTCCGCTGACCAGGAACTAGGCCTTGTTTATATCCCGACCAATGGTGTGACCATCGACTATTACGGTGGCCATCACCCCGGTGACAATCTTTACGGTACCAGTTTGATTTCCCTCGATGCGAAAACCGGGGAAAGAGCGTGGCATTTTCAGATGGTGCACCATGATATTTGGAACTTTGATACGCCTACTGCGCCGATTCTCTTGGATACCGACAATGGTCCGATCGTCGCTCAGGCGACCAAGCAAGGCTATGTCTATGCATTTAATCGGGAAACCGGCGAGCCGGTTTGGCCTATCGAAGAAATACCTATGCCTGCTTCCACTGTTCCTGGTGAACAACTATCTCCTACTCAACCAATTCCTTCCAAGCCAGCGGCTTTTGAGTACGTTGGTTCCAGTGAAGAGTTGCTAGTGGATTTCACTCCGGAGTTAAAACAACAAGCATTGCAGGCAGTGGCCGAATTCCAAATGGGCCCTTTATTTAATCCGCCAATGCGTGCGAATGACCCTTCAGGCAAGCAAGCCGCATTGATGTGCCCCACCGGAGCAGTGAATATTACTCATCCTCCAGTTGCTGATCCTGAGTCTGGGGTGATGTACATCATGTCCCGTTACAGCTGCGGTTCTCGGCGGCTGGTTTCTGGTGAGGAGGCTGACACTTATTATGACGCACCAACCGGTGTTACGCTCTCTCGCTATGCGGCGGCTAGCGGTGGCCCATCTCCCCGTCATCCTGCCGGAATTCCACTTTGGAAACCTCCCTATAGCAGAATCACTGCGATCGATATGAACAGCGGCGATCATCTCTGGATGCTGCCAGCTGGTGAAACTCCAGATCGTATTCGTAACTTGCCTGCACTGGATGGTATAGACATTGGCAATACCGGATCAGGCGCTGTTGGACAAATGGTGGTAACCGGTAACATGCTGATTTACACAAACGTCACTGCAGACGGCACACCTCACATATTTGCCGTCAACAAGCAGACTGGGGAAGAATTAGCACGGGCTGAAGTACCTGAAAACACGCGCTATGGAATGAGCTCCTGGGTACATAATGGCAAGCAACACATCATTTTGCAGACAGGAAGTTCTTTAACCGCGATGGCTTTGCCAGATTATTAGGCTCTGTCCGTTTCCATTAGCTATGGGGACCAAGTAAACTGCTAGTCCCCATGCTGTTGAACAAGATTTTACAATTACAGAAATATAAAAATAGAAGTTAGATAATAATCGAGGAGTAGATCGATGAAGAAATCTTTACTATTTATCACAGCTGCACTTTTAACTGCCGCAACGACTTTTACTACGGTAAATTCTCAAGACAATGAAATGAGCTTCTTTATCACCAGCGTTGGATTAGGTGATGGGGCTAGCTTGGGCGGATTGGCTGGCGCGGATGCTCATTGCGATGCTCTAGCATCAGCGGCGGG
>JBJLER010000078.1:0-59661 GCA_045565735.1 Pseudohongiellaceae bacterium
ATTACTTTCATCCAGATCTTGGCTGAGAAAGAAAGCTCTTCTGCGCAACAGCCAGAACGCACGTTCTTCATAAATTAAGTAGGGATGGGGCGTGTTAATGCCCAACATTTCCAATTTCGAAGCACTGAGCCAACTGCGATGAGCTCGACTGTTTTTGAACAAATACTTAAAACCATGCCAAAGCGACTTTAAATTGTAACGCTTGAGTACGAAATTGCGGTTGGCAAAAGCGACTCGCGCAACGCTAGAAGTATTCCCAGCTTTTAGCAAACTCTCGTCATTAATATAGCTGCTGGGATTGTCTATAAAACTTTCTAATTCGTCTGAGTGAATCTGCCTGTCATAGACAACAAATCGATTGAAGTTATGTATGCTGCGATACGCCGTGGTAGAACGAAATAATTTTTTCTCAAAGCGATTCAACCGCTTAATTCGTTGCGCGACCACTCGTTCAGCAAATCCGTTCAGATCTGAGTCCACTAGATTGTGGCTCTGGGACTGATAATGCTCAAGTAAGCCAGGGATATTTATGTCCATGTCCACCGGAAATTGAGCAAAGAAGAGTGACAGATTCTCTGAAGCCTGTTGCCAGTCTATTTCTGTGTCAACTGCGTTTATGTCTCCTCCATCCAATACATAAACCCGGTCATCAACCAGCATAAAGTTATCAAGATGGATATCATTCTGCCAGAGCCCTTTGTCATGGCACTTGGCAATAGTTGCCACAGTCAAGTTTATAAGGGCGAGCTTGCGATCTTCGCTGCTAGCTTCATTCACTAGTTCGTGAAGACTCTTACCCTGTTTCAAATAATCAATGAATAGTACTGCACCTTTGCCATCAAAAGTTGCAGTCTCATGCAAAATCTTGGGGGTGAGAATATGACGCTGGCGTAATAAATTCATACCACGAACATCACTTAACAGATTCCGCCTCCAATGGCCCGGACCAAAAAACAGTTTTACAATAACTGATTGATTGCGCCAGTAAGATATTCCAGTCAAACGCTTACCAGGCACGATGCGCAATACGCTTTCTATTTTTATCACTTCTTCTTTTTGTTCTTTGTCGATAGAAAGATAGAACGGCGTTGTGATATGCCTGCCCATTGCTATTAAATGTTCGCAATTGAAATTATTCATAGCTTCAAGTCGCAGGCCCCAGCTTTTCAAAAATACTATCTGCACGCTGCTTTACTTCTTGCCAGAATCCACTTTGTACTGTGATAACAGAACGCAAATCTTTTGCGTCATAGTGACGCATAAAACGCAGCAAATCTCGCTTACTCAATCCGATCATCTTTGCTGAATAGAATAGGCCGGCGATGTCTTTAATTATCCATCTTTGTGCCAGGTTTTTTCGCACTAAAGCACGATGTAAATCAATTAAAGATAACTTAGGGAAGGGTTTCGCTCCTTGATCCAGTAAAAAATGACAGAGATAGAAATCACGATGGCAGATACCGTTTTGATGGAGCGTACGTGCTATGCCCGCGACATTCTCTATGAGCTCTCGTTTAGTTCGAAAGTCTGGTGGATTTTGTGTCCATTGTTTGCAATAGTCTTCGAGGCTAATGGTGTCGGTAAGTTCCTCAGTGATGATGAATGACTCTCGACTTGCAGGATTCCAGCCCCTCTCCCCATAGGCAACTGCATTCATGGTGGCAATATCTAATTCCTTTAAACGATGAATTGCTTCCCATTCATTGCGTGCACTAATGATGGGTAACTTAAGAGTCAATAAGTTTTTAAAAATCTCAAGCCAACCAACGCCGGAATGAAGTTTGGCAAAATAACCTTTGCCATTGAGACTAAACTGAAAGGTTTTACGAGTTTTTACCTGACGATAGATGTTTCCTTCCATCCCCTGCAGCATCTTGTAAGGATCTGTCGCCTGGAAGCTTTCGGCAAATTCTTCGTTTAGATAAAACATGTTTCGGTTAACCTGCACGCGCAAAGCGTTCGATCAAGTCTGCTGCAGCTTGAGGCATAGAGAACAAATCAGCTTGCTTGCCATAATCCAGTCCATTTGCAGACCAGCTCTCATACCCCAGTAATTCGAGCATCATAGCCAGATTCTGATTTAACTCCGACTGCTGAAAAGGGTTAGAGCACACGCGCCCTGATTGGGCTTGCTCGATATGAAAGGAATAGCCACAGGTTGCTGTGGTGAGTACCGGCAGTCCAGCAATAGTAGCCTCCAATAATACGTATCCCGCGCTCTCCACATAGGCCGGGTGAATGAGTAGGTCTGCCCCAGCAAAAAATCTTGGTACGTCATCGCGTCCGGGAAATATACTCAATTGCTCGGCGAGTCCCAAACGCTTGGCCAAGCTATCCACACCTGCCGATTTATCCTGTCCCACTAACATAAACTTGGTCCGATTACGTAACTGTTCAGGCAGTGATGCTATCGCCTTTAGTGACCGGTCAACGCCTTTTACTTTGAAGCCTGATCCGACTTGAAGCAGCAACAATTCATCATTGCCAACTCCAAACTCAGTTCTGAATTTCTCTCTTGCTGCTTGATCCCGATGATCGACTTTGCGATCCAGAGAAATTCCTGGTGGCAGTTCATGCAAACGATTGCCGCAGCCCGGGTAATGCTCTTCAAAGGATTCTCTTTGTTGCGGTGAAAGAATAAGTGTTTGTGTGGAAGAATTCTGGCCAAACACCGCGTCTTCATAACCGCGAAAATGTCGATAACGTGAGGAAAGTTTGTAGTAGAATCGGCGTTGGGTATCCGCTTTCTCGACAAAACAGGGATCTGCAGCAAAATAGATATCCAACAAAGGCATTTTATTAAAGCCAACTACAGCCGAGTGAGCTGTATCCTTCAAAGCATTTTCAACCCAAGCGGTGTAGCGTTTATAAAGTTGGACCCGCGTTCTGCCTTTTACCGGCACTTTAATTAGATTTAGTTTTTCTGGAATGTCACCTTGCCAACGAATTGCGTAGACATCGACTTCGTGTCCGCGCTGAATACACTCGTTAGCAATCCGAAGAAAATCTCTCTGTTGACCACCGTAAGGAAAGTAGGAATAGATCAGAAAGCTCAGCTTCATAAGTCTAGCTATTCCTGAACTAAATTCTCAAAGCGTTGCCATACCTGTTCAGGTTTATGAGCCGAAAAACAAGGAGGCATTACGGCAAATGGTTGGCCCTCAAATTCCTCAGTTATGCCTGGCCCAATATAGGTACAAACTTTTTTCACACAGGGCGCACAATTAAAATTTGAATTTAAGTGAAGTTGATTCTCACCAAATGTTCCAGACAAGCCTGGATTCGTTGATCCATAAAGCGAAACAGTGGGTTTGGCAAGAGCGGCAGCAAGATGGCCTAATCCAGTATCGACTGCAATTACACCTTTAGAATTATTAATGTGTTGGGCAAGTCCTGACAGAGTTTGTTTTTCTAACACAATGACAGAAACATTATCTTTCGCAATAAATTCCGCACGTTGCTTTTCTTTTAGGTCACCCCAAGGTAATAACACTTCATAACCCGACTCAGTCGCTATGTGTGCGAGGTGGCGCCAGTAATATTCCGGCCAATGCTTAGTTGCCCAGGTTGTGCCATGCAGAAATAAAACTTGCTTTGCACCTTTCGCTTCGCTGTTGCATTCAATACGATCAATATCAATGCCGTAGTCAATAAATTCTCTATCGTAGCGGTACTTTAAAGCTCGGGAAAAAAGTTGCCTTATACGATCAACGGCATGTTCTGTCCAAGGCACGGAATACACTTTATTGTAAAACAGAGTTGCTAAAGGTTCCCGGATGGTTCGATTACTTAGCCCGATTGTTAATCCTCTGGATAAGCGGCTGATAAATCCACTCTTAATTAGTCCTTGCGCATCAATCACGAGATCGTAATGTACGCCTTGTAAGGCGCGCTTAAAAACGCGGAATTCATGATTCAAATAAGTTTGAACTAGGTTTCTCCGCCACCGACGCATCGCAACTGGAATTACTTTTTCAACGGCTGGGTGCCAGGACGGAACTTCCACAAAGTTTTCTTCCACAACCCAGTCAAAAGTGAGATTGGCGTAGGCGTTATGCGCATCGGTTACCGCTGGAAGCGTATGAATAATATCTCCCAGTGAAGAAATTTTAACAATCAGTACTCGCAACGAATAATCTCTCTATTTATTCTTTTGTCGAAAAAGATTCCACCGATGCCATGGCCAGTTCGGGTTTTAACTCTGTTAAACAGCGCAGATGGCCATAGGGGCATTCCCTTTTAAAACAGGGTCTACATTCGATATCTGTGGCCAGCAATTTTACCTTCTTCGCTAATGGTGGTGTAAAGTCAGGCGATGTGGATCCATAGATTGCCACCACTGGCTTCGTCAGCGCCGCTGCCACATGCATTAGTCCCGAATCGTTCGAAATCACCGTGTCTGCCACAGACATCAGGTCGATAGCTTCAGCCAAATAAGTTCTTCCCACCAGGTTTTGGAATTGTTCCAGATATCGATTATCGATATCCGCTAATATCGCTTCTGCTACCAACTCATCGTTCGCCGAACCAAATAACCACACTTGCCATCCTCGAGCCAACATCGAGTTACTTAGCTCGGCATAGTACTCCGATGGCCATTGTTTTGCTTCACCGAATTCCGCACCGGGGCATATAGCCAATACCTTGGAATCTCTAATCAAACAAAATTTGCTAATTGTGGCAGCAGTGCTCTCTGCATCAGTTACTAGTCGAGGATTAGGAATCTCGGCAGGGGGATTATTTCTTTCCGGATAGGCCAAGGCAGCAAAGCGCTGCACCATCAAAGGGAACTGATCATCCCGGGGTGAGCGACAGTCATTAAGCAATAGATTTCGCCATTCGCCGCGCCACCCAGTTCTAAGTGGAATATCTGCATGAAATGGAACTAACGCGGATTTGAAAGACTGCGGCAGCACTATGGCCTGAGTAAAATTGGAACTGCGTAATGATTTACCCAGTTTTCGTCTTGCGGCAAGATGGAGTTCACCATGACCTATTTCCATATCCATGCTGCTATCAACTTCGGGCATGCGATCTAATAAAGGCCGAGTCCAATTTGGTGCCATGACGGTGATCTGAGAATCTGGATTCTCTTTTTTCAGACACATGAACAAGGCCTGAGACATAACCATGTCTCCTACCCAGGAGGGTCCAATTACCAAAATATTCTTTGCAGTTTCTTCAGCCATAACTAAAACTGGAGACTATATTCGAAGCCTCTGTAATTTCTGAGTTATAGGATTAAGCGGATACGGACCCATTTGCATCCCGAAAAGCAGTGATTTCGCGATGCGAAGTTGTGCTAACTCCCTGTATTTGAGGGCTTTGGAGAGTTATCGGCTGTATCGACTATTCGACGAGCTTTATCCAGTCGCCTTCTTCAGGAGTACCAATTGGGTAGTAACCATTGAGTAGGCGTAAGGTTTCTTCTGGAAAATTAGCTATTCTGCTTTGCCGTGCAACAACAGAAAAATCGAAGAACTCACTGGCCTGGACATATTTAATCTTCATCTCGTCACCAGCAACCACCTCTCCTTGCTGAATAGCGCGGAAAGATCGAATCGATGCTAACAGCATCTCATCGATTTCATCGCTCATGGAGGCGTCGGTGATTTCACCGCGGAAGATAAATGCTCTCGGGCCGAGATAAAGCGCAGCGACTCGCTCCATCCTGCCAGTATCTGGATTCGCTGCAACACCAGTATGACCAATTAAACGAAACTGAGACAAGGGTTCAGATTTTTGTAAGTTCTGGACTCCCATATTGTCCCTAAGAAAGATACGTGGCTCTATATTAGCTTGCAGGCGCTGCGCTTCGATACGCAAGTTGCCAATGTTTGGTGCACTGGAAGTTACAGTTGTAGTTGTTTCATCTATATTCCAGTCATCAGGAAATACCAGTGTATAACCAAGTAGATCCTGATAGTAACGATTACGTTGATCAATTCGCTGGGATGCATTACTTTGTCCAACAATTAGTCCATCCATAGTTTCTCTAAAAGTAGGGCTTTCGAGTTCAGTAACAGTGTTGTCGTTTAACTGTCCAACTTGGGCAATGGCTTCCTGGAGTCGGCGATCATTACGTGGGTGAGTTGCAAACAGTCCATGATAGGTTCCACCACCACCAGTAGCTCGACGATTAAAATCTTCCTGGTTCTTCAGTACGGTAATCACTTCAATCATGGCCGCAGGATCGTAACCCGCATTTACGAGATACTCCGCGGCTAGACTATCTGCTTCCAACTCATGTTCACGACCAAAACCGGACAATCCAGTTTGAGCCCAGATAGAAGCAACTTCACTGATCTGGCTTGCAGCATATCCACTTCCTGTGGCGATCCCGGCGACGATACCGCCGGCTACTGCAGCACCTCGTGCCAAAGTACCTCTAGCCTGCTGCTGTACAGAATGACGAGCAGTGATATGCCCAATTTCATGAGCCAGTACTGCAGCAAGATCGGCCTCGGAATTCATGTAAGTGAGCAGACCTCGATTTACATAAACGTAGCCGCCAGGAAGAGCAAACGCATTTATTTCAGGACTGTCTATTACGTAGAAGTGGTAATCAAGATCAGGACGATGGCTAACATCCGCCATCTTTTGACCAATCTCGCGTACATAGGCAACAAGTTCTTCGTCTTCAAAGAGACTCATTGAAGACATCACTTTTTCATGCTCTTCAAGACCAATTTCTTTCTCGCGGTTCTCGGACATCAATACCAAGTTGGCACTGCCAGTAGCCGGGTTAACTGCGCAGGAAGAAAGTAATGCTGATGTGATCAAAGCAGTAAGGCTTGCAAGCACAAGTTTAGTTTTTCCATTGAAGATCGACATAGTCGATAAGTAGAAGGAAGCGAATTTATTCACGGTGCCACCTGTCATTCTTTATAGCAGCTTATGTAGCTAGCTGCCATTCACAAAATCTTTAAGTTGAGTCGCCAAGCGGCTACACGCGTTCGCCTCAACTCGAGCTATTAGTGGAATAGGAACTACAAGTGCTGGCAGATAAGATTGTCCAGTAGCATCGGCATTTATTGTTCCAACATTTCTTAAGGAACTGACGTCCCATACACGGGCATCGAAATTAGCATCATCTTCCCAAGTACCAAAACCGAAGCAACCGCCACCGGCTGGACCAACGGTACAGGAAATTGAACCTGTCCGGCCACTGGTTTCGGTGCGACCATCAAGCCAAACAATATAGCGAATCCCAAACTCATTCATCTTTCGAGCTACAACGTCTTCAGCCATAAGCTGTTCTAAATCACCAGTGCGCAAAGGCGCTGTGCGTGGTTCGAACCATGGAAACATTGCATCGATAAACTCTTGCTCCGGAACTACACTAATCGCACCTTCGCCTCGAGTCATACGTTCTCCTACGCACTCGACAAATTCTGATCTGGTTTCGTAGTCGCTGGCCTGTCGACGCCCCAGAATCACGATAGACTCATCGCTTTCTATTCCGGTCTCGCCCTGACGAAACTCATCGACAGTGGTACTTGTGCAGTTAGCGAGAAATGCTACAACAAATAATGAAGCACTGAGTTTTATTAATTTTATTGTTGTAATAGTTTTCATAACGAGTCTCTTTTGAGCCCTCACTCTAAAGGCTACTTAACCAATCTCGCACTTCTGGAACTTGAGCAAAGCTTAATGAAAAGCTTGAAGCAAGGTCACGCAGAGCGACAACAGTGGCTTCGTTAATGCCATTTTCTACGGAGCGGAAAGTTTCGGTAGGTGTCTTTCCATAGGATGTCAGTACCCAGTCCGCAATATAGTCACCCTCGGAGGTGAGTAAGCGCATGTTGTACTTTATCCAGACTTCATAAACGTCCAACTTGGTCTTTGCTGGAAGTGCTAATTGAAATTCTTCAATTGCAGGAGCAAACACTGCATCCACATTTTGACTGACAGCGTCTTCGAGACTGTTGACGTTTATTACCTGATCAAACATTGCCGGTAGAACTGCATTAAATAATTGAATATGCGATAAGCCGCTTTCGATGTTTATCTCTTCACGCCCGGTCTCAGTGTATTCCATGTAAGCAAATTCCCTCAGGGCATCATCATAGTAGACCGCTACTGAAAGGGGCATTTTATTGATGTTGGGTGTAGGGAAATTGCCTGCAATTATGACGTTGCTCGTACCACAGGCAGTAAGTAGCCCTGCCACAAACAGTATGGTCAATCTTCTCAGGATGGCTTTATTCGCTGTGTTCACTAATCTCATCGCCAATTCCTTCAATATTCTCATTACCATCTAAATCTAAACCGGCAAATCACTGATAATCGTTCAGCCCTACAAATGTACCACCATTTCGCTGAGTCATCTCTCGCATTAGGGTGGAATATCGATAAACACTCTGCTGAAACCGCCTGGGGCCCGCGAAAATAACAGGAAAGCCGATTCCATGGATGCGCACCAGCCGGTCGCCATTAGCATCCTCCACATTGATGCGATCGATGGTCTGGAGCACATTTCGGATCGATCCGCCTGGCTGGAAATCGTCCCCCAGCACATAAATACTGATGCGCTTGTCGGCTTCGTAAAAGGCACTAATCGCCCGGGTAACACCCTCCACAGGACTGCTATTGCTGAAAGGGTTCCAGGTTCTCAGGGTAGAAATAATCTGGTTACGTCGACCTGGAGTATCGGGAATCCACTCATCCCGATATGAATCGAACATGTAGTCACCCATATCATTCATGACCTGAATGCCCCTCACTTCAGGATAAACATCGAGGGTGTCCTGGATGACTCCAAGCATTTTGTCCCAGCTCGGGTTCTGAAACATACTTCCGGAAGTATCGATCACGAAGATGATGTACTCGCTGTCCACCGGCACACCGCCAATGGCATTATTTTCAGGCGCACGGGTATTGGCTAGCAAGCGCTGCATTTCCTCCGTTAAGGATTGTTGGGCCAATGCCATTCGTCCAAATTCATCGGTGGTTTCATCTGAAAGGTCTTTGGTGGTGTTGTAGCGTCCTTCTGTATCTTCTAGGTCTCGACGCAGCCGTGCAATGCGCTCTGTCATCGCGGAGAGCTGTTCGTGTTTCGCATTCAGCTCTCGATTGAGAATCGTAGTCTCACCGCGAATCTCAAATAGTTGTTCTTGCAACTCGGCCACGACACCTTCAGGTACAGCGTCTTCTATTATTTCCAGTGAAGTTGGCGTGGACGATTTGGTGATCATCAACAGAATGATCATAGCACCGAATCCGCAAGAGGCTACGTCCAGAAAGGAGACGGTAAATGAATCTGTTTCTCTGTTTTTACGTCTTGCCATCAGGGCTGATGTTCTCTTCTATCTTTTTTCTAGTTTATTAAAATAATTTTTACTGTATACGAAGCGATCTTCGTTTCTATGCAATTGTCATGGCCAATCCTTGGACGGCGTTAGAAAAGACCCTTTTGTGTATTGCGCCAATTGCCAATAAGCGGCAGCCGCGCTCGGGTCACCTTCTAAGGGCATTAATATTACGTTGACCGGAATTGTCTGAGGTAATTCTTCCACCGCTTCTTCGAACAATTCCATGCGGTCTCCCGGCGTAATCAGAGTGCCCGAAGAGCCGCGATTGTTAAGGGTCGGCAAGCCATCTGTGATCAGAAATATATTGTCTGGTCGTGGTGACATATTTGCTACAGCCCGAAATACCTGCGCCATGTTAGTTCCATTATTAGGCACTAGTTCTTTTACATTCTCGATCGCTTCACTGAGTTGATCTCGATCGGCAACTTCCAACCAAAATCCTTCTGTTCCGGGAATAACGGATTCAGTTTCAGTATTGAAATTCCAGATCTGATACTGACTAGTTATCGGCAGCTGGGTACTGACCCAATCTACGGTATTAACTACCCGCTGCCATTTCGGAGCATTGCGTTTTCGCTCGTCGTCCATATTCCGCGTACGAATTATGTTCACTATGGTGCTATCCAGCATACTGGCAGAACTATCGATCAAGACCAGAATACGTTGTCCGCCCAAGAACAGTCCGGACAGATACTGTCTGTTTCCATCTCCCAAAAATTGTCTGACACTGTTACCTTCCTGTTCGAAGGCGCTGGCCTGTAGGCGCAGAATTTCCTGTTCCAGGGCTTCGATATCAGAACGCAATCTAGCTACGTCTTCTTCGGTGGCCATGCTGCTGTTTTCTAACGCTGCCAATTCCTGCAGAAAAGTATCGATCTGTTCCATGATTTGGCGAGCGAGCCCTTGTGCTTCCACGACTTCGAAATCGACATCCGACAGAGTGTTGCGAATTCTAACTAAACCCAATTCGCCTTCTTCAACTTCCTCACGCAGTAAGTTGATCTCGGCCGTTAGCTCAGGGGTGGTTTCCTCTGGTGAAATCGTACTTGAGTGATCGAGAATCAAGAAAATTAAAATCACCGCCCCAAAGCCACAAAACATGACATCGAGAAATGCCAGGCTTAATGGATTTACTTTGCGTCTGTTGGATTTACTGTTACTAGCCATTCGCTACCTGAATCAAACTAATTTCTTCACCATCGCTCGCAAAACGAATGCGATCCCCCAGACCCAGTAATTGCTCACCAGCTACTGGTTTATCGTTCAAAAATACTTCTTGTTCTCCACTAATGAGATACACCCCATCACTTCTTTTTTGAATACGACCAAGTGACTCAGGCAGATCTTCGATGTTCATCACAATTGCTTTTACAGCAGCTGCACTGCCGTTAAGTTGTACGTTGTTTTTTATTTCGATACTGTTTATAGAAATTGCTCGATTCAAAAAAAGTGCATGAGTTGGATTATCCGCAGTTTCAGGGGTATCACTTGCGGTTTCCTGCAGTCTTAATGACTCCACAGGAAGTCTATTCACCAGATGAATGCCTTCATCAGAACTATTTATAATATCTCGGTATTGATAACACGCTGTGTTTACCGCATGATCTTCAACAATAGCCACGTTGCTATTCTGATTTAATGAAGCCTGGAATGCAGGCAATTCTGCGAGGCTTTTACTCAATAGTAGTTGAGCATTGTTACTCAGTGTTATTACACTTATCTGTTCGTTAATCTTTTTGTAGTACTCATTAAGACTAGAAATTAGAGTTGCTCGCGGTAACTTTGCTGTGTGCATAGCGCTGGCACTTTTAAGCTCCAGCTGTAACGTTTTTTCTTTTACATCTTGTAAAAGCCACTTTGGCAATTCGTTATACAGCTGTTGTTCTGACTCTGCGTTGTGTTGTGGATTAAAGCGACACTGTTGAATAAATATATCCGTTGCAATCTGCATCATCAGATTCATGAAATTTTGATTACCTACTCCAGGTATTTGTACAACGCCTTCAGTTATCAAATGATCATTGACTATTGCTAACTTCGTTAGCACTACCTGATGTAATTGAATGTCGGCAAATACGATGTGCTCCGATTGGGCGGCAGTTACTGCTGCTGCCAATGCGGAATCAACAACTCCAACTGTTGTAAATGGGCTTTGTTGAGCGAGACCCAATAGGATAGCTAGCTGTTGTCGGGAAAAGTTTCCTGGTACGGCAAAGATGACATCGTTGTTGATTTCCCAAACTTCTGCCAGATGCACTAACTGCGCGTAAGCCAAGTCAGCATAGTGTCTAAATTTATTCCCGTGAGAAATTGGCTCGAGATTTAGATCGTGCCAATACTTATTGAAACTGTTGGTTGGTTGTAATCGCGCCTGCTGCTCAGCAGTTTCGCCAACTTCTAATTTGTCGTCCACTACCAAAGCAAAACCAGGGCTCTGGACGATGATGCCACTTTCATCACCAACTTTTATGCCGCGGTCGTTTAGCTCAATTACATTTAGGGCCATCTAAGCCTGCTCACCTTTATCGGAAATCTGTAAATGTCTGATCAGGCGTTCGTCACAGTAGTTCTGACAATCTAATACCAGTCGATCTTGTAATAGCTGCAACTGGTGTAAAAGAAACATTAAGAAAATACTCACCACGAGCGCAACAAATGTAGAGTTAAAGGCCACCCCCAAACTCTGAGTGACACCGGCAATGTCTCCCGCCACCGCCTGATAGGCCTGACCCAGGGCGGTACCAATACCGCGCACTGTTCCAAGGAAGCCGATGGACGGAATCGCCCAAGCGATATAACGTACGATGCTAAGTTCCGTTTCCATGCGATCCGCTTCAGTTTCGCAGGTGTCTTTTATTATTGATGACACGGCTTGAATGTTTTGGGTGCTTTGAAATCGATGTAATCCCGCTAATAGTGCTCTCGGTAATAAATAATCTCTTTCTTTCTCAGACAAGGCTTGAACAGGTCTGGCGATATTGCGTGAGTCTTCCGGCAATATACTCATCCCATCCTGCAGTTGTATCAGTGTTCTATCTAATAAAGTCTTCTGTCGAAGGGTGTGTTGGGTTTTCATGCCGATAATGGTGACAGCCCATAGAAAGAAAATGATGCAAAATTCCTGTTCGTAGTTGCGCAAGATAATAAACACTGAACGTTCCGGTACTAATTCCGGATTCTGTTCTTGCATCAATGCTTGCTGTTCTTGAATTAAGTCAGCGTTCGGTCGAATGACCGTCACGTATGTGCCGTGTACAATAATAATCACTAAGATGAGTGCCGCTACCTGAAAGAGACCTTCATACATGGAGCCTTGCTTCATAAACTATTCCTTTTCTAATATAACCGGAACGCTAAATATCAACCGGAAATGAAACACCCAGATCCTGTGAAATTTCTTCTGTTGGAATGAAACGCGAGTTTGAGCCCTCCTCTTGTTCTTCAGCCTCATCCCCCAGGATTAATTCGTCGTTCTCAGCAGCGGCTAATTCTTCTGAAGAGAGGTTTGTGTCTAAAGCTTGTTGTTCGTTCTGGGACTCTATTTCGGCTTCTTCGGTAGCCTGGTCTTGGGCCCAAACACTTAAAGTGCATAACAAGCTAAAGAGTAAAAATAATTTTTTCATTCTGAAGTCCTCTCAAAGAGTACTCAGTCATTTATTCAAGGTAGCGAGCAACGCGAAAACCAACATCATCCCGCGGTTCTTCGCCAAAATCCCGAAATGACAAGCGCATTTCGGTCACTGCGCCATGGGCCCAACTGGATCCCCGGATGGTGTGGAACTGTCCCAATTTTGGACCTAATGGGTCTATTTCCACACCAATCGCGCCGACGGCTCCGTAATAATCATGTACCCATTCTGAAACGTTTCCGGCCATGTCATACATTGCATAATGATTCGAATCAAAGGAAGCAACCGGTGCCGAAGCAAAATAATTGTCGTTGTAATTAAACATTATTTCGCCTAAATAATTTTGTGCGGTGATGTCAGCAAAATTTCCTGCATTCTCCGGAGGTGGTAGTTGATCTCCCCAATGATACTTGAGGGTGTTGCCACTGCCATTGGTTCTTGCTACCCAAGCCCATTCCGCTTCGGATGGCATACGGTATCCAGTCGATTCAGGATTGAAGCCAATAATATCTTCACCTTCGATTTCATAAAATAAAGACAGGCCTTCCTGCTCGCTCAACCAGTTGCAATAGGCCGCGGCCTGAGCCCAACTGACCTGCACTACCGGTTGCGCTTCATTATTCAAACTGACACCTGACACTGTTCCAGAACTATGATCTGTATTGAACCGGCGGTAGTCTGAATTAGTCACTTCATTAAAGGCCATATAAAAAGGTCGTTCCAGTTGTATGTCACGCAAGTTCTCATTGGGTCTTCTTCCGGCTTCACGTCTGGAAGCACCCATGGTGAAAGCACCTGGGTAAAACAGTTTCAAATCCTGACCCACAGCCGTCGTAATAATTGGTTTTATCTGATCGAGGCGAGCTTGCTCCAGAGATTTCAGAGAAATGCGAATAGCCTGATCTAAGCCGGGACGAGAAGTAAATTCTGTTGTGTAAGGAACAAAACCTTCTTTACGAATTTCTATTTGCTGATTCGCTGCCATCAGCTCGATAGTCTGGTTAGCCAGCCCCCTGAATTCACCATTTACATAGAGTTCTGCGTCTTCTGGTTGGGCTATTACACTGACACTTGCCAGCTCAGGGTCCAGACTAATGTTTAGCTCTCTTTCCTGATTGGGCTCTGTACGAATGCTAGTCTTTCTTGAGTGATAACCGGTGTGGAAAAACGTTAGCTCATGATTCTGACCCGGTGGTAATGCTACTTCTAATGGAGTAAGCCCCTGGTATTCCCCGCCAATAGTAACTGAGGCACCAGATGGATTGCTGCGTATAAAAACCAGGCCATCGGCTGGCTCCAATTCCACCAGAGGCACAGTGAAATCATCCCCGGCAATAACATCGAAATCTTCTTGCCAGGCCTTATGGCCTGCTAACTTAAGAGTGAGATCGCGCCGGCCTTGGAGAATTTCTGCGTTAATAGGTGTTCTCCCGATTACTACACCATCTAGCAAAACATCAGCTCCTGCCGGTGCTGTCGACAGGCCGATTACTGCCCAGGCTGGCTCCAGGCTGGCCTGGTAGCGCTGTTCTACTTCCCGCCCTTCGATGTCGATGGTCTCACCGTAATCAAGGTAACGATCTACGGAGATTGTCATCTGATGCTCACCCGGCTCGATAGGTACGTCGATCAGAGGAGTCACACCGATATCGACACCGTCGATTTGTACCCGCGCGCCATTAAGCTCCATAGTCGCGATTGAAACTTTGCCTGGCAGTTTACGCATCTCGAATGGATGGGTTTGTGCTTGTTCATTATTTACCAAAAGCAGCGTGTTGGTATCGTGATAACCTTCGTTGGTAAGTCCGATGTCATAGGTTCCGGTACGAATTAAGTAACGCTGACCTAAACGAATATGTAGCCCACCACTAATTTCAATCTCAGCGGTTATAGGAGCAACTTCTACGAAAACTGATCGAGCAGTTAGAACAAACCAGCCGGCGATGCCAGAAAGAATTGTGAAGATGCCAATAATGAAATGTATTGGTTTAGGTTTAAAAGTGACTCGCGCCCCTTTTTTATCGTGAGGCGTAAAGTCTATAGGAATTATGGGGTCAGCTGGCCCATTAACTATATCAATGTCGTCATCAATGTTATCCACAGTCATTACCTATTAGTAGCAACTATACGTTCTGAACATTGCACAACAACTTCATCTGGAGTTTGCCCGAAGCCAACTACAAACTCTTCTCTGACTTCTCGATAACCGATGCGTTTACCCACTGCAACATAGCGGCCCGGCTTTAATGAAACCATGGTTTCCTCAAACAGACCTAAATTACCGATTCGCAATATAGCTACATCAGTAAGATTGTCAGAGACCATTCTAATATCGAGAGGTACTTGTGAAGTTTCTAAAAGAACTTGTAGTCGATCGAGCTGATCAACTAATCGTGGGCCGGGACTTTCAATTGCGCGACCGGTGTAATAGATATCTAAAACTTGCTGGAAAACATCGGTTTCATAAAATCGATCTGGTGTCTCGATCGACCCAACCAACAAATCGTCAAGCTGAGCACGTTTACTTGCATAGTCTCTGCCGTTAATAGCAAACACCAGGTTGGCATCAATGGCCAGTACATTGTCATATTCAGTTACCGCAGTGTGCCATTCTTCCTGAGCCTCTGCTGCATTAATGCGCATTTGAATTGCTGAAATTTGAGCATTAGCAACTTCATTTTCAGTTTGCGTAATTGCTGCTAGCGCCTCTTCTGCATTAACGCCCAAAGTTGCTGCTCGTTCGAATTCAGCGATTGCTGCCTCAGGATCTCCATTTTCTAGCAAGGCATATCCTGCCGACATAATACCCGCAAATTCTTGCTCCAGTATTAAAGTGGAGATTTCATTTATTTTCTGTTTTGCAACTTCATTATAGCTGTCGAGGTCAATAATCTCTCGATACATGCCTCGGGCTGAATCCAGTTCGCCATCTTCCAGTAATTCTTCTGCTTGAGCTAATAATCCCAAAACTTCATCCATGGCAAGGGATCTTTCCAAACCGATTTGCGCGGGTTCACTATCTCGGTCGAACAACAAAGCTAAGGAGAACTTATCTTGAGCTAATTCCGACTCTCGATTAGCCAAAGCATTCTGTCCATCAATGAGTGTTTGTTCTAAAACCGTCGGCACAGTTTCTAGGATTGCCAATAAGTCATCGCGACCATTGGTATAGGAGTCGACGGCTAAAATGAACTCTTGTCGACGATAATAATCATCACCGATACTCGCGACTTCCAATGCGGCTGCATAGTCTTCCTCTGCCCATTGGTCGACTTCAAACGCTTCCAATACGCCCTGATGCTCTAGCAACTCTGCTAATACATCCTGTGCTTCTTTGCGCTGCCTGGAACGCTGTGCTTCTTCAAAAGGAGAAATTGTTGAAGCCGCTACTTCCTCTTCTGGGTCTTGTAAGAGCTCAGAAACGTCGACACGCCGCTCCAGTGGCAACTCGTACTGGCTCACAATAGCAGGAAGAACGAATATCACCAGTAGCGCAACCAGAAGTAATCCGGCTACGCTAATCCAAATCCAAATAGGGGGTTTATTCAATTCTACGGCTGTAGATGAATTGACATAAATCTGGTTCTCATTGAAACCAGATTGTTGCGACTCTTGCTTGTCCTTGTCGACATCGTTTTCTGACATATCTATTTCTGTGGATAGAACGCACTTAACAAGTGGTTATAGTTGTCCTACTTCTGCCGAATAAAGATCTGCCATAATTTCGCGCCACTGCTCGTACTGTTCTTCAACCGACCCTGAAAGAGTGATAGTACGATCATCTAAATTGATGACTTGTGGAGCGACTTCATTTTCTAAAGATTGGCCAAGCTCTTCTAAAGCTTCCATGTGAATTCTTGCTTCAGCCTGCTTATCAAATCCGCTCCTAAGCAGATAAGCACCAGCACCAACAGCAAAAGCTCCGCCAGCGACAGTTCCATAATTAGAGCCCTGGGTTGCAGCAGCCAAGCCGCCAACTACAGTCGCGGCACCCGCGATAAAGCGACGCCGTGCTGAAGCTTCAATTTCTCTTAAAGTGATTGTTTCGTAATAACTCTGTTCGCGCCAGGAATCATAAGGTAAACGCATTTGCCGCACATAAGTTGCATAATAGTCCTGAACAGTATCGATAAACATGAAGTCGCGTTCACGTATATCGCGAATTCTACCAAGCATCGGATCTGAATCCGCCGGCAATGACACAATCTCTAAATAACCATCGCGGTTCTGTGTCAGATAGTCATCAAAAACTTCAGGAGAAAATCGCTGAGCGAAAAGCATTTCGGAAATCATGCGGATCTCCAGAATTTCATCGTCTTCGATATTCGCTTTTTTCCAGGCTAACAAATCGTTTGCGATGTTGTTATATAAAATTTGGAACGGATCGTTTTGCTGACGTTGTGACGGGTCGTAGCTGAACTGACTGATTTCCTGTTCATAGAGTTTGGTATACCAATGCCGCCCAGTTGAATCTTTCACCTCGATGCGCATGGCCATTGATTCACCATTGGATTCCAAAATGGTGCCATTGATATATAAATCCATAGGACTGGAAACGTTGGGCATTAAACGCACAATTCCCCAGTTAGCTGAGCGCTGCAAAGTTTCTGCGACGAGGAACGGTGCATACCGAGATTCCGCTACTCGAATTTGTGGATTAGTAAGTTCTTCCTGATCGTCATCCATATCGTCCAAACCTGGATCGAAAATTGCGACACCAACATCGAGTAATAAATCTTCAGGGACATTCTGACTATCCTGAATCACAGGAGTATATGAAGTGGATTTAACAGTATGGGTTGCACAGGCGCTCAAAAAAGCTGTAACCATTAAAAATCCAATTATGTTTCTGGCAAGGAATCTCATTGCTCTTCACCTTCGCTAATACCTGTATAGTTTCTGTATTCATCCCAGAGCGCTTCACGCAACTCAGGGTCAGGTTCGCTCATTGCTGCTTCTCTCAATTGACGCGCAACTACGTCGTCGTCACGTCCGCTAGGAATGTCTTCTGGCGGTGGAAACGTCTGATTAGGCTGAGGTGCTGATGAAGCAGACGGCTGTGTCATTACCGCGCCAGAAGGAGACCCAGGTTCAAGTATTTGTGGCCGGCCTTGGGCACCCCCACCGCCGCCACCAGCTTCGCCTCCTGCTTGCGAACTACCGGCCGCGTTGCTTTCATTTTGTGCTCTTTCTCTTTCGCTAAGAATGAAACCGTCAAAAGTTTCATAGCCACGACGTAGTGCTTCATCCAATACTGCTGCGCGTTCGGCGGCAGTAATCGGACCCGTATTCTGGGAATTGATAGTGCTATTCCCACTTAATACCCCATTTGGTAGTGTATCTAGACTGTAATCCCCATCTGGGCTCTCTAATGTTCCTTGGTTAGAACCCGAAACCCCACTTGTTCCAGAATTTAGGTCTCCTGAAGAAGTATCTCTCCCACCACGACTGTCACCTCGTTGTTCGTCTCCGGGCAACTGTGACTGGGCTCTGGCATCTCCACCAGGGCTGTTCTGTCCATTACTGCCGACTGGAAAGCTAGACGCTGCACTATTTTGACCCTGCTGTCCTTGTTGTGTTCCTCTCTGACTCGCGCTATCGCCAGAAGGATTGGTGACGCCCCTTTCTCCACTGTTAGCCTGGCTCTGCCCCGTGCTCTGGGGAAAGGAACCAGATAGGGTAGGCAGTGCACTGCTGCTTCCGCCACTAGATTGGGGGCTGCTCTGAGATTGCTGTGATCCCTGAGACGAGCTACTGCTGCTCGACTGTGAAGGAGAAGGAAACGATGGCGATGATGCAGACGGACTCGAGCTTGAGGATGGCATTGACGAAGAAGAGCTCGAACTCTGGCTTGATGGCGACGGCGTCGAAGGCATCGATGATGAGCTCTGGGAGCTCGGGCTCGATGATGACGGCATAGAAGGAGAGGGCATACTCTGCGATGACTGACTCTGGCTTGTTGATTGGCAGGCGATTAGCCCCGCACTCAGACCACCAAGTAATAGGATTTTAGGCAGCGTCATGGATAACTTTTTCATAGTCCTATCCTGGGTTGGAACTAAGCAATCTTCGATTTCCGACGTTCATGAGTTTTGACAGCTAATCGTTGAATTTTCGCGTTATTTGGCCGCGGTTCGAGTGATATGTTTGTCATCGCTAACTTACTGAAAATGCGAAGCTTATTAGTACTCCAAACCCCCTTAACCTTTGCTTAACAATAGAACACCCAAGCCTTCGATGCTACAACTTACAGCCCAAAATTAGTACCAATAGCGGTATCGAAATTGATGTCTACCTGAGCGTATTGGAACACCTCCTTCCAATATTGGTCGGAACCGAGAACTTCTTACTTCTCTGCGCAATCTGGAGAGCATAAGCTTGTTTTCTGGAGTTTCCTCACTCAGGACCTCGATGCTGCGAGCTTGCCCAAGGGCCGTAACGTCCAGCTCAACATCTGCGTAATCGAAATTAAACGTTTCTATGCTTGCTGAGTTTACATTGATGTTCAAATTTCGCGGCTCTTGTACATAAGTCGGTATTAGAGTTACTTGACCAAAGAGTTTTTGGACTAATTCCTCACCATTTTCCTCCGCAGCCAACATTTCCCAAGCACGGAGATAGTAAAAGTCTGCACTACGGCGTCGGTCAAATAATAAATGCCAGTCCCCCAAGTGAGTAATTACTTCGGCTATAGAGTAAACATCTTGAGAGTTCTGCTCATAGTACTCAATAATCCCCCGGAGGGCTGCTTCACCTAGTCCATAGCCCTGGGGCAATATTGAACCACCCTGGTTTAATCTGTCGGCCAGCAGTTCCTGCGTGCCACGAAATTCTGGTCTGTCCACTTCCGACCGGTACTCTGGATAGCGAGCTACCTGATAACTAGAAATGGCCAAATTGCGGAGATAGCGCAAAAAACGCTCGTCGTCTCTTCCGAAATGTATACCCACCAAACGCGCCGCAGCGCGAAATAAAAGCTGGGCGGAGCTAAGTCGAACAGCCAGAGATTCGCCGTATCCAAGATTGAAAGCTTGCATGTTCCACGTGGCGAGCCGATCCAGCACAGGTATAATCCTTGGATCTTCTGACCCGTAAGCTTTTTGCTGTACGAAAAATAAATAGTTGTTATACAAGTCCACCTGTTCCCAATCTCCCAATACCAGATAGCTATCGATCATGCTCTCCAACATTGGTATTTGATCCAAGGTGTGCAAGCCATTGGAAATCCGGCTGATGTGAATTGATCTATCAAATGCTGCGATTGCTCCAGGATGATTATCTTGTTGTTGCTCCAGTTCCCCAATTGACGCTAGCTGCTCACTAAGTCCACTGGCCCAGACACCGCCGGATTTTTCTATAGACTCCACGATTTCCGAGTACTCTCGAATACTGTTCATGCGGCGAACAAATTCAGGGTCTGCTTCGGGATCGATTGCCAAGTCAGAAGAAACTATCTCTGGTAATTGAGGATCAACCTCTGGCTCTATGGCCACTGGCCTTTCCATGAATCGAATCCGCAGTGGTCCTTGCGGTTGTTCACTCTCAGGTGCAGCTTCTTCTTCCTGCGCACTGGCGGGCGCAATCAGCAAAACAGGCAATAATGCTAATAGACTGATACTTTTTCTGAAGATACTGCTGCTCATGGGCTTTAGCTTTGGCTGGTGATGGAAAGTCCTCAATCGCTTACAAATTCCAACCTGGGATTCTGCCAGCTATCGAGGAGATACGTTCCCTCCTGCACCCAAGATCAGTTTTTCTGAGAGGTCAGCAGGGTTAACTGTTATATCACCAGTGAAATTAGCGTGTAAACAGCCTCGAATTGCCTATGCCATTTCCCAAATCTAACTGCGAAGAAAAAGAAAGTATGTCTGCGGCGTTGGATCAGGAAATGATTTTTGAGAGTAGCAAATTACTATATTGGTCCACCCGTGCCAGCCAACCCCCAGCAACATAAGTAGTTGCTGAATACTCAATAATAATAGCCGGGCCTGCTAATTCTGTATCTTTCCGCAATTCTTGCCGGCGATACACTTGCGCAGGCTCTGCAGAATCATAGACATTGATAGTTTCAAAATTATTGCAGGCTCCTTTTACTGAATTGAGAGGAAGTGAAATGGATCGCGCTTTAGCAATTACATTAACTCTAATGTTTACGATTTCGATGACGGTACTTAGGTCATAGCCATATCGTTGATTGTGTAATTTCGTGAAGCTTTCACAACAATTCTCTAAATCATCCCACGCCACGTTTAATGTATATGACTGCCCGCGGTAACGGCAATCGGCCGAAAACTTTGCCTGCAGAGACTCTCTCTCCAAACCTTCTTGTTCTAATGCACGACGCCCTAGCTCGGCTAGTTCTTGAAACTGTTCTTGTAAATATTCTGTGCCGGTTGAATCTGCATCAATCCCAACTGTTCGGGTAAATTGTCGACCACGGTCAGCTACCAACATGCCCAGCGCGGAGAACACGCCACCATGTGCTGGGACGATTGCCTTATCCATCTGCATAGCTTCAGCAATGGAGCACACATGCAATCCACCGGCTCCTCCAAAACTCGCCAGCACAAATTCTTTAGGATCATAGCCACGATTGACTGATATCAAACGGATGGCTTTAGCCATATGTTCATTGGCAATAGTAACTATACCGAGAGCAGTCTCTTCTATCGTTAAATTCAGAGGCACACTTAGCCTTTCAATCGCAGCTCGCGCTTTACCGAGATCCAGTGACAATCCATCGGCTAATTCCGAACTTTCTAGCAACCTACCCAATACAAGGTTTGCGTCTGTTACCGTGGCAGATTCACCGCTTTTGCCATAGCTGGCTGGGCCTGGGTCAGCCCCCGCAGACTGCGGTCCAACTTTCAACATTCCGCCGCTATCGATGCAGGCGATGGAACCACCACCGGCACCAATAGTATGCATATCTACCATGGGCACTCCGACCGGAAAGCGATCGATGTGTCCTTCTGTAATTGTGCTTATTGCCCCATCCATTAACGCCACATCAGTGGATGTTCCACCCATATCGAAGCTAATAATTTTTTCAACGGAGATTTGCTGCCCTAAAAATTGAATTGCAATCAGTCCGCCTGCCGGGCCAGACAATAAAAGATGAACTGCCAATTCAGCTGCTTTGTCTGCTGCAATGGTTTCTCCGCTGGACTGCATAATCTGTAATGAACAGCCTTGTAGTTGCTCTCTAAGACGACTGAGATAGCCGTTAACGATTGGCGCTAATGATGCATTTAACCAGGTTGCTATCCCCCGTTCATACTCCTTGTAAACAGGAAGTACTGCTGAAGAACGGCTAATAAATAGATCTGTACACGTTTGTTTAAGTGCTGATTCAAGGCGCGTTTCAAACTTCTCATCTAGAAATGAAAACAAAAGATTGATTGCAACTGATTGTGGATTCAGTTCTTTTATTTTCGTAACCAGTTCAGCAACTTCATCTTCGCTTAGGTCTTCAACAATTGAGGCGTCTGCAGCAAGCCTTCCGCCTGTTTCCAAACAGAGTTCGGGTGCTACAGGGGGATCGATTGGTTCGAATTCCAATGCATAAAGTGCAGGGCGGGTTTGTCGTGCGAGGCGCAACATATCTTTGAATCCGTAGTTAGTAACAAAAACAGTTTTCGCTACTTTCCCTTCAAGAATTGCATTAGTGGCAACTGTGCTGCCATGAATAATATGTAATTCCCCTCTTTCCAGCTTTTCTGAAAGTTCCAGGCCATGTATGCCGGCCAAGATTGCTTCTTCAGGAGCATGAGGAGTTGAAAGTGATTTATAAATTCGCAAAGAGTTTTCCGATCCAGCTTCGATGCAAACAAAGTCTGTGAAAGTGCCTCCGGCATCAATACCTAATAATGTTACTGCGTTGTCTTTAGAATCCATTTTTAAAACTACTTAAGACTTTCATTCTCGAAGAGGAATGATTATAACTGCTCTCTTCACCGGCAACTATTAAGCAAGTATTTCAAAGTGCCTGAACTTCCTGAAGTAGAGACTACCAAGAGAGGTATAGAGCCTCATATAACGAACAAACGAGTCGAGGAAGTCATCATTCGGCAAAAAAGATTGCGCTGGGACGTTCCTAACATTTTATCTGCGGAATTAACCGGGCATTCAATTACAACTGTTGCTAGAAGAGGAAAGTATTTATTGCTAGAAAGCGCTAGAGGAACTCTCTTAATGCATCTCGGTATGAGTGGAAGTTTGCGCATCGTAGATAGCGAATTAGTAGCTGGTAAGCATGACCACGTTGATATTGTTTTCGACAACGGTAAGGCGCTTCGATTTACCGACCCTAGGCGCTTTGGTTGCCTGTTATGGGAACAAGATACAATTGACTCACATCCCCTTATAGCAAATCTTGGGCTAGAGCCACTTTCTGTAGATTTCGATGCTGCCTATTTATATAAAGTTAGTCGGGGCCGGTCCGCAGCAATTAAAACTTTTGTAATGAACAGCAAAGTCGTTGTCGGAGTTGGTAACATCTATGCTGCCGAAGCTTTATTTATGGCTGGTATTAATCCTAAACGTGCGGCAGGAAAAGTTTCGAAAGCCACGTACGAAAAATTGATTCCTTGCATAAAAGAAATTCTCCTGAACGCCATTAACTTGGGTGGTACCACATTAAGAGACTTCACCAATAGCATTGGAGAACCTGGCTATTTTAAGCAGTCACTAAATGTCTACGGCCGAGGTGGTGAAGAATGTGTGCAATGCAAAAAACTACTGACCGAAATCCGACTGGGTCAGCGCAGTACTGTGTATTGCAAGAATTGCCAAAAATAGATTGGTAAGCGAGGACTTAACTATTTTTTATCGCTACTTCTACTGCAGGATGAACAAATTTAGAAATGTCTCCGCCTAGCAAGGCAATCTCTCTAACCAGAGTGGAAGATATATAAGAAAGATGTTCCGCCGGTGCTAAGAAAACAGTCTCGATTGAAGGGTCTAGTGCACGGTTCATTCCTACTAACTGAAACTCGTATTCAAAATCAGCCACTGTTCTTAAACCACGCAGAATTATGTTTGCGCCCTGTTGGCTCACGAAATCCGTTAATAGCCCTTCGAATGAAGTAACTTCTACATTATCCAAATGACCTAACACTTCTTGAGCGAGAGCAACCCGCTGCTCTGTCGGCAATGTATTTCCCTTCTGATTATTAGTTCCTACGGCGACGATAATTTTGTCAAACAGGCCAGAAGCTCGTTCAACGAGATCAGTATGCCCATTTGTAATGGGATTGAATGTGCCTGGATAGACTGCAGTTCTCACGGATAAATATTCCTTACTCGGCGGCTTATGATCATAATAACGAATTGGTATTGCTTGCTCAATCAGCCCAAAAGATACCGAAAGAACTGATGCTCCGACTATTTTTCCTGCCTGCCAGCAAAAAGCCTAGAAGGCCTCCCGCTTTTTACTAAACTTCCCTGCTAATCAGATAGTAATAGATATGACCCGCTTGCTTTCCTTTTACTAAATTCCAATTGGTTGGAAGTTTTATTTCTGATATTGATTGCCCTGCTTCAATGTAAATCCGGCATTGTGAAGATAGCATGTCGGACCGCTCCAATAGCTCGCAACTCTCCACCAATAGGCTTGAGGCAAAAGGAGGGTCAAGAAAAACAATATCGAATGGCTTTGCACTGTTGTGTGTTTTTATCCAGGATAATGCATCATCATGAATTACATGCCCGTTAGTTACATTTAATAGCTCAAGGTTAGAGCTCAAAGCGCTAGCGATGGAGCTTTCTTTTTCAATAAACATGACTTCATCTGCTCCGCGAGAGAGCGCTTCTATTCCCAATGCACCGCTACCTGCAAAGAGATCCAGACAAACTGAATTGTGAGTGCGGCTCTGCAGCCAATTGAACAGCGTCTCTCTTATGCGGCCTCCAGTAGGTCGAATAGCCGCATTGGCAGGAAAGCTGATCTTCCTACTTCTAAGATCTCCAGCAACTATTCGTACAGTATTGGCTTGATTTGTCATTGGTTGCCATCGAAACATATTCGAATGCATCTGGCAAAAGCCGAGACTGGTTAACTGAAAATAAGATAAGCGAAACCCGCACAGATATGACTACATCCTTACAGGTGATAGCATAGCCACTCTTTTAGTCACAGGGTAAATCACTCACCTGGATCAGTAGATGTTTGGTTTTGGTAGGAAAGAAAAATCTGATAACAGCACGAACTCAAACAGACAAATAGACAAGCTCAATGAGGCAAATCTATTTGGTCGATTAAAACTCGGTCTATCAAAAACTCGAGGCAAGTTAGCAAGTGGATTGGGCAACCTGGTACTCGGTGAAAAGACCATCGATGCTAATTTACTATACGATGTTGAAACTCAGTTACTTTCATCAGACGTCGGCATCGATGCTTGCGACCAAATAATTGAGAACCTCAAATCAAAACTTGCGCGCAATCAACTCGCCGACTCTGAACAATTCATGGAAGCTCTAAAGGCAGAATTAGCGCAAATACTAAAACCTTGCGAATCTTCATTAGAAATTAATGCAGGTGCCAAGCCATTTGTCATTTTAACTGTCGGCGTTAATGGCGTTGGAAAAACCACAACTATTGGTAAGTTGACAAAAAGATTTCAGAGCCAAAACTTAAATGTAATGTTAGCTGCCGGTGACACATTTAGGGCGGCGGCAGTTGAACAGCTGCAAGTATGGGGCGAGCGCAATAATGTTCCAGTGGTTGCGCAAGAAACCGGATCAGATAGTGCATCGGTAATTTTTGATGCTTACCAATCAGCCAAAGCCAAACAAGTAGATGTATTAATTGCAGATACAGCCGGCCGCTTGCATACCAAAGACAATTTGATGAACGAATTAGAAAAGATCGTTCGGGTTCTTAAAAAGCAAGACGAAAGATTACCAGATGAAATATTGTTAGTACTTGATGCCACAACCGGACAGAATGCCTTGAGTCAGGCCGAGAGTTTCCATAGTGCAACTAATCTCACTGGAATTGCGCTAACTAAACTTGATGGGACAGCTAAGGGCGGTGTAGTTTTCGCAATCGCGAAAAGGCTTGGATTACCGATCAGGTTTATTGGCGTGGGTGAACAAGTTGATGACCTGCGTCCATTTGGCGTCGCGCAGTTTATTTCTGCTTTATTCTCAGAGCCATAACTCAATTCTGCGACAGCAATGATTAGGTTTGACTATGTTAGTAAACTATGAAGTTCCTTACCTCTACAGCCCTCTTTTTTTTCTTCTTATATTTTTCAATGGAGGTCGCGATGATCAATCGTGCGATAGTGTTTCGCTCAGCTCTGAGCCTTGTCGTCTACCTGGCTCTCGCCGCTGGCACTGTGGTGGCGCAGGACCCACCCCGGACCGAGTTGGGCATCCGTCTGGCTGAGAATCACGGCGACGGTGCCTTCTACCGCTTGGAGGAGGTGAAGCTGCGGCAGACCCCCGCCTACCCAGCCGGGACGCTGTATGCTCTTAAGACTTCCGACGCCGCCTACCGTACCTATATCGCGGGCCTGCGTGCTGTGGAGGAAGAGGCCGGCGTGACGACCATGCTCTTGAACGACGTCCTGGGCCGGACGCTGCCCGGTCGCCCGGAGGACTGGCCCTTCAAAGCCTATTGCGAATGGGACGTCGTGGTATTGAAGCACTACCCGAACTGGCGGGCATGGGAAATGGTGGAGGGGAGCGCCGCGCAGCACGCGGCCGTCGTGCACCGTGGGGCCGCCGTGGCGAACGAGCAGATAGTGATTACCCCGGCGCCGGAGGTACCCCCAACGCCGCGGCAGGTCACCAACGACGACCCGACTGACAGGGTTTTTTATATGGTGAATCTCATCCAACTCCGCGAGGAGGCCTTCTACCCCAGGGGCGAGTTTCCGGGCTCGACCGGTCGCGAGGCCTACGCACGTTATCAGGGCGGTGGGGAGCTGAGTACGACGGACCGCGTGCGATTTGTCAGCGTCGAAGTGCCCGATTCCCTCAACCCTACCGGCGTCAGCTGGTGGCGCATGAACATCGTGCAATACCCCAGCTTGCGCGAATTCATGGAGATCGAATTGACCCCCGAGTTCCGCCACATCTGGCGCCACAAGGACGCGGGCCTGAGTCCGATCTGCAGCCCGGCCACTGTGCCGACCCTGCCCTAGTCATCGGTGGGTCAATCAGGGTAAGCCGACCTCACCCCCGGGACACACCCCCTTTCACCAGAAAGGACTTTACAATTGGCGCCAATGCTGGAAAATTCGCTTCCCGTCGTGATTTTTGGCCTTGAAATCTGACTATGGCGACCCAATATTCGGCTGTACGTATCGTTCAAGGTATTTGGCGAAATTCGATGGCACTGTAGGAATTGCGGAAAATTCCGCTACAGCCCAGTAATTGTGGGCGCTGCCAATCGCCTCTAAATAGCGAAATGAACGATAAAATGCTAAAATAGGATTTTTACGGTGCGCCAGAATCGGCGTCAGTGATAGACGAAGAGAGAACTTCAAACCTAGTCATGAGCACTGGAAAAGAATTACAAGTTATTGATCCAACCACTCCGGGTCGCGATTTAACTGCGTACATTGCGTCAGTTAATAGTATCGCTGTCCTCACTCCGGAGCAGGAAAGAGAACTTGCCAACCAGTACTACTACGATGACAACGTAGATGCAGCCCGCCAATTGGTAATGGCCCATTTGCGATTTGTTGTGCACATGGCAAAAACTTATTCAGGTTATGGCTTATCCCAAGCAGACTTAATCCAGGAAGGAAATGTTGGCTTGATGAAAGCAGTAAAGCGTTTTAATCCTGAAGTGGGTGTTCGCCTGGTTTCCTTTGCGGTCCATTGGATCAAAGCGGAAATGCACGAGTACATTTTGCGTAACTGGCGCATCGCCAAAATCGCCACTACCAAAGCGCAACGAAAATTATTCTTTAATCTGCGCAGTTCTAAGAAACGTCTTGGTTGGCTAAACAACGAAGAAACTGAAGCTGTCGCACAAGACCTTGGAGTTGATGCAAAAGTTGTAAGGCAAATGGAAGGGCGAATGAGCGCCTATGACACTTCCTTCGATGCTGAACCAGATAGCGACGAGGATGCAGTTTACCGTGCACCTGCTTACTATCTGGAAGACCAAAGTTCTGATCTTGCCTTGAATGTAGAAGAAGCTGAGTGGGAAGAAGTAACCAACGCCAGCCTGCAGCTCGCAATGGACGAGCTCGATGATCGCAGTCAGGACATTTTAAAGAGCCGTTGGTTGAGCGATGAGAAATCAACGCTACATAATCTGGCAGATAAATACGGTGTTTCAGCGGAGCGTATCCGTCAACTGGAAAAGAATGCCATGAATAAAATTAAGGTCCATATGGAAGCCTAAGAATTTAAACGGGGAAAAAGCCGCGCTCTAACCGCGGCTTTTTTTTGCTTGAGATTTGCCTAAAATCCCACCCATGCCAAAACTATTAATACTGTTCGCTGCCATCAATGGATTTCTTGCGGTCGCGCTGGGTGCGTTCGCTGCCCATGGATTGGAAACAATAATTGCTGCAGATTTACTAGAGACTTTCGGCACCGCTGTGGACTATCACATATACCATTCGCTGGCGCTATTAGGAACAGCAGTGCTGGGATTTCAATTCCCCCAGGAAAAATTTCTGAGACTGGCCGGAATCCTTTTCCTGCTTGGTATACTCTTTTTCTCTGGCAGCCTTTATCTGTTAGCACTAAGCGGAGTCCGCTGGCTAGGAGCAATTACTCCCATCGGTGGAATTTTCTTTCTAGCAGCCTGGGCCAACCTGTTTTGGTTCGCGTATAAATTAAAGTCATAGGGATAGATACCAATGGAAGTAATCATAAACGGTGATCAGCACCTGATTGATTCATCGTATTCGCTCATGGACTTACTGGTGAATTTAGAAATGACTCAGGGACAAATTGCTGTAGAACTCAACGGCGAGATCATTCCAAAAAGTACATTTCAACAACAACAACTCAGTGACGGCGACAAGATTGAAATCATTCAAGCAATTGGCGGCGGCTAACACAGGAGCTAACGGAAGAAAATAATGACTCAGCATGAAGACACTGCCCTGCAAGTTGCAGGCAGGACTTACCAGTCACGCCTAATAATCGGTAGCGGCAAATACAAGGACTTTGACGAGAATCTAGCTGCACTTGAAGCCAGTGGGGCAGAAATAATTACCGTAGCAATTCGGCGGGTTAATCTCGGTCAAAATGCCGATGAGCCTAGCTTGCTCGATGTAATATCTCCTGAAAAATACACAGTTCTGCCAAATACTGCCGGTTGCTACACCGCAGAAGATGCAGTGCGCACTTGTCGAATGGCGAGAGAACTTCTAGACGGACACAAGCTGGTAAAACTAGAAGTACTAGGCGACCAAACAACGCTCTATCCAAACGTGACGGAAACTCTGGAAGCTGCCGAGGAATTGGTTAAAGAAGATTTTGACGTCATGGTTTACACCAGTGACGATCCCCTGGTCGCAAAACGACTGGAAGAAATTGGTTGTGTTGCAGTAATGCCATTAGGCGCGCCAATCGGCTCAGGTTTGGGCATTCGGAACCCCTACAATATCCGCCTAATCCTGGAAAACGCCAATGTGCCGATTATCGTAGATGCAGGAGTAGGTACTGCATCTGACGCTACCATAGCCATGGAGTTAGGTTGTGATGGTGTACTAATGAACACAGCTATAGCAGAAGCAAAACAACCAATTTTAATGGCCTCAGCCATGAAGAAAGCAGTAGAGTCAGGTCGACAAGCTTTCCTTGCTGGAAGAATGCCCCGTCGTCTCTACGCCAGTGCATCTTCTCCAATTGATGGAACTTTTTTTTAGTATCAAGGCAATTCATCGCTAACAGTTGAGCCATCGTGGCCATAGATTCAACACAACACAAACGCCCGGTCCGAAGCTATGTGATTCGCTCTGGTCGGCTTACCGATTCTCAACGCAAGGCAATCGACGAACATTGGCACAAACATGTTTTTGCTTTCGAAGGCAAATCCCTCGATATCGGTTCTCTGTTTGTCCAGAAAGCGCCCATTAATCTGGAAATAGGTTTTGGCATGGGCGCATCGTTGCTTGCCATGGCGCAGCAACAACCCGATCAAAACTTTCTTGGCATCGAAGTTCACAAACCCGGTGTCGGTAAGATGCTGCACGAAATCGAAGCTAATGGACTGAGCAATGTAAAGCTGATCTGTCACGATGCAAAAGACATAGTGGAACTCGGCATCGCCAAAGAAACCCTGGATCGGATCTTGATACTCTTTCCTGATCCCTGGCCGAAGAAGCGCCATCATAAACGTCGCTTAATTCAAGCGGATTTCGTAGAACTTTTAGTCACAAAATTGAGGCCAGGTGGTGTTATTCACCTGGCGACGGATTGGGAGCCCTATGCGAAACACATGATGGTAGTGTTGCAAGCATGTCCGAACCTGAAGAATAAAAACGGTTCCAATGAGTTCTGGAACAACCCAGAACGCCCACCAACCAAGTTTGAAGCCCGGGGGAAAAGATTAGGAAACGATGTCTCAGATTTGCTATTCGTTAAAGAAGATTGACTAATCGAACCAAAATCGATGTTCGTGGGCTTTAAGCCAATCGACGTAGTTTTCGTAATCCGGACAAATCGAGCCAACTAAATTCCAATATTGACGCGAATGGTCCATATGGATCATATGGCACACCTCATGAGTAATCATATAGTCGATTATGCTGTAGGGTGCCAACATGATTAACCAGTTATATTGAATAATTCCCTGAGATGTGCAATGCCCCCATTTTGATTTAGTTTTACGCAGCTTTATTTCCTTGATCTTATTATTTACACCTAAGTACTTTGCCAGACCGCGGGCACGGGGGATAATGTATTCACTAGCCTTGTCGATGAGAAAGTCTTCCACCTGTACTTTGGCTTTGGCGGCATTGAGTTTATGGCCCTGAATTATGAATTTATCGCCATTGATAAGTGTGCGTTTTTTGCGCCCTTCCTTAAAAACAATGGTTAGTTCTCGGGCGCGATAAAAGATTTTGGCCCCTTTTTCAATTCTTAAGGTTTCCTGCTCCAGCTGCCGTTCTTCCTGCAAACGCTCTTGAATCCAATCATGATTATTTTCAATGAATTCATTGACTTCCGCGTTGGAGGCCGCCCGGGGACAACGCACTACTAGTTTCTGCTGCTTTATATATAGCGCCAGGGTTTTTCGCTTACTCCGAACCACTTCGCACTGAATCGGTTGATAAACCGGATTAGTTCCAGTGTTTAGATTCAGAGGGACAATTTAGTTCGCGCCATTTTGACTCGTTTTCCTTGCTATCAGACTAGCCACTGCTCTTTCCGGATTTGTTTTTATGCCTTCGAAATACTTAATGACTTCCAATCCTTAAATGCATCTAGGAGTTCATTCTCCTTTAGCAAATAATCTGGATTGCTCGGCCTCCCAAATTTTGTTGATGCACTGTGAATGTCTCATAGAAGATAAGCCCAGCTTTAGAAATTACTTGTTTGATCGCCGGTAACAGTGGCCGGTGCAAATAATTAAAAACCAGAACCGCATCAAAGCACCGATTTTCGAGTGGTTTTACACCCGCCTGTTCTAAATCGACTTCCCACCATTCAGCATTAGCCAATTCCAAATTATTACTTCTTAATGCTGAGATCGATGTGTCTACATTGTTAAGGGCGCGCTTGTTATTGTCTGCGAATGTTACTGCTATATTGTTCTGCAGAAGCAATAATCCATTTCTGCCATTGCCACAGGCCAAATCCAATACCCCATTGCCGCTATTCAAGTTTTCAAACAGCGACAAATTTTCCACCAGTAGCTCAGAAGCGCTGGCAATTGAATGTGACATGGATTACCGGATAATACGCAGAAAGATTGCATCCAAAGCAATGAGTAAAATAAGTGAATCTTTTTCGCTATACAATATTTTTAGCACAATTTTTTTGGTTTTTCTTCAAGCGATTGTTTGCGAAGCAATTTCCTCTTAAATCTTTTTTCTTCTCGCAGCCATGGCTATAGGCTCACAGCACAAAGATCGACTTTTTACCAAGCATAGGTTGTCTGGTGATTTTGCTTTTGATGAACAGGTCGCAAGTGTCTTCGAGGATATGATCAATCGATCAGTACCAGGCTATAGCACGATAATCTCCATGATTGGTGTGCTAGCTGAGCGTTATTACCAGGGTCAATCAAATATCTATGACCTTGGTTGCAGTTTAGGTGGCGCGAGTTGCTCCATTTTGGAACATTTAAAGGAAAACAACTGTAAAATCATCGCAATTGATAACTCCCAGGCTATGATCGAACGGCTGGAGCATAAGAAAGCTCAGTTCGGGGAGCGAGGAAATCAGATTGAAGGCCGATGTGAAAACATACAAGACTCAGAAATTAGCAACGCTTCGGTTGTGATTCTTAACTTTACTCTACAATTTATTCCTCCTGCTGATCGTAAGGCCCTAATTGAAAAAATATATGCTGGAATGAATCCCGGCGGGTTACTAATTGTTTCTGAAAAAATTATCTTTACTGATGAACACTTGAATGAGCTGCTAATAGATTCCTATGATCAATTCAAAGAAGGCATGGGCTACAGCAAATTGGAAATTAGCCAGAAACGAACTGCATTGGAAAATGTTTTGATCCCAGAGACTCTAGATAAACATAAAAAGAGAATATGTAGTTCTGGATTTAGCTATTTCGAGGTTTGGTTCCAATGCTTCAATTTCGCTTCCATGGTCGGCATTAAGTAGTTACTAACCATGGATTACAGTCATTTCAATGGTTCTATTTCCGACTCTGAAATGGCACCGCTACTGAGCTTTTCATCAGAAAGCTATCTGCAGCAACTAAAACATGGCGATTTTCCAAGATGGCGCAAACACCTGGAAAGTATTCCCACTATTGCGGCCTCGAACTGTGATTTTGGCGACGTGGTATCCATAGGCAGTGTTTCTGAAACTGACGCTGAAACAAGAGAAGGCATAAGGGGATTGTTGCTAGAGATGGTCCCCTGGCGCAAGGGTCCTTTCGATGTATTTGGTATACACATTGACGCCGAATGGCGCTCAAACTTGAAATGGAATCGCCTTCAAAACAACATCTCGTCGCTGAGAGGAAAAAAAGTATTGGATATTGGCTGTGGTAATGGCTACTACGGGTTCAGAATGCTCGGACAGGATCCGGAACTAGTTGTTGGAATCGATCCTCATCTGGCCTATGTCGCTCAATTCTGGGCGCTGAAAAGATTTGCGGCGGACCTTCCTCTCCATGTTCTGCCTTGCTCATTAGAACAAATTAGCGAACCGCTGCAATGTTTCGATACTGTGTTTTCCATGGGAGTAATTTATCACCAGCGTTCACCAATCGATCATCTAATGCGATGCAAACATTGTCTCGTGCCGGGAGGCGAACTGGTTTTAGAAACACTATATGTAGATGGGGCTTCTGGTTATTCCTTAGTGCCCGAAAAAAGATATGCGCGTATGTCTAATATTTGGTTTGTACCTAGTATTGGCACTCTCGAACAATGGCTCAGCAGATGTGGATTTGAAAACATTCAATTGATCGACAAATCTGAAACTACAAGCGATGAGCAGCGAAAAACCGAATGGATGCCTTTCGCATCACTGGAAGATGCTATTGATGCAAATGATTCTTCGAAGACAATAGAAGGGTCCCCTGCCCCTAAAAGATTAGTAGTTTTAGCTAAAAAATCTTCATAATACTCATCATAAGGGGTCAAGCCTCCTTTGTTTCCAAATCTTTTTCATATAAAACTATTTGCAATTGCAGTGACACATATTGCTTTTAGACTTTGTATATTTCGACTTAAAAAAAATCCCTTAATTCAACCTTAATTGAGTTGACGCTTCTATCTAATTACGATAGTTATAAGGGCTGATCGATATAGGGTCAGCTCTAATTCTATCCATTAAAAACAATAGCGAGTAAATGATGGCCAGACCTCTTCGAATCGAATATCCAGATGCGGTTTACCATGTTTCAAACTATGGTTTGGATAATCAGCGTGTATTTCCATCTGCAAGATACTTCGACGCCTTCTTAGAAGCATTGGGAGAAACTTGTTGGCGCCTGAATGTTGAGGTACACGCATTTTGTTTGCTACGTGATCAATATCATTTAGTGATTAAAACCCCTGAAGCGAATCTTTCCAGATTCATGCGTCAAATTGATGGCTTGTACACACAGCAATATCAGAGAATGAAGCGAAGTGATGGCTCCTTGTTTCGGGGGAGATATAAAGCAGTTCTAGTGCAATCCGAAAAGTACCTACTACCACTGTCTCGCTATATACATTCGAAAGTTAAAGCGTCAGAGATAAATAAATACCCCTATAGCAGCAACTCATTTTTTACTCGTAAAGCTAAACCCCCTGCCTGGTTTAATCGCAATGAAACCTTAAAACAATTGAAAGTTGCTGCTGCTAAGCGGGCTAATGCATATAAGAAATATGTTGCGGCTGGTTTAGATGACGAGACAGCGCATTTTTATGGTAAGAAAAACCTTTCGTCCATTATGGGCGACAGTAAGTTCAGGAAAGGAGCGCAACGCAAAAGATCTGCTACATCTTTAAGAGGTGTGTCTCGCGGCGCAAATGCGAAATGGCGTCCTTCCTGTAAACAAATTATTAAGGCAGTTGCGAAACAGTTTAAGGTATCTGAAGCGAGCATCTATAAAGCTGCCCGTGGCCCGGGATCTAAAAATGTCCCTCGTTGGGTAGCGATGTACCTTTGTCAGGAGCTATCGGCGGTCACTCTGCAGGCAATCGCTAAGTTATTTAAGTTAAAGCGCTATGGCACAGTCTCAACAACTGTTGGGAAACTAAAGAAAGAATTTGAAGAAAATCCTAAAGTACACAATGCTACTGAGAAACTGGCAAGACGGCTTAGCAGAGGCAAATAGGATTAACACGCACGAAAAAGCCAGTATTTCCAATTGGAAATACTGGCTTTTTTTCTCGAATAACTACTTTATTTTCGCTTCTTTATAAATTACGTGCTTGCGAACAACAGGATCATACTTCTTGATTTCCATTTTATCCGGCGTAGTGCGCTTATTTTTATCTGTGGTGTAGTAGTGACCAGTGCCAGCACTTGATTCTAATTTAATTTTATCTCTCATAGCTCGCTTCCTACTTTATCAATTAAACCTGAACACCTTTAACGCGGATATCAGCTAACACAGCGTCTATGCCTAACTTGTCAATAATTCGCATCCCTTTGGTAGATACTCGAAGTTTCACAAAACGCTTTTCAGACTCAACCCAGAAGCGGTGAGTGTGAATATTCGGTGAGAATCGACGCCGCGTTTTGTTATTCGCGTGTGAAACGTTGTTTCCTGTAACCGGCTTCTTTCCAGTTACCATACAAACCCTAGACATTGTTCAGCCTCGTACTTTCAAATTCTCTGAATTGCTCGGCCCTGGGATGGATTTGAGTCTTTAGCCTGGGCCCAAAAAAGAGCTGCGTTTTATACCAAAACACCCTGGTAATAGCAAGGATACAAGCTCTATAGGCAATGCATTCTATTCCACCTACACGCCACAAACTACAGTCATTTCAGCAATTACCTTAATGCCCTTTTTATCGTCCAAACAACGTCGTTAGCACCCACAACGAGATGGTCCAAAACACGCTCATAGACTCGAGTAACTGGGGCGACATTTTGGGCCAGGCACCACTTTTCTGCTTCCCGCGGATATATCGCTGTACTATCAATAGTTCCTTGGAATAATTCTTCAATTGATAGAACCCAATGCTGTGAATAAAGAAAAATCACTGGGATAACTTCAATTTCGCGGAGAAAGAGTTTCTGCTGCAAAAAGTATTTTGCTTTCTTTATGTTAGTAAGTGCTTCCTTACTTATAGAAGCAGCAATTATTGAAATGGAGAGATTTACCGGACCGAAAGAAGATTGGCAATTTTTACCGAACCGATGCCTGCTACTTCATTTAAAACTGAGCTTTCGGACACCATCACCTCAGTGAGGCTGCCAAAGAACTTTAGTAGCTCTCATCCTAGAGCCGTTGCAGTTTGACCTTTGTATCCAGTGGCCAAGAGCACAGCGAGTAATTCCGCATCGGATAAGGCGGAAAAACCGATGGCGAAAAGCTTTTCCTGCACTTACTCGTACTCGGGCCAGTTTTTGATAGACATAATGTGTCTCAAATCGGGATATTTCGAGAATCAGATTAATAGAGATTGACCCGAAAAGCTTAATTTAGGGTTAAATTGCGTCGGCCCAAGTGAGCTGCTAGTCTACCCTTCCCTAATTTCATGCCCCAAATTTCAGCTGTTTCCATGTTAAGCCTCACTAACAAACGTGTACTTCTCGGTATCACAGGTGGCATCGCTGCCTATAAATGTGCCGAATTGACTCGGTTCTTTTCCAAGGCCGGCGCGGAGGTGCGCGTTGCTATGACTAAAGCGGCTACGGAATTTATTACGCCTTTAACAATGCAGGCACTCTCTGGAAATCGCGTTTCACTAGATCTGCTTGATACTGAAGCGGAAGCAGCTATGGGTCATATCGAATTAGCACGTTGGGCAGATCTAGTTATAGTTGCACCAGCAACAGCAGACTTTATTGCACGCATTGCCCATGGTCAGGCTGACGACATACTTTCTACATTAGTTCTCGCAAGTAGCGCACCTGTTGCTGTAGCGCCAGCAATGAACAAAGTCATGTGGGGAGATTCAGGCACACAAACTAATCTTTCCGAATTAGCTGAGCGTGGATTTCATATTTTCGGTCCTGCTGAAGGTGAACAGGCATGTGGTGATGTTGGCTTAGGTAGGATGTTGGAACCCGAACAACTTATTGAACATTGTGCGGATTTGTTTGAAGTCGGACGGTTGGCAGGATTACGTTTCGTTATTACGGGTGGGCCTACCCGAGAAGCGATAGATCCGGTTAGATTCATAAGCAATCGCAGTTCCGGAAAAATGGCGTATGCATTAGCGCACGAAGCGGTAGCTGCCGGTGCCCAGGTAACTCTTGTTAGCGGGCCAGTAAATTTACCTACACCAGAGTCGGTCACTAGGATTGATGTAAACAGTGCTGAAGAAATGCATACAGCAGTTATGAAGAACATTGGTGATGCCAATGTATTCGTTGGTGTAGCTGCAGTTGCTGACTACCGGCCTAAAGAAAAAGCCGATGAAAAAATTAAGAAAGATAGCAACAATTTTACTCTCGAACTAATTAAGAACCCGGATATTATTTCGGAAGTTGCAAAATTAGAATCGAGACCATTTGTAGTTGGATTTGCTGCCGAGACAAACTCAATAGTTAAACACGGTAAAGAGAAACTCAAAAAGAAAAATTTAGACCTGCTGTTTGCAAATAATGCCACCGATACTTTTAATAGCGACTCAATTTCAGTAACTGCAATTAGCTCTGGCAATGAATTTGAAATTGCTTCTGCAAATAAAAATGTAGTCGCAAGAGAAATGCTTAAGCTCATTGCCGAACAAGTGAAGAGTTGAGCAGCAGATGAATGCCATCCCCTCCTCTATATTTCGTGCCTATGACATTCGCGGTTTAGTTGACGAACAACTCACGGAAGATTCCGTAGAATTAATCAGTAGGGCGATTGGTAGTGAAGCGCTCGCTAATGGAATCGCTTCCATGCTTGTTGGATTCGATGGCAGACTTTCCAGCCCTATTCTTTCAAAAGCACTCATTGCAGGATTACAAAGCGCTGGATGTAATGTAGTAAATCTAGGACTAATTCCAACCCCCTTGCTTTACTTCGCTACTCACACTAGTAGCTATAGCTCAGGTGTTATGTTGACTGCAAGCCACAACCCTGCAAACTATAACGGATTAAAAATAGTCTTCAATCAAAACTGTTTGGCTGAGAATCAAATACAAAGAATTAAACATCGAATCGACAATAACCAACTAAGCAGCGGTGAAGGCACTTATCAAGACCTGGATATTATTGATGCCTATCTGGAAGATGTTGCTAAGAGAATCACTCTAGAAAAGAAACTAAGTCTTATTATAGATTGTGGTAACGCCGTTCCCGCAACAGTTGCGCCAAATCTCTTTGAGCGATTGGGTTGTGAAGTTACTCCACTCTATTGTGATATTGATGGCAGCTTCCCCAATCATCATCCGGATCCGACAATCCCTGAGAACTTAGCTACCTTGGCCAAACAAGTTGCCGACACAGGTGCTGATCTTGGCATTGCATTGGATGGCGATGGTGATCGCTTAGGCATAGTTACCAATAAAGGCGAATTTATCGATGCGGATAAAATGCTGATGCTGCTAGTTGAAAACATTTTGCCTAACTATCCCGAAGCACCGGTAGTGTTCGATGTTAAATGCAGCTCCGAACTTGCAGGAAAGATTAGTAGTAGTGGTGGCAAACCGGTTATGCACCGCAGCGGCCACTCATTTATGAAACAAAAAATGCAAGAAACTGGTGCACCTATTGGCGGCGAGTATGCAGCACATATCTTTTTTAAAGATCGATGGTTTGGATTTGACGACGGTATATATACTGCTGCGCGTATCGTAGAAATCTTAAGCGCACAAGATAAAAGCTCGAGCGAAGTTTTTGCAGGGTTTAATTCGACATTAAGCACACCAGAAATAAAACTCGAAGTTGATGAAGAATCGAAGTTTGGGTTGATTGATCGTTTATTAGAGCTGGCAGAATTTCCTGAAGGAAAGCTCATTACTCTAGATGGGTTGAGAGTAGAGTTTGAAGATGGCTGGGGTTTAGTTCGTGCATCTAACACAAGCCCTTCCTTGCTCTTAAGATTTGAAGCATCAAATGAAAAAAAGCTAAATGAAATCAAGAAGGCATTTAAGGCTCTAATTCATCGCGCAGACAATAGAATTAGTTTGGATTTCTAACAGCAGCTATGTCTCTGACTATAAGTAGTGCCAAGAATATCGCAAAGGTTTTAACAGAAGCCCTCCCGTATATTCAAAAATTTACCGGCCGAACCGTGGTTGTAAAGTACGGTGGTAGTGCCATGGTGGATGAAGCACTCAAACAGAGTTTTGCCAGAGATATCGTGCTAATGAAATTAGTTGGAATAAACCCAATAGTTATCCATGGTGGCGGCCCACAAATAGGTAGTGTGTTAGAGCGACTAAATATCGAATCCAATTTCGTAGACGGCTTACGAGTAACTGATCGCCAAACTATGGATGTAGTAGAGATGGTGCTGGGCGGTCTGGTGAATAAGGAGATTGTTAATTTACTTAACAAGAATCAGGGCAAAGCTGTTGGCGTAACAGGCAAAGATGGCAACTTGATCCGTGCCAAGAAGCTAAAATTGCGGCGCAGAGATGCCAAGCTTGCCGATGAGATCATCGATATAGGTCACGTCGGAGAAGTGGTGAGCATCAACACCGAAGTCCTCGAGGTGATGAAAGGCAGTGACTTCATACCTGTCATCGCTCCCATCGGCACTGATGAGAACGGGGCCAGCTATAACATAAACGCAGATTCCGTGGCTGGTGAAATTGCTAAAGTTTTGGATGCCGAAAAGCTGATTCTGCTGACTAATGTACAAGGAGTAAAAAACAAGAAAGATGAGGTGCTTACTGGCTTGAGCCTAAAACAAGTTGCCAAGCTAATTGCCGATAAGACCTTACAAGGAGGCATGTTGCCAAAAGTTCAGTGTGCAATCGAAGCACTGAAAGGGGGTGTTAACAGTGCTCACATTATTGATGGCAGGGTGGAGCATGCGGTTCTTCTTGAGATCTTCACGGACGAAGGGGTAGGTACATTAATCACACAAAACGGATCTGCGCAAAAACCAGTTAAGAAATCAACTATAAAAAGAAGAACTAAAAATTCCTAATCCTCACGAAACAGGTGGCTAATTCCGATGGAAACCGGCAACAAGACATCTCGGAAAGATCAAATACTGCAGGCATTGGCTCGCATGTTGGAGACGTCTCCCGGTGAACGCATAACCACGGCTGCCCTGGCCAAGGAAGTGGGAGTTTCGGAAGCGGCGCTGTATCGGCATTTCCCCAGCAAAGCTCGAATGTTTGAAGGACTGATTAAATTTATCGAAGAAACGCTGTTTCTCAGAATTTCTAGAATTCTCAATGAAGAAAGCAGTGCTGAAGTGCGCTGCCAGAAAATCCTCACACTATTGCTAACTTTTTCCGATAAGAATCCTGGTATGACTCGTCTACTTACAGGTGATGCTCTAGCGGGAGAAACTGAACGCCTGCGAGTTCGCATTGCACAGTTCTATAGCCGGCTTGAATCACAGTTGAAGCAAATACTACGAGAAGCCCAGATCAGGGAAAGCTTAAAAGCAACTGTTTCACCTGCTGCTTTGGCAAATTTATTGTTGGCTTCTGCAGAAGGTAGGTTGACTCAATTCGTTCGCAGTGAATTCCAGCAGTCGCCATTGGAGAATTGGGACACACAGTGGGAGTTTCTCAGCAGAAATCTACTGGCTCCCTTTACTGCTCCTAGTGCATCGTCGGCTGGCTAAGTATTTCAAAAACATTCAGGCTGATTAGACGCCGTACTGATCTCGGTAAGCAGCAACAGCAGTTAAATGTTGTTGCATTTCACTATTGCTGGATCCTTCAAGATAATCGATGATGTTTTGCAAACTAATAATGGCTGTTACGGAAATCTGATAGGTCTGTTCAATTTCTTGGATAGCGGAAAGTTCACCTGCGCCTTTTTCCTGTCGATCCATCGCAACCGCAATTCCGTTTAGTTGTGCACCGTCATTTTGTATAATTTCTACTGCCTCGCGTATAGCTGTGCCTGCTGTAATTACGTCATCGATTATCAAAACTTTCCCACTTAGTTCAGAACCAACTATTATTCCACCTTCGCCGTGACCCTTTGCTTCTTTACGATTAAAGCAGAAAGGTTTGTTCAGGTCGTGATTGTTAGCCAAGGCCATCGCTGTTGCTGAAACAAGTGGAATACCTTTATAGGCAGGGCCGAACAATATATCAAACTCTTGTTCGGAGTTTGCTATTACAGCCGCATAACATTTTGCAAGAAAAGCTAGTTTATAACCGGAATTAAACAGACCCGCGTTAAAAAAGTAAGGGCTTATCCGCCCAGACTTTAGAGTGAACTCACCAAATCTTAATATTTCATTTTCGACTACGAATGCTAAAAACTCTGATTGAAAATCTTGCATTGTTATTCCTGTTTAAAACTAAAACTCCGCTAATGCTTCTTGTTGCTTGCCAATCAGTGATTTGATTCCCGATTCTGCCAAACCGACCATTTGCAATAATTGGTCGTGAGAAAAATCGCCATCTTCTCCTGTTCCCTGTATCTCAATGAACCCGCCAGACTCTGTCATCACAATATTCATGTCGGTTTCAGCATTTGAGTCCTCATCATAATCGAGGTCTAGTGCGGCGCAACCATTATGAATTCCCACAGAAACCGATGCGACTAGTTGCTTGAAGGGGGATTCACTTACCAAGTTTTTATTCAACATGTAGGTAATCGCGTCATGTAATGCAACGCAACCGCCAGTAATGGAAGCAGTTCGAGTACCGCCATCTGCTTGTATCACATCGCAATCAATTTTTATTGTGTGTTCGCCAAGACCATCTAAGTCCACTGCGGCTCTTAATGAGCGGCCAATCAACCGCTGAATTTCCAAGCTGCGTCCTGATTGTCTCCCTTTTGCTGCTTCTCGGTCCATACGGGTACCGGTGGACCGTGGCAACATGCCGTATTCAGCAGTGACCCACCCTCGTCCGGTTCCTTTCAAAAAACGAGGTACAGACTCTTCTACAGTTGCATTGCAGAGAACTTTAGTTGCACCGAATTCAACTAAGACAGACCCTTCTGCATGCTTGGTGTAATTGCGAGTGATATTTATTGAGCGAAGTTCGTCTTGGTTTCTATTGCTGGGACGTGAAGGTTCTGACATCGATTCTCTTTATTCCAATAATTATAAAATGCTACAGATTATCCTTGAATTTTGGAGTTGTTGCGAGCAAGCAGGAGTCTCTGAATGCTAACTGTGTTTAGCAGCGTATTAAGATAGAATAGCGGCTCTTTGAAAATGGGCCACCCATTATGATGTTGAGTATGACTGCCTTTAGCCGGCAGCAAGCAGATAGAGAGTGGGGCTCCCTGACTTGGGAATTACGCTCAGTTAACCATCGTTACCTAGAAACTGGTGTGCGACTTCCTGAATCGTTTCGTGGCCTCGAAAATGTCATCAGAGATACTGTTCGAAAAAAGTTGAACCGTGGAAAAATTGAATGCCAACTTAGATTTCAGGTAGTCGAAGCTAGTCAATCTGATTTGCTACTAAATAAAGAACTCATCGCAAAATTAGTTCGTGCAAATAATGAGATTAATCAAATTGCAGGCTTGAATAATCAGTTAACGTCGGCGGAGATCTTACGTTGGCCTGGAGTAATGGCTGATCAAAGTGTCGATGCCGATACTATTGAGAGGGAAGCACTCGATCTTTTTACAGCAGCGTTAGATGATTTAGTGAGAAGTAGAGCCAGGGAAGGCAAAGCGCTTAAAGGCATGCTGAGTCAACGTATCATTTCGATTCGAGAAATCGTTGCCTCTATACGGGAAAAAATACCTGACATTATATGTGGGCAACGGAAAAACCTTTTAGAGAAGCTGGAAGAGTTAAAAGCCGAACTTGAGCCAACTCGATTAGAACAAGAAATTGCCATATTGGCGCAGAAAGCAGATGTTGATGAAGAGCTCGATCGAATGGATTCACACTTGAATGAAGTTGAGCGAGTCATAGAATCTAATGGGCAAAAAGGCAGACGTTTAGACTTTCTTATGCAAGAGCTAAATAGAGAAGCGAATACTTTGTCTTCGAAATCGATTGTGGTGGATACAACTCTAGGCGCAGTTGAATTAAAAGTATTAATAGAACAAATGCGCGAGCAAATACAGAACGTAGAATAGATACTAAAAAATGAAAAAGGGAAAGTTATTCATTATCACCGCTCCATCCGGCGCTGGTAAAACCACGCTCGTCGATGAGTTAGTGGGCCAGGATGAGAATCTTTGTGTTTCTGTTTCCCACACTACTCGGCCCGCTCGGCCGGGGGAAAAAGATAGTGTGAATTATCATTTCATCGAAAAACAAGAATTCATGGGTATGTTATCCGATGGAAATTTTTTAGAGTCCGCTGAGGTTTATGGATACCACTATGGCACTTCAGAGCTGTGGGTTAATGAACAGTTAGCCAAGGGTCTCGATGTTATTTTGGAAATTGATTGGCAGGGCGCAGAACAAATTCGCAATCTTTATCCTGATACTTGTTCTATTTTCATTCTTCCTCCTTCTATAGAAACCCTTACCGAAAGATTACAAGAGCGAGCCCAGGACGATTACGATACCATCGAGAGTCGGATGCAACAGGCAAGAAGCGTTATCGAACACGTAGCAGAAGCTAACTATGTTGTAGTAAATGATGATTTCGACTCTGCACTCGATGATATCCGTGCAATCGTCCGCACTCAGCGTCTTACCGTCCGTGTCCAGCAAGAAAGCCTGAGCGAATTACTTACCAGTCTGACCCACGGTTAGGTTGGTCCACAGCTATACAAATGGTGCTTTTTAAGCAGGAATTCTGTACAATCCCCGGTCCTTTCCAGGGGGGTAAGCTTGGTCGAGCTGAAGTTAGGAAGTGCTTGATTTGGTTAATTTTTTCGTCCAAGCTAATCAATACAACGGCAAAATTTAAGGTTCGGAAATGGCAAGAATTACAGTAGAAGATTGTTTAGACAAAGTTGATAACCGCTTTGAGCTGGTTATGGTTTCCAGCAAGCGCGCACGGCAGCTTCAGATCGAGGGCAAAGACCCTATGGTTTCGGTCGATAATGACAAACCTACCGTAATTGCCCTGCGCGAAATCGCTGACGGATTAGTCGATGCTGAGATTCTGGTTGAGAAGCCTAGCGTTGAGTTAGAAGACATCGGGGGAGAATTCGAAGGTTCTACTGAGGGATCTATCGAAAAACCTGCTGCCGTTATAGATCAGGAAGAACAACCCTCAGTTAAAATTTGAATTTTAGGAGTCGCGTCTTGCAAGTAGCTGCCCTAGACACAATCGACTCCCTCGCTGATGGCCTTTCCAATTACTTAGGAAAAGACCAAGTCAACAGCGTACGGCGCGCTTACTTCTATGCCGAACAAGCACACGAAGGACAAGTTCGTCGGAGTGGTGACGCCTACGTAACCCATCCTCTCGCCGTGGCTTCAATCTTGAGTAAGATGCACATGGATCATCAAAGTTTGATGGCCGCCATGTTGCACGATGTTATTGAAGATACTGGCATTACCAAAACAGCTATTAAGTCGCAGTTTGGGAATACGGTTGCCGATCTGGTAGACGGCGTAAGTAAGCTCAACAAGATAACCTTTAGTTCTCGTGCAGAAGCACAAGCAGAAAACTTTCAGAAGATGGCCATGGCAATGGCCAAAGACTTACGCGTCATTCTGGTTAAGATCGCCGACCGTCTTCATAACATGCGCACCTTGGAGGTTTTAGCTCCAGACAAGCGTCGGCGCATTGCCAGGGAAACTCTCGACATATATGCGCCTATTGCTAACCGCTTAGGTATGAACAATGTGCGAGTGGAGTTTGAAGAGTTAGGATTCGGTGCCCTCTATCCCATGCGCGCACGAAGAATTTCCGCTGCAGTAAAGAGCATTCGCGGAAATCGCAAAGAAATTGTTAGCCAGATTCAAACTTCATTAGAAGCCTGTTTAGAACGGGAAGGTTTACCTGGTCGTACAATCGGCCGAGAAAAGCATCTCTACAGCATCTACGAAAAAATGCGCAGTAAACGTAAATCATTTTCTGAAATAATGGATGTGTATGCGTTTCGCGTCATTGTCGATCGCGTCGACACTTGCTACCGCGTCTTAGGTGCAGTTCACAGTTTATATAAACCGGTACCGGGTCGTTTCAAAGATTACATCGCTATTCCAAAAGCAAATGGGTATCAATCATTGCACACAACTCTGTTTGGTATGCACGGTGTGCCGATTGAAATTCAGATTCGTACCGAAGAAATGGAAGCTATGGCCAACAATGGCATCTCCTCTCATTGGCTATATAAATCCAGTGATGATTTACCGAGCAATGCCCATATCCGTGCAAGAGAATGGGTAAATGGATTGCTGGAAATGCAAAAACACGCCGGTAACTCACTGGAATTTATCGAAAACGTAAAGATCGATTTATTCCCAGATGAGATTTATGTATTCACTCCAAAAGGACAGATCTTCGAATTACCAGCCGGATCAACTGCGGTTGATTTCGCCTATGCAATTCATACTGATGTAGGGAATTCCTGTGTGGCCTGTCGTATAAGCCGCCGCCTCGCACCTTTAAGCGAACCATTACAGAGTGGGCAAACTGTGGAGATCATCGCCGCTCCTGGCACACAGCCAAATCCGGCCTGGTTAAGTTTTGTCGTTACCGGTAAAGCCCGCAGTAATATTCGTCATTATCTGAAGAATCAGAAACACTCTGAGTCAGTAGCACTGGGAAGACGCTTACTGAATAAAGCATTGGCAGGATTCGGCACCCAGATTGAATCTATGTCCAAAGATAATTTTGAATCTGTGTTACAGCAAACCAATCTGAAAAGTGTCGATCAGCTTTTAGAAGAAATAGGTTTGGGTAACCGTATGTCTTACATGATCGCCCAACGCCTGGCGGCGCAGGTAAATGTTTCTACGGATGAAGATGAACAAGCTGAGCCGGAGCAACAAGCCACGCTAGCGATTCGTGGGTCTGAAGGCATGGTGATGAACTACGCGAAATGCTGCCACCCTATTCCTGGTGACCCTATCGTTGGTCACATTAGTTCCGGTCGTGGCATGGTTATTCATGCCGATGATTGCAATAACATTGCTGACATTCGCGACAATCCTGAGAAGTGCATTGCAGTATCTTGGGATCCCGAGGTTGAAGGAGAGTTTTCCGTGGAGCTTCGCGTTGAATTGGAGAATCAGCGTGGCATCATTGCCACCCTGGCTACAAATATCACAGGCGCTGAAGCGAATATTGAGAAGATAAGTACAGTTGAAAGAGACGCACGCTTTAGCATTGTGAATTTATCTCTGAATGTTAAGAACCGAGTACATCTTGCACGTATTATGAAACGTGTTCGTCTGATTAAACCTGTTACCAAAGTAACTCGAGTAAAAAGTCGTAAAGTAAAGAAAGTCATTAAAAGCACTATCGGAACTCAATAATGGCCAATAAAGAACCAATTCAAACTTCCGATGCACCGGCAGCAATTGGACCTTATTCTCAGGCAATTAAAAGCGGCCCTTTTGTTTTCCTATCTGGCCAGATACCGCTCGATCCTGAATTCATGGAATTGGCTGGTTCTGGAATCGAAGAACAAACTCAACAAGTATTTGAAAACTTAAGTGCTGTAGCGAATGCTGCTGGTGGCAGTTTAAACGATATTGTTAAGCTGACAATCTATCTTACAGACCTTGGTCTGTTTGCCGCAGTAAATTCAATTATGGCGGAACATTTTGCTGAGCCATATCCAGCAAGAGCAACCATAGAAGTTAGCGCGCTGCCCAAAGGCGCAATTGTTGAGATCGAAGCAATAATGTCTGTATAGACATTGATAGTCTAATTCTTCTGATTTCTAGCGACCCTCCCCAAAAGCCCATATACTCCGATTCAGACTTCTTGCTCTGTTATTGTTGTTATGACGAACCCTCCATTGGATCAAATTCCCTTAACTAAACTAAAAGGAATCGGTCCTGCCCTGGAAAAGAAATTTCGTCAGCTCGGCATCTACAACGTTCAGGATCTTCTATTTCATTTACCTTTGCGTTATGAAGATAGAACCAGACTTCATCAAATCGGCAAGATCCGAGTTAGTGAGCAGGTTCAGCTTCAGGGTGAAATTGTTTCTTGCAATACTCAGTTTGGTCGTCGTCGCAGTTTGCATTGCGTAGTGCAAGATGACACTGGCTTTGTCAGTCTACGCTTCTTTCATTTTAGTGCTGCCCAGAAAAATTCTTTGACAGAGGGAAATTTAATTCGTTGCTACGGTGAGGTCAGAAGAGGCCGAACCGGAATGGAAATATACCACCCGGAATATAAAGTTTTGAGCAACTTCGATTCAGTCCCAGTTGAAGATTCTCTTACTCCCATATATCCCACAACGGAAGGACTGCAGCAAGCACGGTTGCGAAATGTCATCAATCAAGCACTTGCTCTAATGGAAAAGTCACCAAATGTACGAGATCACCTACCACTAGCGTTAGTCCAAAAGATGGAGTTGGAAGGGCTTGCCGACGCTATTCGTCTATTACATAAACCACCTATCGATGCTCCACAGAGTTGGACAAATCCCGGGCGAAAGCGTCTCGCTTTTGAAGAGCTGTTAGCTCATAGGCTCTGTATGCGCCGGGTTAGAAATGATTCCAAGCAACAGAAAGCGCCGCAGCTCAATGCCAATGACAAGTTGCTTTCCCAGTTTCTTAAGGCACTACCGTTCACTCTAACTAATGGGCAACAGCTTGCATATCAGGAAATTTCGAAAGATCTTGGCGGAGTTTGCCCCATGCTCAGGCTTCTGCAAGGTGATGTAGGATCTGGCAAAACTGTCGTGGCTGCACTTACTGCGCTGCATGCAATTAGCAGTGGCTATCAAGTCGCTATTATGGCACCAACTGAAATTCTCGGCGAACAGCACCTTTTTAACTTTGAACAATGGTTTGTTCCCTTAGGGATTAAAATGGGGTGGCTCAGTGGCAAAACCAAAGGGACTGCCCGCGCACGACAACTGCATGACCTAATCTCTGGTAAGTGCCAACTCTTAATCGGTACTCATGCTCTATTTCAGGACGACGTCGAGTACAAAAAGCTTGGTCTTATTATCATCGACGAACAACATCGTTTTGGTGTGCATCAACGATTATCACTACGAGATAAAGCATCGGCAGGCGCCATCAATCCTCATCAGTTGGTCATGACCGCCACCCCAATACCGCGTACGTTGGCCATGAGCGCTTATGCCGACCTTGATACCTCTGTTATTAACGAACTCCCTCCTGGAAGAACTCCGGTTAATACTGCAATTATTTCCAGCGATCGTCGCGACGAAGTTATCGATCGAATCGAAAAAGCCTGTTACGAAGGCAATCAAGCCTATTGGGTCTGCACATTAATAGAAGAATCAGAAGCACTGCAATGTGAAGCAGCTGAAGCAACCGCCGTAAAGTTAAACAAGCAGCTACCACAGATTGAGGTTGGTCTTATTCATGGAAGAATGAAACCGAAACAAAAAATTGAAGTAATGACACATTTTAAAGAAGGCAAGACACAACTGCTAGTCGCAACAACAGTGATCGAAGTCGGTGTCGATGTTCCTACCGCTAGTCTTATGGTAATCGAAAATCCTGAAAGGCTTGGTTTGGCTCAATTGCATCAACTAAGAGGTCGCATTGGCCGCGCCAATATTCAAAGCCACTGCATCCTTTTATACCAAACTCCTTTATCAAGTGCCGGGAAACAAAGGCTAACCGTTATGCGCGGCAGCACTGATGGCTTTTATATTGCAGAAAAAGATTTAGAGTTGAGAGGACCGGGTCAAGTGCTTGGTACTCAGCAAACCGGCATGATGACTTTTCGTGTCGCTGATATTGCGCGGGACGCACCTTTGCTAGATTCCGTTAAAAAGGCATCAGAATTAATCCTACAAAGTCATAGCGACATCGTCGACCCCCTCATAAGACGCTGGCTCGGGCAGCGCGAGCATTATGTAAATGTTTAGCTCCCGAGCATTTTTTAATTCCAAATAAATTTCTTAATTCTCCGTCGTTACTCCTTTCCCCTTTCTATGCTAGATATATAAATATGAGAAAATTCAGGGCCGCGGCCAGATTGCGCAATGAAGTGATTACAAATGGAAGCAGCTCCAATAGTCCTCGCAGAAGATTCCGAAGCCCTTTGTTGCGTTCCGTGTTATTACATAATTGCAGGGCTTGTGCTGCAAAATAGGTTTTTTATCTAACTGAAAATCTTTTATGCTACGCACTTAAGCCGAACTGTGGTTTCGTAGCAGCACCTATCATGAATTCCCTTAGGCCGATATGGTCAAAGCTTGTCACACGCTCTCGTGCTCAATACCCTGAGCTTTACGAAAAGTTCCCCGCGCTTGTTGAGCTCACCAGAATTAATCGACCAATCGGAATCTACTTATTGCTATGGCCAACAATTATGGCGTTATGGGTAGCGGCTGAAGGATTTCCCGGCATAGGTTTATTTCTAATTTTTACTTTAGGAACAGTAATCATGCGCTCCGCCGGTTGCTCCGTAAACGATTTTGCTGACTATTCAATTGATGGTGAAGTGTTAAGAACCGAAAACCGACCTCTTCCCAGCGGAATATTAAGGCGCCAGGACGCATTCATATGCTTCGGGGTGTTGTCTGTCATTGGTTTTCTGCTTGTCTTGATGACTAATCGAGAAACCGTTTTTCTTTCCTTTGGCGCAGTTGCATTAATTGCGATTTATCCATTCATGAAACGCTACACTAATCTTCCTCAACTGGTTTTGGGTGTCGCTTACTCCTGGGGAATTCTTATGGCATTCACTGCTGTAACAACAGAAATTCCACAGCCTGCTTATTTGTTGTTTGTTGCAAATGCTTTATGGACTGTTGCTTACGATACGCAATATGCAATGGTAGATAGAGAATTCGACATCCAAATAGGCGTAAAGTCTACAGCAATATTATTCGGCGACGCTGACCGATTAATGATTGGCATGCTGCAAGCTATGTTTATTATTGCTATGTGGCTGGCTGCTCGACAGTTGGAAATGGGAGTGGTGTTTTACGTGTCACTATTGATTGCTTGTGGTTTTCTTATTTATCAGCAGCACCTTATTCGATACAGATTCCCTGGCTCTTGCTTTAAAGCGTTTCTAAACAACAACTGGGTAGGTGCATCCATATTCGTTGGCACGTTTCTTAATTACTTGTGAGCTGATGACGGTCATCTTTGGTAGCGCCACTCTTCGTTGGGCTCGCATTCCAATGTCATCATTTAGTAAGTGTCTTAATCGCAATAGCGTACCAGTAGAAGAAGTCGTTACCTAGTAAAGGCTTGAATGCCAGTCTGCGCTCTACCCAAAATAAGTGCATGGATGTCTTGTGTGCCTTCGTAAGTATTCACAACTTCCAAATTTTGCGCATGGCGCATGATAGGATACTCATCAGAAATACCATTTCCTCCCAACATATCCCGTGATTCGCGTGCTGCATCAAGAGCTTTTAAACACGAGTTGCGCTTAAGAAGCGAAATTAGTGTTGGTGCCAATTTGCCCTGATCTTTCAAACGGCAAGCCTGTAAACATCCTTGTAAACCTAACGCGATATCCGTCTGCATTTGTGCCAGCTTTTTTTGAATCAACTGATTAGCTGCCAGTGGTCTACCGAATTGCTTTCGATCCAATGTGTATTGCAAGGCCGTATGCCAGCAAGTCTCTGCAGCTCCTAATGCGCCCCAGGAAATTCCCATCCTTGCTGAATTCAAACAACTAAATGGTCCATTGAGTCCTTTCGCACCGGGTAACTTGTTTTCTTCCGGCACAAATACTTCATCCATGACGATCTCGCCGGTGATGGATGCTCGTAAGGCTAACTTGCCTTCGATCTTCGGCGCGGAAAGTCCTTTCATTCCCTTGTCCAAGATGAATCCACTTATCGTGCCATCATCAACCTTGGCCCAAACAATAAAGACGTCAGAAATTGGTGAGTTGCTTATCCAGTTTTTTGCTCCGGATAAACTATAGCCGCCGGCTATTGATTTAGCATGGGTATTCATACTACCTGGATCGGAACCATGGTCAGGCTCGGTTAATCCGAAACATCCAATCCATTCACCGCTGGCCAGCTTAGGCAGATATTTCTGTTTCTGTTCCTCGGTGCCAAAAGCATTAATCGGGTGCATGACCAGACTTGATTGCACTGACATCATTGATCTATAGCCTGAATCTACTGCTTCTATTTCTCTGGCAATGAGTCCGTAACAAACATAGTTCATCCCTGCGCAGCCGTAACCTTGAATCATTGGGCCTAACAGGCCAAGGTCTCCCATTTCCCGAAAAATTTCCGGATCTGTCTCTTCATTACGATAAGCTTCCCTAACTCGAGGTAGAAGCTTATTTTGAGCATATTGCTTGGCAGTATCCCTGACCATGCGCTCTTCTTCGCTCAGTTGTTCTTCTAAGAGAAATGGATCTTGCCAGTTAAATGGCACATCATCCGCTCTGACAGACATAGGTGTCTCCTATAGATCTTTCTGTTGCCCTAATGCTTTCAATTCTACCCTTGTAAAGGGCGCGCCATTCTAGCAAATAACCCGCTTATTCTCTAAGCCACAGAGAAATTGAAGTCACAACTAAACACAAGCGCCTGAAGTACATTTTGATAGAATAAGCTGCCATGGACGTATCCCACATTCTCGATTCTCTGAATGATCAACAACGCAACGCAGTCGCAAGCCCTTCAAAAAATTTGCTCGTACTTGCCGGAGCGGGCAGCGGCAAAACTCGTGTGCTGGTTCACCGCATTGCCTGGCTAATTCAAGCTGAGCATGTTTCTCCGTTTGCGGTTCTCGCCGTTACCTTCACTAATAAGGCGGCAAGAGAAATGCGCGGTCGCATCGAAGATTTGTTAGGTCAGTCGTTCAGTGGAATGTGGGTAGGAACATTTCATGGACTGGCCCACCGTTTATTGCGCTCACACTGGCAGGAAGCAGGACTGCCGGAAGATTTCCACATTTTGGATGCGGAAGATCAATTGCGTCTTATCAAAAGAATAAATCGGTCCTTGCGCATCGACGAAGAAAAATGGCCTGCTAAACAATGCCAGTGGTACATCAACGCGCAAAAAGATGAGGGATTAAGAGCAAACAACATTGAACATTTTGAAGATGATTACACTAAGACTATGCTTGAAGTGTACAAGGCTTACGAAGAAGCTTGCGAACGCGGCGGCATGATCGACTTTGGCGAGATACTTCTACGCGCCCATGAACTCTGGCTAAAAAATTCGCACATTCTTGCTCATTATCAAAATCGTTTTCAGTTTATCCTGGTTGACGAATTTCAAGATACTAACTCCATTCAATATGCATGGTTGCGCGTTCTCGCCGGCAATCAGAACCAATTAATGGTAGTCGGGGATGATGATCAATCTATTTATGGTTGGCGCGGAGCAAAAATCGAAAACATTCAAAAGTTCAATGTGGATTTTCCTGAGACCGATATCGTCAGGCTGGAACAGAATTACCGCTCTACTTCTACAATCCTTAATGCTGCCAACAAGTTAATTGCTAAGAACCAAGGCAGACTTGGTAAAAACCTGTGGACTGAAGGATCAGAAGGCGAACCAATAAGTTTGTACGAAGCGTTCAACGAACAAGACGAAGCACGTTTTATCGTGGATCGATTGCAGGATTGGTTTAATCACGGCAATCGACGCTCCGAATCAGCAGTGCTTTATCGCTCCAATGCACAATCAAGAGAACTTGAAGATGCGCTGTTGAGAGTTGGAATGCCCTATCGTATTTATGGTGGCCATCGCTTCTATGAGCGATTGGAAATTAAAAATGCTTTGTCTTATTTAAGGATGTTGGTTAATCGGAATGACGATACAGCCATTGAAAGAGTCATCAATGTTCCTACTCGAGGTATCGGCGGAAGAACAATAGATACCATTCGCACTGTAGCTCGAGAGCAAAGTTATTCGCTGTGGCAAGCCTGTGCCATGTGCATCAATGAATCTATTCTAAAATCACGCGCTGCAAACGCAGTTCTTGATTTTATGGAGCTCATCGACAAACTGGATGAGGATTGCGCCAATATGGAGCTGCATGAAAAAGCGGAGCATGTCATCAAACAAAGCGGAATTGTGCAACATCATGAAAAAGAAGGCGGTGAGAAAGCTAGAAGCCGTATTGAAAACCTGGAAGAACTAGTTAATGCCTGTGCCAATTTCGATGATGCAGACATCGAAGTAGAAGAAGGTGAAGGTATAGATCTCACTTCCAAATTATTACTTTCCGCTTTTCTCGATCAGGCTTCGTTAGATTCCGGCGATACACAGGCTGATGAGTCTGATGATGCCGTGCAATTAATGACATTGCATTCGGCAAAAGGGCTAGAGTTTCAGTTGGTCTTTCTGGCCGGAATGGAAGAAGGGCTTTTCCCCCACAAGATGTCTATGGATAACTTGGCCGGGCTTGAAGAGGAAAGAAGGCTCTGTTATGTCGGTATAACTCGAGCCAAGAATAAACTCTACTTAAGTCATGCAGAATCACGTAGGCTGCATGGTGATGTTACGCTTTGTCGGCCGTCTCGATTTATCAAAGAAGTTCCCCAGGAACTAATAGAAGAAGTAAGGCTCAAGACCGCTGTGGCCCGGATGGGTAACCAACGGCTCAAAAACAGTGGCATGGGCAAAGTCATAAAAGGCAAGGTTGAAGTGCCTAAAACTGATATATCATTAGGCCAGCGTGTCGCCCACGGCAAATTCGGGGAAGGCGTGGTGTTAAACTACGAAGGTCAGGGCTCTAACGCCAGAGTCCAGGTAAACTTCGATGCTTCAGGCAGTAAGTGGCTGGTACTCTCTTACGCGAAGCTGGAAGTCTTGGAATAGAGAACAGAACGATAAAATGAATGGATTATTGAAACACATAGGTAGATTAACGACTTTAGGGATTTCTCTACTATTACTGGCTGCCTGTGGTAGTGAACAGCAGCAAACTGCGGTTCAATCCCAAGTTGCCACAGACCAAATAGTCTATGAGTGGAAGATGATTACTTCCTGGCCAAAAAATCTTCCGGCGCTGGGAACATCCCCTGAATATTTTGCTGACATTGTGGAAACCATGAGTCAGGGCCGCATGCGCATTCGTGTTTATGGCGCTAATGAATTAGTCGGTGGATTAGAAGTATTTGATGCAGTATCTCAGGGCGTTGCTGAAATCGGCCATTCCGGTGCCTATTATTGGCAAGGAAAAATACCGGCTACACCTTTCTTTTCATCTATTCCCTTTGGCATGACCAGTTATGAACAGGATGCCTGGTTACGATACGGCGGTGGCAATGAACTTTGGCGGGAGTTATACGCGCCTTTTAATCTTATTCCGGTACGTGGCGGCAATTCCGGTGTGCAGATGTTCGGTTGGTTTAATAAGGAAATTAATTCTCTAAGTGATGTGCAGGGGTTAAAAATGCGCATACCCAGTTTGGGTGGCGAAGTATTTCGTCGCGCTGGTGGTTTACCAGTAACCATGCAAGTCAGTGAAGTATTTACTGCATTACAAACCGGAGCCCTGGACGCGACGGAATTTGTAAGCCCTTATAATGACCTTGCTGCGGGATATCACACCGTTGCGGATTATTACTACTATCCCGGCTGGCATGAGCCAGGTTCTACTTTAGAAACAGTATTCAATAAAGAGCGCTTCGAAGCACTGCCTGAAGACTTGCAAGAAATACTCCTAGCAGGAACTGAAGTAATGAACCAGTTATTACTTGATGAACTTACCGCAAAGAACAATGAAGCACTACGTGCTTTAGTGGAGGATCACAATGTGGAGTTGCGGCGACTGCCGGATGACGTGCTTATCGAATTGCGTCGCATCTCTGATGAAGTAGTTACTGAAATGGCCCAAGCCGACGAAGCAACTGCTCGAGTTTATGAGTCCTGGAAAAATTTCAAAGACGGCGTGATGAACTACAACGGTATTGCTGAAGAAGCTTTTATCGAAGCACGCAAACTCGAAGTCAATTAAGCCTCAAGTTAGGTGGGCAACGAAGTATCCACAAGCCCACCGCAATATGCATCGAAGTTCTGCCAGTGTTTATCGCTCGGTAATATCAACTCAAGGTTGATCCAACGCTAACCAGTTTAATAAAGGTGACTTATTGAATTGCCACAGCGGCCGAACGGCTTTGGGTGACTTGCTTGCTTATTATGCCAGCCGCTAAATCCATTTATGAAACCATCCATCCACCAAAAATCTGACCCTTGACGTTTTTATCTTTTGGCATTACCAAGGCCTGTAAGGCTGGCTCCTCAACAATTTCTGCGGGTTTGAATTCTCAATCGTGCATTACATCCCTTACTGACTAAGCACTGATGGCAACCAGGTTGCAAGACCTGGCCAAAAGACTAATAAAAGAAGTAGCAGCAATTGCAGACCAACAAACGGTACCACTCCTTTGTATATCTCGCTTGTGACAACCTCAGATGGAGCCACACTGCGCAAATAAAATAGAGAAAATCCAAACGGTGGTGTTAAGAAAGAGGTTTGCAAGTTAATGGCTATCATAACCCCTAACCAGATTGGATCGAGGCCCATTGATAAAAGTACTGGGCCGATTAAGGGAACGACCATAAAAGTGATTTCAATAAAATCAAGAATAAACCCAAGAAGGAATATCAGTAGCATCACAATAATGGTTGCAGATATGACACCACCAGGGAGACCGATAAGCAAACCTTCGATTAGCTCTTCCCCGCCAAAGCCGCGGAAGATAGATGAGAATATGGTGGCGCCTACTAGGATGAGATAAACCATCGAAGTAATCTTGGTTGTTTCTATGGCCACTTCATGCGCTATCTTTAAGTTTAGTTTCTTCCGGGTCAGCGCCAAAAGCATAGCCCCTACTGCTCCCACACTGGCCGCCTCTGTCGGAGTAGCCACACCAATCAATATAGAACCCAGTACGGCAATCATCAGAAACACGGGTGGCAATAAGCCTTTTATTAATGCTCCAAGGATTTCTGCGCCAGAAAGCTTAGCATTAAATTCTTTAACTGATGGCGCGTCGGCGGGACGCATCAAAGCAACTATTAAAACGTAGATTGCATAGCCAGCAACCAGCAACAAGCCTGGAATGATTGCTCCAGCAAATAGATCTCCGATGGACACGAAGTCTGGAGCAAACACCCCAGCATTAAGTTGTGATTGCTGATAGGCGTTGGAAATAACTTCTCCGAGTAAAACCAAACATATAGAGGGAGGAATGATTTGGCCCAGGGTTCCGGTTGCACAAAGCGTTCCGCAGGCTAAAGAAGGTCGATATCCTGCCTTTAGCATAGTCGGTAAAGACAAAATGCCCATGGTGACAACTGTCGCGCCAACAATTCCTGTACTTGCTGCGAGCAACATGCCGACCAGAATTACAGCAATGCCTAAACCTCCTGGAAGGCGGCCAAACACCAGTTGCATGTTCTTTAGTAAATCTTCGGCAATGCGAGATTTTTCCAGCATCGATCCCATAAAAACGAACAGAGGAACCGCGAATAAATTTTGGTTAGCAAGAATTCCAAAAATGCGGTTTGGAATTAAGGAGATAAAAGCTGAGTCGAATACACCTGCTAATTCACCAAAGGCTGCAAATAGCAGAGATACTCCGGCGAGAGTTAATGCAACTGGATACCCTGCCATTAAAAAGAAACAAACAACAACAAATAGTATTAGCGGCAACAGTTCCAGCACAACTATTCCTGTTTAAACTTCTTAAATGATTTTAGAAACTCAGCAATACCTTGAGCTGCGAGCAAACCCGCAATAAAAAGAATAGTGGTTTTCAATAAGTATACGAATGGCAGTCCACTGGATTCAGGTGAGCTTTCTCTTATACGCCAGGAAACTGCAACGTAATCCCAACTTGCCAAGAGAATAAATCCCGCCGTTAGCATTAAGAACACAGCACATCCAAGCATGTCAATTATTGCCTTTCTTTTGATACTTAATCTGTTGTAGAAAACATCTACGCGAACATGGCCTTGTTCTTTTAGGGTATAGCCAACGCCCACAGTAAATATTAGGGCGTTTATATACATAACTGACTCTTGCAGTGCTATGGAACCAATTTGAAAGGCGTAGCGCAGCAACACAATGATAAACATTACCAACACCATTAAAAGCGCCAACCAGGAGCCGGTCCTACCTATTCGTTTGTTAAAGGAATCGATTATTTGAATAACTAGATCAATCATCCGGCAATTATCCCATAGCCCAGACTCTTAATAGCTGGTAACTCAAAATAATGAGAGCGCCAGTGAGTAACACCAAAGATAAAGCGGCCAACCAAAGTACTCCGCGTCGAATTGAGTTTGAAGCTCTTATGCGCCAGCCTTCAGACTTATCGGCTTTCTCGGGAACTTGTTGAAATAGTGCAATGACAGAGTACAAGGCCAAGGACCAGCTTAGGCTTAATACGCTAGGAATGAGCCAAACCTCTCCATTGATCCAAGGGTTTTGAAAAAAGCTTACAGCGCACACGCCGAGGCTGACGATTCCCAAGGCTATTATAAAAAACCTAAATCGATACAAAAATGTAGCAATTCGCTGCAAGCGTTCTATCATAGCGATTCTCAAAATTCAGAGCCTTCTGGCGCAGCCCCAAGCTTAACCTTTACTGGGGGCAGGGCACTAATCGGATAGATCATTGCAAAATAGCGAGAAAACAGAACTACCATTTCTTGCCGGAGTAAACGGAACTGGTGAGCCAGTATTTGAGAGTCTTGAAGTAGAGCTATTACCAGATTTTCCACATCACGCTCGCATCATGAAGTCGCCTCTGCTTACGCGCAATATAGCAGCCGGAGACACGATTAAGCTGATTAATCCGGATACAGCGGAATATGAATTAGTATCCAGATCTGGAAATCTATGCGTAAGAGTCTTTGCTAAAGACGACTTGTCGAAGCTCGAGCAAACACTAACTTCGGAAATAGAAAAACTGGGTGGTAGTTTAGATCAACATACCGAGAGAGCTCTGGTCTATAGCATTCACGTCTCAATCGGGTTCCAGTCAATCGAGCAGCGATTGGAAAACGCTTTCCGGGATTATCCGGATTGCGTTTGGTACTATGGTAATGTTTACGACCCAGAGGATGGAATAACTCCACTGGAGTGGTGGCTGGATTTCGATAGCCAAGATTAAGGAATAGAGAAGCAAGTATGTTAACCGTTGTATCCCCTGCAAAATCTTTAGACTATTCAGCTGGCGCTAAAACCAAGAAATACTCTGAACCATCGTTTTTGAAGGAAGCGGAGCAACTAATAGATGGTTTGCGTGAACTAAACCCCTCCCAACTGTCCTCGCTAATGGACATAAGCGAAGCACTAGCCGAAGAGAATTTTCAGCGCTATGTAGAATGGCAGCGGCCATTTACGCTAAAGAATGCCAAACAAGCGATTTTCGCTTTTAAAGGCGATGTTTATTTGGGCTTGAAAGCCGAAGACTTCGGCACTGCAGATTTAAACTTCGCCCAGAATCATTTGCGCATTCTTTCTGGCCTTTATGGAGTGCTACGGCCTTTAGATCTGATGCAAGCCTATCGATTAGAAATGGGAAGAGGGTTCGGAGTAAATGGTAGTAGAAATCTTTATGAGTTTTGGGGATCCAAGATAACGGAAGATCTTAATGCCACACTTACGCAACAAAGTCAGAAAAAGAAAATTCTAATAAACCTCGCCAGCAATGAATATTTCAGCTCGGTTGATGCAAAGGTGCTTGATGCGGAAGTTATCACACCGCAGTTCAAAGACTGGGCTAGAGGTCAGTATCGTGTATTGAGCTTCTTCGCGAAGAGAGCCAGGGGTGAGATGACTGCTTACATCATCAGAAATAAAATTAATTCACCTTCGAAACTAAAAGATTTTGACGTTGATGGTTATACATTCAGTGAAGAGGAGTCTTCAAAAACAAAATATGTATTTAAGCGTAAACAGGCTTCTACTGCTTAGTGCCTAACAATTCAGTGCTGCCGTATAGTCAGGCAAGCGAAAATAATAAACTCCCAATTCTAAGTATTTTACAGCGATACTTTGACTCCGTAAGTTCTGTGTTAGAGATTGGTAGCGGAACAGCTCAACACGGTGAGTTTTTTGCCGAACACTTTCCACACATTATTTGGCAGTGTTCAGACATTCCTGAAAACCTCGAAATAACGCAACAACGAATTGTTGCCAAAGCACTCCAAAATTTACCAACTGCATTTCGACTCAATGTTGATGAAGAGCAATGGGATTGTGCTACTTATGACTGCGTGTTTACCGCCAATAGTCTCCACATTATGGCCTACGGCTCAGTAGTGAATTTCTTCAAGGGATTACCGCAATGCCTCAAACCCAATGCATTACTGCTGCTTTATGGCCCTTTTAAGTACGCAGGAGAATTCACAACAGAAAGTAATGCCAAATTTGACATCTCGCTGAAGTTACAAAATCCTATTTGTGGAATTCGAGATTTTGAGCGCGTGCTGGAATTAACAGAAGGAGCTGGATTGTCTTTTCTAGAAGACAATCCGATGCCAGCAAATAACCAACTCCTGGTATTCAGACAATCTTAAGCTGCTGGCCCCACAGCTAGAATATGCATGTTCTCAAAGGTAGGTCTTTCCCAGGCGGGATATTTCGCACCCAGGGCATCGTATACCGGCCGCCGGATAGATTCATCGGAAACATAGCTTACGGTTTGATCGAAAACCTGATCACCTATCTTCAAGCGAATGCGCGGATCTCTAACAATATTGCGGTTCCAGGAGCGCATCTCGGGAAAAGTGCCGCCAGTGTAGTACGCAGATAACAAATACAGATCACCATCCAGGGTTGCACAGTAAACCGTGACGGAATGAGGT
>JBJLER010000079.1:0-59444 GCA_045565735.1 Pseudohongiellaceae bacterium
TCCTACGGCATGGTCTCATTTGATCTCACGAAAGGTGTCTCGATAATTCGAGGATAGTTAAAGACTAATTCGCCAGAATTATTGGAATAGATAGCAAGCTATTCGCAATAAGCGCATTAAAGTGAGATTGAAAGTTTGTCACCCAATGGGTTTCATGATCTTCGCACGGTTGCTAGTTCTCTAGAGCGCAAATGGCTCATTTTTTGGAATGGATGCTTTGATCCGGGTCAGGCGTTCCAGCAGCGTGTCTAGCAGTTCCCTGTCGCTGGGAGTACAGCATTTTCCAGGCTTCGAACCGGTCAGGCTCAGAACTGTCTAAGGGCTGGGCCATAACCATAATTTTGTAGGCGAAGTTGGCGCTTGAGACATAGCGATATATAAACTATTATATATCGCTATGTTTATGGATTATAAACAGTTTTTTAGGTGGATACTCTGCTTAGCAGTGATAATGCCCGTTTCCACAGTCGCTGCGGAAGCAACAGTAGCCGTGGCTTCCAACTTCACCGCTCCGGCGAATCAGTTGGTTGAAGAGTTTGAAGCGCAATCGGATCATGACGTCAGATTGGTATTTGGCTCGTCTGGAAGATTCTTTGCTCAGATTTCAAATGGCGCTCCATTTGATCTGTTTTTCTCCGCCGATCAAGAAAAGCCACAAGAACTAATTGAAAGTGGGTTAGCAATCGACGATTCACTCTTCACATATGCGCTCGGCGTTTTGGTTCTCTGGTCCCGTTATGAGCAATTGATTCAAACCTCACCAGCGGTACTTAGTTCTAATCAATTTAACAGACTAGCAATCGCCAATGCTCGACATGCTCCTTACGGAGTTGCTGCTGAAGAAGTGCTGAGTAATTTAAATCTACTTGCTGATCTGCAATCGAAATTAGTACGAGGTGAAAACATCGCCCAAACTTTTCAGTTTGTTTTTACCGGCAATGCGGAATTGGGATTCGTAGCTAAGTCTCAGGTCTACCAAGATAACAACTTGATTTCAGGTTCGGCATGGCAGGTCACTGAGGATTTACATTCGCCCATAAGACAGGATGCTGTGTTGCTACAACGAGCTAGCACTAATGATGCTGCGCTAGAATTTTTGTCCTTTGTAAGAAGCAATCGTGGTCGTTCTATCATTGAATCCTATGGCTACGTAGTAGGTGATTGATATGGGATTCAGTGAAGCCGATGTAGCCGCAATACTCCTGACACTGCGATTAGCCACAACAGTAACCATCTTGCTGTTATTTTTTGGAGCACCATTAGCGTGGTGGCTTGCGCGTACTTCATCTCGATTCAAAGGGCCAATAGGTGCGCTAATTGCACTTCCACTAGTGTTACCGCCAACAGTGCTGGGGTTTTATTTGTTGATAGCACTTGGTCCTAATGGGCCAATTGGTCAGCTCACTCAATCCCTGGGGCTAGGCACATTGGCATTCAGCTATTCCGGTCTAGTGATTGGATCAATTTTTTATTCACTGCCATTTGTAGTGCAGCCATTGCAAAACGCTTTTGAAGCAGTCGGTGATCGACCCTTAGAAGTTGCTGCCACACTGGGTGCCGGCCCGGTAGATCGGTTTTTCTCAATAGCACTTCCCATGGCGAAGCCTGGATTTTTCACCGCAGCCGTTCTGGGGTTCGCGCATACCGTTGGCGAATTTGGTGTAGTGTTAATGATCGGCGGAAACATCCCTGGTGAAACACGTGTTGTGTCGGTACAGATTTATGATCATGTAGAAGCACTTGCCTATGATCAGGCCAATCAATTAGCGCTATTAATGATTATTTTTTCCTTTCTAGTTTTACTTTCTGTCTATGGCATGCAAAAGAAATCTCACCGACAGGTATTGAGGTTTAGCCCATGAATGTCAGCAATCCTACAGCCAATCAAATCAGCGTGGCTATAAACCACGAGCTATCGGAGCGAGGTGGACGCGCCTTTAAACTGGATGTAGATCTTGATCTTCCCGGCAAAGGAATTTCGGCAGTGTTCGGTGAGTCCGGTTCCGGCAAGACCACTTTACTTCGCTGTATAGCAGGGTTGGAAACAAGTTCCCGAGGCGAAATTCAAGTTAGAGATACGGTCTGGCAAAGCGAAACAGATGTTATTCCTCCTCATCAGAGACGTGTGGGCTATGTGTTCCAGGAGTCGAGTTTGTTTCCTCATTTGAATGTTAAGAAGAATATCGCCTTTGGAATATCTCGCTCCCCCTCTCAATTAGACTCCCAGCGCTACGATCAGATCATCGAACTCATGGGATTATTACCACTATTGCATCAATACCCGGACCAATTATCCGGGGGTGAAAGACAGCGCGCGGCGATAGCCAGAGCTTTAATTATTGAGCCTGACTTACTTTTAATGGATGAGCCGTTGGCCTCACTGGACATGAAGAGAAAACAGGAGTTCTTGCCTTACCTGGAGTCAGTGCATGAAAAATTAGAAGTACCGATAATTTATGTTACTCACTCCGTCGACGAAGTGGCGCGTCTTGCTGACTATCTGGTGGTGCTGCAGGAAGGTAAAGTCATCGCCAAAGGAGGATTGAAAGAAGTTTTATCGAATATAGAGCTTCCACTGCAACTGGGGGAGGAAACCGGTGTTGTGGTTGAAGCCGAGGTCAAGGAGCGCGACAGCGACTGGAATTTAATACGGGCGAGCTTTGAGGGCAGAGAATTGTGGATTAGAGATAGCGGAGATGAAATTGGACACAATATCCGTATTCGTATACTTGCCCGGGATGTGAGTCTGGCTCTTAGCGATCATTCAGACACAAGTATTATTAATCGTCTGCGAGTAAAAGTAGAGAAAATTCAGGATGTCATTGATCAATCGATGTTGTTGGTAAGTCTTAAAGCTGGCGATAGCAATATCATTGCCCGTTTGTCGCGCCGATCAGCTCATCACTTAAATATAAATGAAGGGATGGAAATATGGGCGCAGATTAAAGGTGTAGCAATATTGCGCTGAGTTAATCCGCCATCAAAATAACACTAGACGCCTTAAACAGCGCACAGGCCTGATCACCTTTCTTTAGTTCTAGCGTGCTCGCACTTTGATTGGTAATGATGCTACACAGAGTTTTTCCATCGCCAAGATCTATAATAACTTCACTGTTAACTTTGCCTTTAACAATATTGCTGACTTTTCCAATAAGTTTATTTCGGGCACTGGTTGCTACGTCCAATTCTTTGCTGAGAATAATCCAGGAAGACTTAATCAGAGCTATAACATAGTTGCCTTTTTTGAATTTCATTTTTTGTGAGCTGTCATTAGTAATATGTGCCACAATCGATGCTGAGCTACTGATCTTAAGTACGACTTCGGTATTAACAGCACCGCGAACCACCTTTTTAATTAATCCTCTAAACTGATTTCTTGCACTAGACCGCAAAGCATTACTCCTTAGAAAATTGGCAAGATCATCCATCGAATGCAAACTGGTTCCCAGTCTGTCCACATAGGCAGCATGCTCATCTTCTAGTTCGATAAACCCTAGCAAGATGTCTCGGCCGAAATCGGTTAATTTCGTGCCACCCCCTTTGGCGCCCCCTTTAGATCTTGAAACTAGAGGCTTATCGGATAGATTATTCATCGCATCGATGCGGTCCCAGGCAGTTTTATAACTGATTCCAACCCGTTTTGCTGCGGCAGTTATGGATCCGCATTCTTCTATGGCTGCCAATAATTCGAACTGGGAATTGGAGAACGACTGCTGGTCAGCGTCCAGTAGGAACAAATTAGCTTTTAGGGTAGAAGCCTTCTTTCTGGGCATTAATCAATAGCTCTGTCACTTCCTTTCAAATTGTACCTCAGTGGCATGAATCACTCACGGTCACTTTTTTCGACGTAATAATTGACGGTTTAGCTGGCCAATGGCATAAGGGGGATAACTAAATCGACACAGGAATATCAGGAATAACAGAATGAAGAATAACCTCTTGAAAGGTGGACTAATCGCAGTGCTGGCCGTTGTATTAGCGAGCATAGGACTTACCGCGGCTCAGCAGCGTCCAACCCTCACGCCGGAACAATTAGAACGGCTAACGATCAGGCCTATACCAGGAAAAGAAGGCATGTACCTCATGCCGGGTTTCGACGGCGGTTTATCAGGTGGCAATATCGCAATTCGGGTGACAGATGAAGGCGTAATTCTCGTCGACAACAAATACTCTTATAGCTACGAAGATATAATCCGTCAGGTTGCCAGCATAACTGATCAACCAATTCTATATGTCTTAAACACTCATCATCATTTCGATCATGCCGGCGCTAATGCCTCTTTCATGAGTAGTGCGCAGGTAATTGGTCATGAAAATGTAAGGGTGAATATGTTGCGAAACGTTGGGCCGAGTGCTTCTCCCGATGGCGCACCGCGCATTACTTACAACGATAAAACGTCAGTACATCTTGGTGATGCTGAAATTGAGGCATTTCATTTTGGTTGCGGTCATACCAATGGTGACTCGGCAATTCTATTTACCGATCAACGTACGATTCATACCGGTGATTTGTTTATTTGGGGAGAGCGTATGGATGGTAGCACTCTCGCGCCATTTATTGATTACGGTAATGGCGGCTGCGCTAGTGACTGGGTGGCAACACTGGACCAGATTCTGGCATTAGATTTTGACACTGTCGTACCTGGCCATGGACCATTATTGAGGAAAGCAGAAATCAGGATTTTCCGGGATAAATTTGAGCGGATGATTTCGCGAATTCGTACTTTGATTAATTCTGGAACGAGTAGAGATGACATCACCAGTGACTTGGATATTTCAGATTTAAACTGGCCATTAGCACCGGATCGCATTCAAGCAATTTATGACGAGTTAACCCAATAAGAAACACCAAGATGATGCGCGGCGGTGTCGTGACTGAGATCGGCCACGCGTTCTAGTATTTTGAACTTATTAGAGAAGTAGATGCCCGATTAACACTGCGATCGGTAGCGAGATTATCGTACGCAATAAAAAGATTTGGGCTATGTCAAAAAATCCGAGAGGGATTTTCGATTTAATAATTAGCGCACCTACTTCAGACATATAGATCAGCTGAGTCACGGAAACAGTCGCGACGACGAAGCGAGTAAGTTCACTAGTAATATTTACTCCCACCAAGGCAGGTAAATACATGTCGGTAAATCCAACCAGCATTAATGGCGCAGCTGTTTGAGCTTCATCTAATTGAAACAGATTAAGGATTGGTGCGACTGGTGCACCTAGCCAATCGAATACTGGTGTGTACTCCGCAAGAATCAATGCCGTGGTTCCTAAACCCATCACTACCGGAATAAGGGAGAGCCAGATCTCGGAAACGTTGCGCCCAATTCTTTGTAAAAGTTCGGTTGGGCCAGGCGCATTAGAAGCACGTTCCAGCGCCTGATTAATCGCGATTGGCAACAGTCTAACTCCTGGCTTTACAGATCGACTGTCGTCGTCGGCGGTGCCATCGATAAAGTTATCAGGAATATGCTTCAGCGGTGGCAATCGAGGAGTGACTAACGCAGCGACAAAACCAATCACAATAATGGAGAAGTAATAAGGAACAAATAGATGGCCGAGACCAATGTACTCTATAACCACCAGAGAGAAAGAAACCGATACCACCGAAAAGTTTGTGCAAATTACCGCAGCTTCTCGAGCAGTGTAGAAACCGCGTTCAAATTGTTGCGAAGTAATGAACACACCGACAGGTCCTGAGCCCATCCAGGATGCCATGGCATCGATCGCAGAGCGCCCGGGCAGTCCAAACACTCGATAAAAAATGCGGCTCATCATCACACCAATAAATTCCATTAATCCGAAATCTACCAGCAGTGGTAGAAATATCGCGCCTATTCCGAGATAGGTCATGGTGATAGGAATTAAATTACCCAGAGTAGTTCCGCTAGTGGCAACGCCGGTTAAGAATTCAGGGCCAATCTGAAAAATATAAGCGGTTGCTGCGATGGCGCCGAACAAACGCATGGTGAACCAGAAGGGATGTAGGGTTAAGTGATCGGATAAATAGCTAAGTTTCTTTTTAGTACTGATGCTTATTGCGAACAACAGAGTCAGCAACACTGAACTTACAATAAATAAACCAGCGAGATGCACCAGTTGTGCTTGGAAATTGTTGATAAACAAATCGCCAAACCAGGCCATGCCGATTGTGACTTGTCCATCAACAACCAGAGGCGTTAAGAAAAACAAAACCCCAACTGCGGATGGCAGAAGAAAAAGTAGCCATCGGTTTAAGGGAGGTTGTTGTGTAATTTTGCTCAACGACTTATCTCATTAAAGCCAGGCAATCGAGAAGTTGTTCCATATCAGCATCGTCACCAATGGTTATGCGCAAGTGGTTTTCTAATCCTAGAGCCTGAGCTTGGTCGCGCAAGATGATTCCATGGTCGGAAAGATAGTCGAAAGTTTTTTTGCTATCTGCAAACTTCACCAATAGAAAATTGGTTACGCTGGGATAAATGTTTTCGACAAATGGCAATTCATTTAATTTCTTTTTGACAGATTTTTTAGTGGATAATATTCGATCCCGCTGTGTTTCCATAAATGATACGCCTATATCACTGAGGGCGTTTAACGCGATGCGAGCACTTGGATCCGGAATAGGGTACGGAGCGATAAGCTTTGATAGTAATTCGATAACATCAGGCTGGGCTAACACAAAACCGATGCGAACCGCTGCGAGACTAAATGCCTTGGACAGGGTTCGTAATATAACGAGGTTTGGTACTTTGTTGATATCCAGGGCGAACGACTCATTCGGCGTAAACTCAATATAAGCCTCATCGATTACAACAAAGGCTTCATCTTTAAAATGTTCGGCGATGGAAACGACATCGCTTCTTTTTAAAAGATTTCCGGTTGGGTTATTTGGATGACAAAGGAAAACAAGTTTTGGGTTTTTCTTAATCGATTTAAAACTGTCGGGATCTAGACTAAATTCCGGCGCAATTAGCGGCACATTTTGAATTTCGACCTGGTGAGCCTCAGCAATAAAGCCATACATTGCGTAAGTCGGAGGACTAATTGCGATACTGTCCTGTTTAGGTTCACAAAAAGCACGAATCAGTAAATCGATACCTTCATCGGCGCCTCGGGTGATAAGAACATTGTCTGATTGGGTGCGTGCGTAGAGGCCATATTTTGTCACTAAATCGCCAGGCAAAAAATCTGGATAGCGTTGCCAAGTTTCTTTCTCGGGCATTTCATAGGCTGGGTAGGGAGATTCATTAGCATTGAGATAACTGTTGCCAATGCCACCGATTCTGCGCGCCGATTGATAGGGGATGAGGTCCTTGATTTGCCGTGCCGCAAGTTTATCCGCTAAACTCATTTTACTCCTGATAAAGTCTTATTAACTACACTAGCAAGGCAAGCATAAGGGCTAAAGCCTGCTTAATCCATCCTCTATTTTGATTTCGATTGACTACACATGGAAATCACAGATTCTTGCCAGTAGGCTTCTAAATGGTGTTCTTATTGCCTGGTTTAGTAGCAGGAGTTCACCATGATCTATGAAGTTCCACTCCCTGTTTTGACGCTAGGTTGGCGAAGGACGCTTGCCGGAACAGGTCGCTTTTCTCTTAAAGGAAGTGGTTTAATGACGATATGAGCGCAAAAATTTCACTTCTCAGACTCCTAATAATAGTGCTGGCTGCTGCAGTACTAATCGGGCTTACGCTTCATACCAAAAACAATGTCGTGGCTCAGGAAGCATCGCCACCAATGGCTGTCGATTTAGATGCTGTTGAATGGAGCCCACCTGGTGGTGGTAATGGCACGCCACTGGGTTTGCGGACTGCTCGCATGGGTGTGGATCCTGTTAGTGGAGGTGTTACTTACTACGCGATGTTTCCTGCAGGCACTCACTTCGATACCCACTGGCATACATATGATGAGCACGTCGTGGTTGTCAAAGGGCAGTTAAGCATCGTACTAGGTGATACTAAGCACGACTTAAAGGTTGGCAGCTATGTACTTATTCCTGGAAAAATGGATCATGCTTGGGACATTCCAGCGGGTGGTAGTGAAGCCGTCATTCTGGTGAGCCGACGCGGTCCTGCCGACTTCCATTTCGTCGACGAATAGTGGACAAATAAAAGCATGATTTATCACTCTCTATAACACTTGGTTATAAACTGTCGCTTATTGCTGTAAATTACAATTTGTTGCATCTAATCAATGGTTTACGCCGCTGCATACAGGCCTCTCAACGGAATTGCTGTGGACTTTAGAACTGAGGACCCTTAACATTTCATTCCTGTTTGACTTAGCAAAATCTTTAGAAATTCCGGGGATTCAGAGAATGAATACACCGTTTAAAAACACAAAAGTAACGTTGGGTTTGGCACTGGGAGCAGTGATTTCTACTTCTGTTCTAGCCCAATCTGGCAGCCTGCGCACCGAATATTCCGACCTGGCGGATTTGTATAACGCCTTCGATGTGACTCAGGCAGGTATCTATGATGCCATGGCAGACATCAATGCGAGTCCTGATTCTCAGGAAGGGCGCATGGAACTCAAGATGCATCTGGACATGATGGCAGAGGCTGATGGTCACGGTGGCCATGGTGGTATGGCTATGGAAATGCCTATGGACGGTCTCTTCGGCGAGGTAGAAACTGAAGCTCGAATTATCCTCGGTGGCGGTTTGCGAGAATCCCATTCCGATAGTGATGCGAGTGAAGCATTTGGTAACTCCGAAGCGCTGACAGTTCATGCCGGCATGGTTTTGGCTCACGGCCGCAGTTTTGAAAAAGCCCTTTGGGATATATATGCTGACGAATCTACTAGCATTTACCAGAAGCAGTTAGCGACCAACGAAGCGATTCACGAATACCTTACTTCTGATGCACAGCATGCAGTTTCCACTTCGCCCAAGTCAGCAGAACTTTATCTCGATCATACTTATGCCAATGCGTTCCGCATGGGTTATCCAAAGTTAAGTGGGCTGTTGTATTCAAACCAGTGGCTGCAACTTGCTTCATTAGAAGCAATTATCATTGGACAGGTTGATCCTCAGTTTGCGGGTCGCGTTCCTGTGACGTTGGAACGATACTGGAACAAGGTTGGTTCTGACACCGGTATGACTATGTTCCCGGCCCCTTCGGAAATGCCAAGCGCGCCAGCAATTACACCCTCGCTTTACAGTCAGTCACCAATGGCAGCAGTGATTATTGATAATTTGAATATGCTTGAGTCAGCACTGGCTGATGTTATCGCTTATCCAAATTTGCAGGATCGTGAAACTATCATCGATCAGGTAGTTAATCAGTACACTTCTGATGACATGTATGTTGCAGAAACTATGGATTATTTGCTGAATGCATTACGTGGCGGGATCTTCAATCAGGGTGGCCCTGCAATTGGAGAACTGTCTCGTTCAGAACGTAACCGTACTCGTGATGCGATGAACATGAATCACGCGATGATCATGTCAGCGCCTCAGTAATCCGCTTTAAAAGCGGAGATTTCTAAAGCAACTCGGCAGAACTAAAAAGCTACCACAATGTGATCGTTTTTTATTAACAAATTCTCGAATTTTGAGAAGTATATTCTGCAGCTCTGGATTTGTTATGAGTGTTTGATGCTCATAACAAATTTTCTTCCAACTTCTTCACCGCGTAATCGCAAGCCCGAGCAGTAAAGGCCATATAAGAAATTGAGGGATTCTGACAGGCGGCGGAAGTCATGAAAGCGCCATCGGTAATAAACAGATTTGGTACATCGTGAGCCTGACACCATTTGTTTAAAACGGAATTCGATGGGTCATTACCCATTCTTGCACTGCCCATTTCATGAATTCTGTTACCAGGCACGGTCAGATTTACTGGATTAGAATTGATGTCGGTACAACCTGCAGCTTCTAACATGGCGACAGCATCTTTGCGCGCTTCTTCCAACATTGTGTGTTCATTCTCACCGTAACTTACATCAAATAGTGCCTGCGGATTACCCCATTTATCAGTTTTGGTAGGATGTAGGGTTACGCGGTTATTGGGATTTGGCAATTGCTCACCGAAGGCGCCGATGTTGATTCGCCATGGCCCCGGAGCCTTATGAGCCTCTTTAAATGATTTGCCGATTCCTGCTAGTTGCCCGCCAGCATTACCTATCGGTGATGCGCCACCCTGATAACCAAAGCCGCGGGTATAGGGTTTATCATTCTCGGTAATGTTGGCATAACGTGGAATGTAGATTCCACCGGAAGGGCGTCTGCCGAAAACTTTTAAATTATCGAAGCCATGCATAATGCCGTTGGCTCCGGCACCGCTAATGTGGTCCATTAAGTTGCGACCAATTTGATCGGAAGTGTTAGCGAGGCCGTTTGGAAATGCTTCTGACTTTGACTGCAAAAGAATCATTGCCGAAGCTATTGCAGAAGCGTTTAAGTAAACCAATCGTGATGTGTAGGTGCGATGCTCATTAGTTTTCGCATCAACTATGCGTACTCCACTAACTCTATTCGTTCCTGGATCGTAATCGAGGGATTGCACGATAGCGTTATGCACGATGGTCATGTTGCCGGTGCGTTCTGCCGCTGGGAGAGTTGCGTGCAAAGATGAAAAGTAAGCTTTGAAAGAACAACCAAAATGGCAACGGTTTTGTGATTGGCAATTAGTTCTACCTAATGCTCTCTGTTCTTCAGTAACCTGGGTAATGTGAGCAATTCTTGCAGCAATGACATTACGTCCCGGGAATGCAGTTTCTATTTTAGACTTAAAAGATTTTTCTGCATCGGTTAATTCGAATGCTGGTTGATAAACTCCGTCGGGAAGCTGTTCTAAGCCATCGTTGTTTCCGGCAATACCGGCGAACTCTTCCACATAGTCATACCAGGGCTTGATTTCGTCATAGCGGACGGGCCAATCGATAGCCACGCCTTCTTCTTTATTGGCGGCAAAGTCCTGTGGTCCCATGCGGTAGGATTGTCGACTCCACATGATGGATCGACCCGCAGTGTGGTAGCCACGCAACCAATCGTATTGAGTTCCTTCCACTGTTTCATAGGGATGTTCGTCATCCTTCACCCAGAAATGCTTATTGGATTCTTTTACGGCATAGGCGACGCCGGGATATTGTCGGAAATAATGCTTTTCTATTTCTTCTTCAGAAATGCGATCGAGATTTTTTTCCTGCCAGGGACGAAGCTGATCAACGTAATCCCGCTCCGGTTTTATTTCGGGTCCCCGTTCTAATACAAGCACCTTCAGACCGCGTTCGCATAATTCTTTAGCGCTCCAACCACCACTCATGCCAGAGCCAACTACGATTGCATCAAAATCTGTCAAAACTGATTCTCCTGTTGTGTGCTTATTCTTATATTTCTACACTGGAATCCCAACGACCTGGAACTGCTACCCATTCCTGTTCCTGCAGGCGGCCCTCTTCCGATGCGAAGTAAGCTTGAGTAATGAGTCCTTTCCAGGAGCGATAGGCACTATATTGAGAATTACGTCCATCGAATGCCCGGGCATCGAGAGAAGCTAAGCGAGATTCCGCAGTTGTTTCGTCAAGTTCTACAAAGTCTCTACCGAGTTTCATGCTTAGATCGCGAAGGTTTCGATGTTGATTACGCTGAGTATCAGCGTTGGCCCACTCAGCCATTAAGCCATCGAGAAAACCGGGTACGTTTACATCCAAGGCGCCAGGTGTATCGGTGCGGGGAATGATTAGATCACTAACTCGAGATACTAGTTGTAGTTCTTCATCGGAGAAAAAGCGCATGACTCCAGCACTTGATGGAACGATCTGCACTGCACCGCTACAGGCGGAGAGCAGGGAAGCACCACCAATGGAAACGATCATGCCTTGTAATATGTCACGACGGGTATGCATAGTTTTTCTCGTCAATATTACTAACAGACCGTAAGCATATGAGAAATCAGATGATCTGAACAGAGACTACGTGACGAGAAAAACTAACTAGCGATATAGCGCTTCGTGCTGGAGCGCACGAGGTTGGAATTTCTGCGAAGCAGAAACGTGAAAATGAATAGACAAGTCACCTAATCCAGAAGGCAGCGCATTTCTATGAAAAAGCCTCATGGTAGAACTCTTTTAGTCTTTTGAAGAAAGGCCAAAAAAATGGTGATCCGTATTAATCAGAAAAGAATTTCTAACCAAACAAAAAGGCCGATAAGAATAAATCATACCGACCTTTGAACTTCAGTTACTTAAGCACAAATCTTGCAGATTTGCGCCCATCTGTGTGACGCTCTTTGCAAATAGGTTTCTTAAGAAACCTATTTGCGTATCGCTAGTGAGTTTTTGCTGTGCAGGAACTCTTTAATCTTGGCCTGCTAGTGAACGCTGCTCACTTTCACGGCGCTCAGCAATTAGCTTTTCATAACCCTCTTGATCGAGATGGGTGATTGCTAACCACGCGTGAGTCATTTCATCACCAGTGCGGCTGCCACCATATACCCACTGATCAGGATCCGGATTGTTAGGATTATCGGCAGTATTGTCGTACCACTGCTTCAATACTAGAACAGCTCCTGCTGGAATCAATGGAGCAACATCTGGCTCATAGATATGGCTGTGATGCCAAGTCGCACTCCAGTTTGAAACTTGGCTGATCGCTTCTGTACGTCCAGTTTCCGGATAGAAGATTTCCAGCGAGGCTGCATTCATTCGAAGGTGACCATGAGGCTGGAAGCTATCAAGACGAATAGGGTGATCGAATGAATGAAAACCCTGAGTCATCTGATAACCGTTAGGAGGAATCACTAGGTCATCCTGCTCTTCGATTCGATAAAGAGCGAGGTCTTGCTTGTAGATATTTCCGCCGTCTTCATAACCTTCATCGTGGAACCAAAGGCCAATCTCAACAACGTTATCTTCAATCATCTCGCCTTGTGCAGTTGCACCAACACCCCCTGGATACATGTGGATGCTCCATTGGATTTGTGCGCCGGCTGGAATGGTTCGGCAAACACCTTCAGGAACCATTTCACCCCATTTGCCCATTGCGTATTCGGTCAGCATGCCTTCCCTTTGTAATTCACCTTCTTCGTCTTCCATCCATACAGAAGAGTTGGCGTGGTGAACAACAGCAGCGGCATCACCTCGAGGCTTAACTTGAACCGCCTTAATACAGCGATCTGCAATAATACCTGGATCAACAAACTCATTGCTCCACAGGTCATTACCGCTTGCAGGAATATCGTAAGAGGTAGAAGGAACGATTAAATCTGGCTGGCCTAACTGCGCAGCAAAGTTCCACTCTCTTGGATCTCTTAACTGATAAGGAGGAGGTGAACTATCTGGTTCACCTAATGGCGCACCTTGCTCAACCCAGGCAACTATCTGCTCGATCTCTTGCTGCTCCAAGCGCCAGTCACCGATTAAATTCTGAATGCCAATGCCTTCGTCATAAGCATATGGAGGCATTTCTTTGTTCGCTACTTTATAGGAAATCAAAGGTGCCCAAGGACGAACCTGGTCATAGGTTTCGAACTGCATAGGCCCAATGCCACCTTCCTGATGACATACAACGCAATTCTCATTGATGATTTGCCCGATCTGATCATTGTAAGTCAGTTCATGAGCTTCATCTTGAGCATGAGCCGGAATACCTAGTAGGGCGATTACTAAAGCAAAAAGACTGCTAGCAATTCTTCCAATAGCTCTCATATTTTTCTCCTTTGCCATTCTTGCTGGCCCCAGACCCTGGAGCACTCTTACTGTGGGTTTCGCAGCAGAGCTGCATTTTTTAAACCAGATTGAAGTTTACCTTTTTTAATTGTAGGTAAAAAGAAGGGCCGGTGCCATCAATACACCTCATTTTGGGCGCTAAGGGACAAAAATGGCCGTTAGAATTGGCGCTGAGTGAGTTTTTACGAAATGTATTAGAGTTATCCCAAATGTAATTTCGACGTAATTAACATCTGGGATACGCAAAGCTGGGAGCATCTGAGGTTAAGGGGGCTCTTTTCTCCTGCCCCAGGAACAGGATAAAAAGCGGACATCTGTAAGAGATAGAAAGAAGCGCATAACCAAAGAAAAAGGCTGGGAGATCCAAATCTGCCAGCCTCTCACCTTCTATCTATGTTTTTCGCGCATTTCTCCTCTAGAAAAGCGCTCGTTTATCAGAAGCTACTTACACATTGGCGTTCTGAAGAAAGCCTATTTGTGCGTCGCCAGTGATTAACCTTTTCCTTTGGAAAATTAATCTTGTCCCGCTACAGATCGTTGTTCTCTTTCTTGGCGCTCAGCAACTATCTTTTCATAACCCTCGTCGTCGAGGTGAGTTACAGCAATCCAGGCGTGGGACATTTCATCACCAGTTCTGCTGCCTTCATAAACCCACTGTTCTGGATCAGGGTTATTTGGATTATTAGCTGTGTTGTCGTACCACTGCTTGATCACAAGTACCGCGCCAGTTGGAACTAAAGGAGCAAGATCTGCATCATAAATGTGGCTGTGGTGCCAGGTAGCACTCCAGTTAGAGATCTGGCTAATTGCTTCAGTGCGACCAGTTTCTGGATAGAAAATTTCCAGAGATGCTGCGTTCATGCGGAGGTGACCATGTGGCTGGAAGCTATCAATTCGAACTGGGTGATCAAAAGAGTGAAAGCCCTGAGTCATTGTGTAACCGTTTGGAGGAACGATCAGCATATTGTTCTCGTAACCTTCACGCATTGGATAAGCTTTTAAGTCTTGAGTGTAAGGCTCATTAGTTTGCTCAAAGTTGTCGTCGTGGAGCCAGATGCCCATCTCAACAACGTTGTCTTTAACGGCCTGACCTTGTGCTGTTGCGCCAACGCCACCTGGATACATGTGAATGTCCCAGAAGATTCTAGAATTAGCTGGCATTTGACGGCAAACTTCTTCAGGAATTAATTCACCCCACTTGCCCATCGCATACTCAGTTAGCTGGCTGAAATCCTCATACTCGCCAGTTTCTTCGTTAAGTACTTCGATAGAAGGATTGGCGTGGTGAACTACAGCGCGAGCATCTCCACGAGGCTTAACTTGCATGGCACGAATACACTTACCTTCAGTTAGACCAGTTTCCACGTAGTGCTTGTGCCATAGGTCATTACCACCAGCCGGAATATCTATAGGAATAGAAGCGATAACCAGGCTTGGCTCACCAAATTCTTCTTCGAAATTCCAGGCTTCTAAATCAGGCAAGTCTGCAAGAGGAGGAGTGATGTCAGCTGGGCCAATTGGTGATCCATTGTTTACCCACTGAGTAATGGCATCGATCTCTTCCTGGGCAAGGCGCCAGTCACCTTCAAGGTCTTGGATACCAATGCCATGATCATAGGCATAAGGAGGCATTTCCCGGCTAGCTACCTTCAGTTGAATTAATGGTGCCCAAGGACGAACTTGGTCGTAGTTCTCAAATTGCATGGGACCAATGCCGCCTTCACGATGGCAGACCACGCAATTTTCGTTAATGATTTGCGCCACATGAGTGTTGTAAGTGACCTCAGCGTCTTGGGCTTGAACGCTAGAGAAGCCCATGACTAGAAGGGCTGCGCTCATAAAGCCTAGAACTTGTCGCATCGATTTCATTGTTCTATTCCTCTTTACAGGGATTGAATTGGACCAATTTTACCGCTTTTTGGCATTCACTAGGAACGGAAAATCTAAATAAATTGTAATTATTAAGAATGGAAAAAGCCGGTAGAAAGAAATTTTACTGAGCAAATCTCACTAGTGAACCAGCGGCTAAACTGCTGGGAGAGTAAGATGTAATGGAGCTTTTTGTAATAAAAAGCGGTGATCTGAACAAATCCCAAAAATATTGAGTATCTGCAATTTATATTTCCAAGAGGCGTAAAAAAAGACCAGCAGAGTTGCCTTTGCTGGTCTTCTTCGAAACTAGTGCTAGTTAGTTTTTTCTTTGGAAAAAACTAGTCTTGTCCAGCCAAGCTTCTTGCTTCTCTAGCTTCGCGCTCTTCAACGACCTTCGCGAAACCTTCTTCATCGAAGTGAGTGACAGCAATCCAAGCGTGAGACATTTCGTCTCCAGTGCGGCTACCACCATATACCCACTGATCAGGGTCAGGGTTATTTATATTGTTTGCTGTGTTGTCGTACCACTGCTTGATAACCAATACCGCTCCCGTTGGAATTAGCGGGGCTAGGTCTTCATCATAAATGTGGCTGTGGTGCCAAGTAGCACTCCAGTTGGAGATTTGGCTGATCTGCTCAGTGCGCCCGGTTTCTGGGTAGAAAATTTCCAGAGAAGCAGCGTTCATGCGCAGGTGGCCATGAGGTTGGAAGCTATCAATGCGCACTGGGTGATCGAAAGAGTGGAAACCCTGAGTCATAGCATAACCGTTAGGTGGAACAATCAGTTCGCCATTCTCATAACCTTCACGCAATCCATAAAGACGCAGGTCTTGGCGATAAGGGCTTTCCGCAACTTCGTAATCTTCATCATGGAACCAGATTCCCATTTCAACTACGTTATCAGTAATTGCTTCCCCTTGTGCAGTAGCGCCAACGCCACCAGGGAATAGGTGGATGTCCCAGTAGATGCGCGAGTCACCTGGCATTTCCCGGCAGACACCTTCTGGCATCAACTCACCCCATTTACCCATAGCGTATTCAGTTAACTGACTGAAACGGTCGTAGTCACCAGTTTCTTCGTTATAAACTTCCAGTGTCGGATTAGAGTGATGAACAACCGCACGCGCATCGTCGCGGGGTTTAACTTGCATTGCTTTAATGCAGCGCTTTTCTGTAAGACCAGTTGCAACATGGTGCTTATGCCACATGTCATTTCCACCAGCAGGTACATCGATTGGCATCGATGCAATAACTAAATCAGGCTCACCAAGCTCTGGTTCGAAGTTCCAGGCATCAAGGTCTGGAAGCACAGGAGCTGGAGGAACTATGTCCACAGGGCCAAGAGGCGATCCATTGTTTACCCACTGAGTAATGGCATCGATCTCTTCCTGAGCAAGGCGCCAATCGCCTTTGAGGTCCTGAATACCAATACCGTGGTCATAGGCATACGGAGGCATTTCGCGGCTGGCTACCTTCAGTTGAATTAATGGTGCCCATGGGCGCACCTGGTCATAGTTCTCGAATTGCATTGGGCCAATGCCGCCCTCACGGTGGCAGACCACGCAATTTTCGTTAATGATTTGTCCAACGTGCTCGTTATAAGTAATTTCTGCATCCTGAGCAAAAATCCCCGTGGATAGGGCGATTGCGCCGATTCCGAATGCAATTTTTTGCACTAATTTCATGCTCTTCTCCTCAATTAGAGAGTAATGGGCAAACAACTGAAAAATGATAATTTTGAGAGGTTCAAAAGTCCATTAAATACCTCTCTTTTCGTCGATTCTTTGCAACAAATTGAAACAACGAAAGCCCCGAAAATACTAAGCTGTGGATGTTAATCCAGCAGCTCATCTGCAGCTTCCGGGCATCCAAACAAAAACGGCCGATTCAAAGAACCGGCCGTTTTCGAAGATGCTAAATTCTTACTCTACAACTACTCGTTGATAGACATTGGTCCAGCAACACTGGTCGCCGTTCGAGCTGTCAGGAGCCCGATGGACGTCAACCTTGGTCCGAATAAGATATTCGCCTGGTGCCGAGAAAGTAGCATATACACGAGCTACGCCAGAAGGTCCATCAATTGTAGCCTGATTGGAAGCTGGCTCCCGGAAGAAGCGAAAACGCGGGTTGTCTTCTTCATAAGGATTTTCAGGAACTTCAGTATCTGGGTGGCGGGTAAATTCTACAGTGCCGCTATCGGGTCCCTGATGCAGAGAAAACTCAGATCCCATCTGGATTGGTTCCTCGAAACGAGGATCTTCTGGATCTCTTTCTGCTGGATCTGTTGCATTAACCATAAATTCTGCGGGAACGCCGACTTGAACAGGGTTACGCGGATAGTCGCCGACTTGGGCATATAAACCCGCTCGCTGCGCGCCATCTTCACCTAGTCCAACAAGAGGCTGCATAGCACCTTGCGGGCGAGGAAGGATAAAGTCTAATTCATAGGCAGAGGATCCATAGCGACCCGGCACCTTAAGTGGCTCACTATCACCAGTCTTCAAGTACCACCAAACGTCTATTTCACGTTCATCTTCAGCAACGGTAACGGTGAAAGCCCCTACTGTTCTCCCGGCAGGGAAGTGGGTAGGTTGATTTCCATCAAATTTAGCTGGCTCCATGTAATTGGCTTCACCGATAGGAATGTCCATTGGCTCATCGTTTCTATTGATAATGCCGTATGAGTAGCTGGCCGTGCCGTCAGGATTCGCAGTCCAACCTTCCATTACAGGAATAAGAGGCAGGCCACCTGGAGGTGCTAAACTTAGAAAGCGGGCGTTATCAGTCGACTGCGCTTGAACTGTTAATGCCGCTGAAGCAAATAGTCCGATTAGCGCTGCAGCGATATGTTTAGTCGAAATTCGCATTGAATGTATCTCCAATTTAAATCAGGTTTGCTTTGACTATTTTCCATCGAACAAACCAGTGGTTTTCGAAGTTTGCGACGGATTATCCTTTTAATCAGTTGAATCTATCTCAGCAGGGAGGCTAGGATAACGGCCAATTTCACCCGCGTCCAGTTATGATGCGACTTAAATAGTGACCACATGTTTTTGTTTTTTTACAAATTGTTACAAGTTTTTCGCTAGCGTGAAGATGAAAGAATTAAGTCTATTTTCTATCTGCATTTTTACTGCATTTATTTACTCATCGAGTAATGCTGCGCTCGATCGCGTTGGCGATTTTGCATTGTTAGATTACGCGGGTGAATTTCATCAATTGAGTCGCTATCGCCATCGACAAGGACTAGTCGTAATGGCTTACGATGAAAACTGTGCGGCCATGACTAACCATGTAAATGAATACCAGTCACTCGCTAACGAATTTACAAAGCAGGGATTGGAGTTTGTTTTCCTGGATTCACTGGACCTGGGTAGAGATGCATTTGCAAATAGCAATTTAAATTTGCCGGTTTTGGAAGATGAAGGCCAATTGGTTTCCGAATCACTCGGCATTCAAAACGCGGGAGATGTGCGTGTACTAAATCCGGAAAGACTTTCTATTTATTATCGCGGATCTGTTTCCAATCAATTAAGAGAAACACTTCAAGGAGTGTTAAACGGATCAGTAAGCGATACCGTTTCAACTGCTATTGAAAGTTGCTCTATTACCTATCCGGTAAAAGAAATACATTCTCAAACACCTCCAAACTATCTCACCGATATTGCCCCTATAGTTATTGAAAATTGTGCGGGGTGTCATCGTCAGGGTGGAGTAGGTCCATTTGCACTGGATAGTTACATCATGTTGCTGGGTTGGTCGCCAATGATTCGCGAGGTGATTCTGAATAAGCGCATGCCGCCGATGCAGGTCGATCCCTATATTGGTCATTCAGATGATGCCCGTTATTTAGATGCGGAAGAAATGCAAACTTTGGTGCACTGGATCGATGCCGGAGCGCCCCAGGGAGACGGCAGTGCAGATCCTTTAGAAGACCTTGCAAACAGTATCAATCTCGAAGCAAGGGAAGAATGGTATTTAGGTGAACCGGATTTTATCGTTACTGGCCCGAGTAATGATGTGCCGCCAACGGGAGTTTTAGATTACGTCTACGAAAACGTAGATCTGCCTTTCGATGAAGACAAATGGATTCGAGCTATTCAATATCGTGCTGGAGATGCATCGGTACTTCATCACTTAATGACTTTCGTTACCGAACCTGAAGAAGATTTCTGGGGGCCGGAACGTAACGATTTATCCGTTTCAAGAAGATTTGTTGCGGGTTATGCGCCAGGCAAATCGAATGTTTTTGAGTTTACAGAAGGAACGGGCGTCTTTATTCCACAAGGCCATGGTCTTTCGATGCAGTTTCATTATGTAACTAACGGACAACGCACCACCGACGTAACCCAAATAGGTTTGTATTTTAGTGAAGAAGAAGGCTTACAGGAGCAATTAGTGCAGGCGGTCTCTTCGCGGTTCATGCTTCCGCCTAATGCCTTCAATCATGAAATGCATGCGGAACATGTCTTCGATGAAGAAGTGGTGATAACTGGAGTGCGCGCCCGTATGAACTATCGCGGGAAGAAAATGAAGTTTGCTATCGAAGAAACTAATGGCGAGTTGCGAGAAATATTTAGTGTGCCAGCTTATAACTACGGGTGGCAACCTCACTATATTCTTGGGCAACCGGAAGTCTTACCTGCCGGGACCAAGGTGCATGTCATTGGGGCATTCGATAATTCAATTTCAAATCCGACTAACCCAGACCCAGAAAAAGAATTAACTTTCGGATTGAATAGTTGGGACGAAATGTTTACGGGCTACTTCACTTACTACAAATCACCTTGAAGATCTTCTCCAGCTAAATGAGTGAATCTGCTTTTATCCGCGCGCAGGCTGAACTGCACCATGCCTTTTTGTTGGGATTGCAGTTGATGGTTTCTTCAAATAAAGAACCATCGGTCATTGAAGATTGGATGTTTCGCTTATTCAGGCGTCAGCACGAACAAAAGTTTCTATCTAGTTTCGAAAAACTTGGTCTCAGCAATCTTTCAGACGCGGTTGCCTGCGCTAAGTACCATGTGGTCTCTAATGCAATCGGTGGCGTTGGCGTGGAATACATGTATGAATCGGATCAAAAAGCCTGGGTCAGGTTTCGTTATCCGCGCTGGATATATAAAGGACCAACGATTTGTGGTGTGCCCAATGAAGTTTGTCGTGGATTCTTGAGAGGCTGGTATGCCCACAATGGCGTATCGTTAAAAAATCCGCGCCTGGGTTTCGTCTGCGTCTCTGAAGACATGACCGGAGAGATTGGTTTTTGCGGTTACTTTAAAGAGTATGATCATGAGCTAGGTGAAGATGAAAGAGTAGTTTTTGCGAAAGATGAAATTCCACCTCCCTATAAAGAGGAAGAACAACCAGAACCGCCGACCGATCAATGGAACGAAGAACGCCTGGAAAAGGCTAACAGAAATTATGGTGTTGAATTCATTCGCAACTCTCTCATTGAACTAATGAAAGTTATAGGGAAGGAGGAAGCTCTGAAACTTGGCTGCCGGGCCGGAAGGTTAATTGGACTTCAGTACTATCAGGAAACCAGGAAGATTGTCGGCGCTGACGATGGTGATCTATATTCGGCAGTCGAATATTTGCAACGAATGTTTGCCGGTATGGGTGACACTGTTAAAATCAATGCAGCTGAAGATCAATCGCAATACCTAATTCTCCATTCAAATCTTCGAATTCTGCGAGATTTAGAGGCAGAAGAAAGAGACATTGTGTTAAGTTGTTGGCAAGAAATCTGGCAGGGCGCAATGTCTTCTTGTCGTCAGCTTAAACACTTGCAGTGGGACGTGGATGGAGACCAGGTCAGCTGGACTGTAAGCAATCTCACCCGACGTTAGTGGTATAGAGAAGAAATCTCTGTTAAGAACAAAAATAACCCACAAACTATTTCACCTGCGATCGAAACTGCTGTTGGCATCTGAAAAATATCAGCTTCTTCAATAGTTCACTCACGTCAAAATCCGCTATGAATGTTCACTCGTTCGCCCGGTCTGTTATCCTTCAGCGCGGCTCATTGTTTCGACTGACAATTTAACCAGTAGGGCGAACTTAGAATTAATCTGTCGCAAAAAATAGTTAGTGAGTCTTTATTGAGCGAGGCAAGTCAATAACAGCGTTATGGTTGGTAACGAAAAAGAGCAGATTTATTACGGCTGGAAGATAGTTGCTGCACTTCTTTTTCTACTTACCTTTACCAGCGGTTTAAGTTTCTATAATCACGCGATCTACCTAAACGCACTGGCTACTCAGTCAAACTTCGACGTCAGTACAGCTTCTACAGCGGTCTCTATCTTCTTTTTAACTGGTGGTGTCATGGGATTATTCGTCGCCAGGTGGGTGCAGGAATACGATCCGCGAATCTGTATAACTGCTGGTGCGATAATTTCTTTCGTGTCGCTATCTTTGCTCGCTTATGTTTCCACAGTGTGGCAGCTATTTTTTATTTACGCTTTATTTGGCACTGGCTTTTCCGCTTCTTCCCTTATACCGGCAACGACACTAGTTACCAAATGGTTCCATCGACGCAGAGCGATGGCTTTGTCAGTTGCATCTACTGGCTTGTCTCTGGGTGGGGTAATTCTCACGCCGTTATCGGCAGTGATGGTTGAATCCTTGGGATTCAAGATTGCTGCACCCTTAATTGGAGTAATGTTTTTAGTAGGCGTGATACCAGTTGCCTGGATGTACTTAAGAGAGAGTCCCGAATCTATGGGTTTACATGTTGATGGAGATATACATGAGAGTATCGATGAAACTGTGACAGCAGACCCTCCTCAGGTAATCGAAGGCGGTATTACTTTTAAAGAAGCCAGGCGCCGCAAATTTTTCTGGGGAGTAAGTCTGGCCTACATTTTCCTGATGGCCGCCCAGGTCGGTGGCATCGCCCATCAATATGGGCTAGCGCGGGAGCTGTTAACGGAGGCAGAAACGGCAATTGCTGTCGCTATACTCCCTGTGTTCAGCATTATCGGTCGACTGATTGGTGGCTGGATCGCGGATCGCGTGTCGATTCGCAAATTCGCAATTTCAATGATGATACTGCAAGCAGCTTCTTTAAGTTTGCTGGCAGGTGGATATAGCGTATTTACCTTGTTTCTAGGTTTAGCCTCATTCGGTGCCACCGTTGGAAATCTTTTAATGTTGCAACCTTTGTTAATTGCTGAAGCTTTTGGAGTGAAAGATTACGCGCGCATATTTTCCGTGAGTAACTTGATGTCATCATGGGGAACAGCGATGGGCCCCGGTGTATTGGGGTTTATTTATGTGGCCAGTGGCAGCTTGTATCAATTGCCGTACTTTGTAGCCGCCGGTGCGGGCGTCCTGGGAATCGTCTTGTTTTTAATGGGTGGAAAAATTGTTCGTTCCCATCCATGAGTACAGATGTAACTGCAGTTAACTTCTCCAAATGATAGATTGTATAAATCAAGCGGAAAAAACCACCTTAATATGAAAATTCGAAAAGGATTAATAGTTGCTATAGAACTAATAGCCGTTCTGGTTGTTGTTTTGTTTTTAGTTGGGCCCTTTGTTGGCATTCCAACCAATTACATTATCTACGGACCTAATGTCGCATCAGGAATTGGTTCGAAGCTACTCTGTAGTTCAATTTACGTAACTGGATATTCCCGAGAACAAGCCTTTAGTGACCTTGTTCAATACTCTTCGATTCTGGAACAGCTCACCATTGAATACAATGACGAGAGCAGAACCGTTACAACATCACTGTTTGGAATACAGGAGAAGAGTGCATCTGCTTTACCGAATCTTGGTTGTACAGTGAATTACGAAGGTCATACCCAACGCCAGGAACTCGTTACTCAAGCTGGCCCTAAGAATCAAGCTCCATGGCCACTCGGCAATGGAGTAGCAACTATCGATGCGAACATGCAAAGGCTTATCGAATCCTTAGTTGCTTCAGATAATGCTGCTGGATTGAATACCCGCGCCTTACTTGTTGCGTATGATGGTGCAGTCATTGGCGAAGCCTATGACCAGGAAGCGACTGCTAGCTCTCCCTTGCTGGGCTGGTCGATGGCAAAAAGTTTAATGGCGGTTGCTTTAGGCAATCTCGAATATCGGGGTTTGCTAGATCTCGATCAAGCGCCTGGATTCTCAGAATGGAATGACGAGCGAAAGCAAATCTCACTCGTGGACATGTTAAACATGGCAGATGGATTAGGATTTTCTGAGGAATACGATCCCGGAGATGATGCAACAGCGATGTTATTCACCGTACCTTCTGCATCTGCCTATGTAATGCAACAGGATGCATTGCACAAACCTGGGGCTTTTTTTAATTACAGCTCTGGCACAGCTAATCTGCTGTCGAAAGTGCACCAAGACACACTAGGCTCGCCGCAAATTGCTTACGATGACTTTCGTGAAAATATTTTCCTCCCAATGGGGTTTCAAGATGCTGTTTTCGAAACTGACGCCAGCGGCATGTTCGTAGGCAGTTCATACTTTTATGCGTCTGCTCAAGATTGGGCGAGACTCGGACAAGTAATGTTGAATGATGGCACTATCAACGGCCAGCGCATTGTTTCTGCGGACTGGGTGCAAACAGCAACCAGCCCAAATCAAACTGAAAATGATAAGGCTTACGGATATCAATGGTGGCTAAACAGAGGTAATGAGAGGCTACGCTTCGAAAACCTGCCTGCTGATATGTATTACGCTAGTGGTAATCGCCGCCAGTTTATTATGGTTTTTCCTTCACACAATGTAGTTATTGTTCGCCTCGGATGGTCCTCTGGCCCTTATCCGATTGGCGACAATTTTGGAAAAATATTAGAGTCACTATGAAGCGATTCATGGGCTAAAAAGTTGATTTTAGTGGAAATGCCTCTATCTATCCTTCCGGGGAAAATTCTTAATTAAGACAATAAGATAGTGAGAATATAAAGGCTATGTCACTTTCAATCGCTGGTTGAAAGCGGGCAATAAGTACATTCCTTCGTCTAGAACCTCCTTAATTGCCTGGGTACTATGCCAGATATCTTCGAAACGCAGATGCAGCGGAGAGAATCCGAATCTAAGCAAATCAGGGCTCCGAAAGTCTGCGATCACCTGTTTAGCAGCTAGTGCCTGACAAATTCCGAATCCTTTCTGATGGGAAAATGCTAACTGACTTCCTCGGGTCTCAGCAGATTTAGGTGAACAAAGTTGCAGTTTCTCTAAACAGCCTGACTGTTTTAATAAAGACAAAAACAATTCAGTTAACTGAATAGATTTTTCACGTAATTGTTGTACATCAATTTTTTCAAATGAAACAAGAGCAGCATCGAGCATGCTCATTGAAAGAACGGGTGGAGTTCCTGACAGAAATTTTGTCATTCGCTTGCTTGCCACATACTTTTTATCGAAGTCAAAAGGTGCCTTGTGTCCCATCCAGCCAGTGATTGGTTGTTCGCAAAATTCCTGATGTTTTTTCGCAGCATATAAAAACGCCGGCGCCCCCGGACCTCCGTTTAAATATTTGTAAGTGCAACCTACTGCAAAATCTACTTCCCATTTATCTATTTCCAGGGGTATTACACCGACACTATGGGATAGATCCCATATAACCAAGGTTCCGTTAGCGTGAGCCTGCTTGGTTAGCTCTTCGATATCGAAAGTTGCTGCGGTACGGAAATCGGTATGAGTAAGTAATAGTACGGCGGGCTTTTCTTCCAGACGGATTCCTAGCTCATGACGTTCTACTAATTCCAAATGACAGCGACCATTATTTAATAAGCGTTGCACTCCTTCTGCGATATAGAGATCGGTGGGGAAATTATCTTTAGTCGACAATATTGATTGCCGCTCATTATTTATATTCAGCGCGCAGATAAGTAATTTAAAAAGATTTACTGAAACTGAATCACAGCAAATAGTTTGTCCTGCTGCAGCTCCTATTAGCGGAGCAATTTTTTCACCGACATGGGCTGGAAGATCAATCCAGTTATGAAGGTTCCAGCTGGCGATGAGGTCATTGCCCCATTGTTTGTCGACAACTTCGATAGCCCTTCGTTTTGCAACCAAGGTCAGAGGACCGAGTGAATTTCCGTCAAGGTAAATTTTTCCCTTTGGTAGAACAAACTCTTTGCGCTTCTCCGCTAACGGATCTTCGACATCTAGTTTTTGTACTGACTCCAGATCCATTACTGCAACATTTCTTTGGCCGCTTTCACGACATTTGCAAATGCTTCGCTGCCAGGGTGAATCCAGTCGAAATGACTCACCCCTTCATGAAGTTCAGTCCGAGCGCCTGTAAGTCGAGATTGTTCTATTGGCACAATTGCATCCAGGGTGCCATGGAAAATAATTGAATTAGCATGGGGAGTTTTTTCTGCGGGGTTTGCTTGTCTATAGGCGGATGGATTCTGGCTATAGCTAGATCCTATAAATTGAGTGGCTGCGACTTCACAAGACCCTGATCCCTGACTGTAACTAATAATATTAGTAATTGGTGCAAGCGCGATTACCCCCTGGGCATCTGGAGTTTCGGTTCCTGCCAAGAGAGAAAGATGTCCGCCAGCCGAATGTCCTGCGATTAAGAAATTTTCTGTATCGACTCCAAAGCTCTCTAAAGAAGATAAATATCTAATGCCTGCTTTAATGTCTTCATAGGTACCTGGCCAGCCACCACCGGTATCTCCTGTCCGCCTATACTCCAATGACCAAACGGCGAGTCCTTCTTGCGCAAGCCCGGTTAGAAAAGCGTAGGCGTGTGACATGTCGAAGCTGTTAAGCCAACAGCCACCATGAATGAATACGATTAGCGGATGAGGAGAATCAGAATTTTTCGGCAAGTACAATTTTCCGAATTGAAGTGGATCATCTCCGTATGCTAACCGCTGGTCTTCCTGACTAAACTTTAATGCCTGGATCTGCTCGAAACCGATATCACTTCCTATGCCAGGATAGTCAATTCTATTTTCCGCGGCGAATACAATTCCGCTGCTAAAAAACGCGACGATTAAATAATAATTTTTCACTAAGCTCCCTTGTCATGGAAAAGTTTGGCCCACTGTTCCGGCATACGAGTGACCTTACCATCTTTGTCGGTCCAGATATGTTTGGTAAATCCAGAAACGAGCTTTTCTCCATTATCCGGATTAGTAACCTCATAGGAAAAAGTTATTCGACGGCTAAGGTTTTCTTCGATGCGAGTGTGAACTTTAACTTTTTCCCCATAAAATAAACTACCAACATAACGCACGCCGATTTCAGTTACTGGCATTCGATAGCCAGCGGCTTCCACATCTGCGTAGTTGCTGCCTAAATCTCGCACTAGTTGGCTGCGCCCTTCTTCGAAGTAAACCAAATAAGTCGAGTGATGAACGACTCCCATGGCATCCGTTTCCGCATAGCGCACGTGAAACTCGGTTTCCATAGCCTTTTTGTCAGAATTCTTCATTTCTCCATTCTAGCTGCTCAGGACCATTTGCCTGAAATGATTTAAGCCTACAATGTGCATGCAAGACCGCAAATACGGCGATATTCTGTGAACCAGTAGTTAGCCTTTATGCCTGAAATTATTAATCGAATTTGAATTCTCGTACGTAATATAATCTGTGATAAAGGGTCTTGATAAGTTAGGATCGCAAAAAAACACAAAATAAAACTAATGCGATATATTACCGCCACAGCCTTTGCTTCTGTATGTATGGTGTCCAATGCGCTTGGCCAGCTAGATGCAATCGAGCGTCTTGAAGAAATCCAGCGAGAACTAGACAGAGACCTGGCAAATCTCCACCAATTAGAAAGCGAGTATGGACGACTGGATCGCAGAATGCTGGAGCCACTGGATCTGTTCAGTCGCTCTCTGATTGAAAATGAACGTTTTACCCAAGCACACGATATTCTGGATCAGGCTATTCAGATTATTCGCGTAAGCGAAGGGCTCTATTCTCAGTCCCAATTCCCTTTCCTAATTCGTCATATCGAAAACTATGTCAATCGCGGTGACTGGGTTAACGCTCGCGAAGAGATGCAGCATTTAGATTGGTTAATAAAGCGCGGGGATAATGCAATCAATGAAGAATTGATAGCGACAATACTCGATCTCATTGATATTCATCTAAGGGGTGTGGCAGATGATTTTGTTGCCAATCAAAGCGACCACTTTAGGAAAGCAGAAAACCTTACCAATTTCGCAGGGCGTGTTGCCCGATTTAATTACGAAGCCGGTGATGTTCGGATTCCGGCCATCATGTATAAGAAAGTCGTGCAAATGTATTTGCAGGCAGTTGCAATAGAAGCTTGGGGGTCCACCGGTCTTTCACTTAGAAGTTATTCGAATACTGGTTATGCAATTTCACGGAGTGATGCCCGAATTTCACTTTACTATAGCGGTTTACGTTCTCTAACCGTAATACGGGATTTCTATATTCAAAGGGAAAACCCCGACCTTGAAGGAGCTGGATTTGCATACTTCTATATTGGCGATTGGGAAGTACTATTTAATAACCCGGATGCTGCCGGTCGTGCTTATAAACAGGGTTACAATCTTCTGACAGCGGCAGGTAAAACAGAAGAAGAAATAAATCTATATACTAGTCAGGCGCAAATGCTCCCTTTGATTGAGTTTCATGGTTCTTTTGAAACCGCACTCGCCGCTAGTCAAGATGTAAAGACTATCGATGGTGAAGGAAGCAATACAAATTTCACATTTAAACAATGGTCTTCTCAGTTTCCGAGAACTGTTGCTCCTGTTGATTACGATGAAAGAGAAGTGGGCTTGGATGAGCGTGAATATGCGATTTTTTCATTTAATCTTCTGGGGCTTGAACAGGCTAGACGTTGGTATCGTGGTCGTCTTAAGAAAAACGTTAGTTCGCCACGAAATCTGGAATTGATTAATCGGGAAATAACCCGCCCAATCGATTGGTTAGAGCTCACTGAATCAATCAGAGACTTACACTACCGACCTAAACTCGTTAATGGCGAAGCACAGACGGTAAGTGCGACTTTGTACTTTCAGCTCGCCGATCAATAAATCTCTGATAAATCTTAAGAGAACTCAGATTCATGATTACGCATATAAAAGGTTTAATACCAACGATTAAAAATTCACCGGGCTTAATTCTATTTGCTGCAATCCTGGTGGCTTGTTCACCAAGTGAAAACACAAACACTACTCAATCGGAACAATCACTATCAGTTGCAGATCTGATTTTCGTGGGTGACAACATAGTTACCATGGATGAAAGCGAAGCCACTGCAGTTGCTGTTGCTGGCGACAGGATAGTGGCAGTTGGAAATCGCGACGAAGTAATGGCAATGCAGGGAAGCTCAACGCGACTGGTTGAATTAGGATCGCGAGCACTGCTGCCTGGATTCATTGACGCCCACGGCCACTTTGGTGGAGTTGCAACTTATTCTGCGCTGCTAGATTTATCTTCTCCTCCGGTTGGCTCAATGGAAGACGTGGATGACATAGTCGCTGCCATTAGAAACTGGATTGAGGTGAATAATATTCCTGATGGGCAGCTTGTTTATGGAATAGGCTATGACGACTCCTTGCTCGCTGAGCTTCGTCATCCCAATCGTGATGATCTTGATAGAGCATCCATCACCCATCCTATTGTTATCCGCCATGTGTCGGGACATCTGTCTTCGTCAAACTCGCTTGCACTTGCGACCTATGGTGTAAATTCCTCTACGGAGAATCCTTCTGGGGGAATCGTGCGTCGCCGATTCGGCACCAATGAGCCAGATGGAGTGATGGAAGAGACAGCCATGGGCTTGCTGCCTGGAACAGGTGCCATGGTAGATGAGGAAATGGGCTGGCTCCTGCGTAGGGAGGCTGCAGAGATCTATGCGGGTTATGGGATTACTACTATTCAGGAAAGCAATGTTAGTACTGACTATGTCGATGCTTTAAAGCAACAAGCCATGGAAGAACCGTTCGCGGTGGACATCGTTACTTACATAATGGGAAATCCACTTTCCGATGAAGCGCTTGCTGCAGTAAATCACGATACTGATTACACCGGTGGTGTTCGTATCGGAGGTGTGAAATTTACTCTCGATGGAAGTCCGCAAGGCCGTACTGCTTGGATGTCACGACCTTATAATGAAGGTCCACCGGGAGTTGATCCTGATTATGTGGCCTATCCCAGCTACGATCCCGATGCCTATCGAGTGCGAATAGATCGCTTGCTAGAGCGTGGAGTGCCAGTGTTAGCCCACGCTAATGGCGATGAGGCGATCGAGTTAATGATTGATGGAGTTGATGATGCGTTGGAAGGGGAAGAAATTCCTGATCACCGTTCTGTAATTATTCACGCGCAATTAATTCGCCCAGATCAGTTAGATCGAGTGAAAGAATTGGGCATTGTTCCTTCTTATTATGCCGCCCATCCATTTTTCTGGGGTGACTGGCATCGCTTAAGTTTTGGTGATGATAGGGCCAGTTTTATTAGTCCGGTTAAGGCAACACTGGACAGAGAGATTCCTTTTACAGTACATAATGATGCGCCTATTGTGCCTCCAGACATGATGCGCCTGGTCTCAATTACCGTTAATCGTTTAACCCGATCTGGATATGTATTAGGGTCGGATCAGCGCCCCACAGTTTTAGAAGCTTTATATTCGGTAACTCAAGGCGCGGCCTACCAGTACTTCGAAGAAGATGAGAAAGGTAGCATCACCGCCGGCAAGCGAGCTGATTTCGTAATTCTGGAAGAAAATCCATTAACCATTGATCCGCTGCAATTGGAACACGTTTCCATCGTCGAAACTTTTGCTCGTGGTGAATCGGTGTATCAGAATTCTGAATTTAATTAAAAACAAAAGATATATGAAGATGGAGTAAGACATGAAAGTCGCATTCATAGGTTTGGGTGTTATGGGTTATCCCATGGCGGGACACGTTAAGAACGCAGGAATCGATGTCTGTGTTTACAATCGCACCACCGCAAAGGCTGAGCAGTGGGTGGCTGAGTATGGGGGAGACATGGCACCTACACCTGCAGAAGCAGCTGCTGATTGCAATGTTGTGCTGGTATGTGTTGGCAATGACAACGATGTCCGAGAAGTAACCACCGGCGATAGTGGTGCATTGAATGGAATGATAGAAGGTTCAATTCTTGTTGACCACACAACAGCATCAGCCGCCCTGGCAAGAGAGCTATATACGGAAGCTAAAAATCGTGGCGTGCAGTTTTTAGATGCGCCTGTGTCCGGCGGCCAGGCAGGTGCAGAAAATGGTGCACTGACCGTAATGATTGGTGGCGATGAATCCGCTTATGTTAAAGCGAGATCTGTAATCGATACTTATTCCAAATTTAATAAACTGCTAGGAGTTGCGGGCAATGGTCAACTAGCAAAGGCTGCAAATCAAATTTGTATCGCAGGTGTAGTTGAAGGATTGGCTGAAGCGCTAAATTTTGCTGTTAAAGCAGGCTTGAATGGTGAGGACTTAATCGAAACCATTTCCAAAGGCGCCGCGGGTTCTTGGCAAATGGAGAACCGCTATCAAACCATGCTCGATGACGAGTATGAATTTGGATTTGCAGTCGATTGGATGCGCAAAGATTTAGGGATTGCAAAAGAAGAAGCTTCAACAAACGGTGTCGACATGCCGCTGGTGGACATGGTTGATAGCTTCTACGAAGAAGTCCAGGGTATGGGAGGAGGTCGGTGGGATACTTCCAGTTTATTGACTCGATACACTCGCCGCTAGACCTCTCTTTTCGTTCAATTCAAGGCCTCCCAATCGGGAGGCTCTTTTGTTTGATAAAATCCTATCCCTAAAAGGCCTCTCATTGGCCGCAATTCCTTGGCTTTCTATTGATTATTCATGCCTAACCAACTACCTTACGGGGTCATCTCGAATAACCCATGGGGATCGATAATGAAAGGCTTAAAATTACTTATATTGTCTGCACTTACAGCTATGACTTGGATAGTAGCAGCGCAATCAGATTATGAAGTACCGCGCACAGAATGGGGTCAACCAGACTTGCAGGGTGTGTGGAATTTTTCTTCCGATGTGCCAATGCAGCGTCCAGAGCGCTATGGCACTCAAGCATTTTTAACCGACGAAGAAATTCAGGAGCGCCGTGATCAGATCATGGCTGGGCGTCGAGCAGCCGATGAAGCAGCTGCACGTTTGAATATAGATCCAGATGCGCCTGAAGAGTCATCAAACCCTGGAGGCTACAACGATTTCTGGTTTGAAACGGCTGGCTTAGGAGATGTAGTTCGCACCTCACATATTGTTTATCCGGAAGATGGTAGACAGCCAAGCTACGTTGAAGGCGCCAACATGCAATTTGGTGGCCTAGGCCCTGATGTACCCGGCGATAGACCAGTACGCTACGTAGTTGGTGGAATTGATAAGGATGGGCCAGAAGATCGCGGTTTATCAGAGCGTTGCATTGTTGGATTTAACTCTGGCCCTCCTTTTACGCCAAGTTTGTATAACAACAATGTGCAGATAATTCAAAATAAAGAGACTGCGGTAATATTCACCGAAATGATTCATGACGCGCGAATTGTTCCTCTAGTTGATAAATCTGCTCTTAGTGATGATATTCGGTTATGGTCTGGTGACTCTCGTGGTTATTGGGATGGTGACGCGCTTGTTGTAGAAACCAAAAATTTCAATGGTTATCGTCAAACTTTTGGAGCGGCAGGGAATAACTATAACGCTTCTCTGACCGAAAGATTTACTCGGGTTGCTTATGACCAAGTTGACTACGAATTCACTATCGACGATCCGTCAACTTTTAGCGACAGGATTACTGCTGTTGTTCCCATGATTAAGATGGCAGGACAGATGTATGAATATGCTTGTCATGAAGGTAACTACGGCATGATCAACACTCTACGGGGTGCTCGAGTAGAAGACGAGATGATTGCCGAAGGTGTAGAGATAGGCGAAAGAGATTAATCCGGAGCGGTTCGCAAGGGCCGCTTCTATTTATGATCAAAAGACAATTAAGAAGATTGAATTAAGGTTTATCAATGAAAACTACAGTACAAAAACTACTAACAATTATTTGTGTGGTCTTGCTCACAAGTTCCGTCAATGCACAAGTTCTTGATGAATTCCCGCGCACTCCAGATGGCAAGCCAGACTTTAGTGGTATCTGGCAAGCAATGACTAATGCACATTATGACATCGAGCCTCATGCGGCTGCCTATGGTCCTTATCCAGGGGAAATGGGCGCGCTTTCTGCAAAGCCAGCAGACCTTGGTATCGTTGAGGGTGGACGCATTCCGTATAACGAACAGGCACGTAGAGTGGCTGATCAGAATCGTGTTGATGCCATTACTAAAGATCCATTGGCAAAATGTTTTATGCCGGGTATTCCTCGTGCAAATTATCTGCCTTTCCCTTTCCAGATCGTGCAATCCAGCGACGTTATCCTCATTGCTTATGAGTTCGGCGAATCAAATCGCATCGCATATGTTGATCAGCCTGAAATTGTCTCACAAGTAGATGCATGGATGGGTCATTCCAATGCCCATTGGGAAGGTGACACATTGGTTATTCGTGTAAGTGGTCAGATGCCAGATACCTGGTTCGATCGAGTTGGTAATCACCACAGCTTCGAAATGGTAGTGGAAGAAAGGTGGACTCCAGGTGGACCTAACCATGTGAACTATTCGGCAACGATTACTGATCCCAATACTTTCACTCAACCATGGACGATTAGCTTTCCGCTTTATCGCCATGTACGCGATAATATGCAATTGCTTGAATTCAAGTGCGTAGAATTCGCGGAAGAGTATATGTATGGCGAGTGGCGTAGAGAAGGCACTCCGATCGGTAATCCGCCACAATAAACTAGCTTTCCTGTATTAAAGAGCCCGGTCATGAAAGTGATCGGGTTTTTTATTGCCGTCAATTCTAAAATTAGAAAAATGAAGTAACTAGACATTGCCTGCTTTACACTGCATCTTCAAATTTTTAGATCGTTTTCCAGAGGGGTATCATGAAATCGCTTTCTTTTCCTCGGTTTCTTTTTGCCGGTTTGCTTATAGTCTTGGCGTATTCCACCGGGGTCGCCCAGGAATCTCGCGATACACCATTCTATGTCGAAGGAATAACTTACGACTCTGAAATTCCGCGACCAGAGTCGATAATTGGTCATCCTTTAGGCCACCGTATTGCCCGTAATGATTTATTAGTGCAATACATGCGTACCATCGCAGAGATCTCGGATCGTATTACTGGCGAAACCATTGCTCACACTCATGAGGGCAGGCCTATCTTGGCGCTTACTATTACAACGCCAGAAAATCACAGTCGCATCGATGAAATAAAGGCAGCCCATCTTGCACTAAACGATCCTGCAAGCGATCAAGAAGTTACTGCGGATATGCCTGTAGTTACCTGGTTGAACTATGGAGTCCATGGTGCGGAAGTTAGTTCAACCGATTCTTCAATGGCTGTCGCTTATCACCTTGCAGCGGCGCAAGGTTCAGCGATGGAAGAAACCTTAAGCAATAGCGTAATTATTTTGATTGCCGTTTTTAATCCTGATGGCAACAGTCGCATGTCTGCCTGGAATCATATGCATGGTGCCTATGTACCGGTAACTGATCCTGCCCACCGTCTCCACAATACATTTTGGCCGGGAGGCAGAACTAATCACTATTGGTTCGATCTCAATCGACAGTGGTTAATGATGCAACATCCAGAACCAAGAGGCTGGGTAGCACAATTTCACGAATGGCGCCCAAACATCACAACGGACTATCACGAAATGGGTCCGGACAGTACTTATTACTTTCATCCTGGAGACCCTGACCGTACTTTTCCTTATATACCAGATCAATCAATGGAATTGTTAGATCGAGTTTCCGATAGACCGCGCTCATTTTTAGATAGTGAGCAGCGTCTCTATTTTCATGAAGAGGGTTTCGATAACTATTATATTGGGAAAGGATCAACTTATCCTCATATGCACGCCTCCATGGGAATGCTTTTTGAACAAGCGAGTTCGGAAGGTTTGCTCGAAACCGATCATGGGATTCTTTCTTTCCGCGACAATATTCGAACTCAATATCGGACTTCATTGGAAATGATTCGCGCTGGCTTGGAAATGCGTGAAGAGCTCCTACAATACCAGCGTGACTTTTCCAGAGAAAGTCTTGAGCTGGCTAATGAAGATGACGTCAAAGGCTACGTATTCTCAGTCCCAGGCGATACCGCTCGAGCGTTTCATGCAATCGATATTCTGAATCGTCATCAGATTCAAGTTAATAGATTGAATGAATCCATTACCGTTGATGATTTCGAATACAACAATAACGATTCTTATGTAGTGCTCACCACCCAAGCTCAATATCGTATGGTGAAAGCACTGTTCGAACAAATAACCACTTTTGAAGACAATACTTTCTACGATGTGTCTGCCTGGACACTCCCTTTAGCTTTTGACTTTGATTATGCGCCTTTAGAAAGCAGGGAAATACGTGGCTCGACTGTAGGTGATTTAGTTAAAGCTGAATTTCCAGTTGCGTCGCCACCTGACCGTGCAGAATTTGCCTACCTTTTTTCCTGGTCGAACTATTACGCGCCCCGTGCTGTCTATCGCTTGTTAGATGCTGGCGTTCTGCCAAAGTACGCAATGCAATCCATTGCTCTCGATACAACCCGAGGCAGAGTCGAATTAGGTCATGGCGCAATACTTGTGCCCCTTGGTTGGCAAGGTGGCGATCTCAACGATGATGAAGTTTATGAATTAGTTTCAACCATTGCGGCTGAAGATGGAATCGAGATTCATTCCATCGATACGGGTCGCACGCCCCAAGCAGGGATGGATCTAGGCAGTAGAAACTTTGAGGCAATGACCAAGCCCAAAGTACTCTTACTAGTTGGAGAAGGTATTTCAGCATACGATGCCGGTGAAGTATGGCATCAACTTGATGCGCGAATGGATATGCCATTGTTTATGTATGACAAACGTAATCTTGGGTCCATTAATCTAGATGATTATACTCATCTCGTTCTAGTTGGGGGCGGACATGGAGACCTCAACGATCGAAGATCTCAGATAAATTCTTGGATTCTAGAAGGAGGCACATTAGTCGGAATTCGCCAGGGTGCGAGCTGGGCGCATGACAATATTCTTTATCGAGATGAAGACACTAATGAAGAGCCATCCAGTGATGTCGAACCTCAGCGTTTCGATTATGGCGACAAGGATGACATCGAAGCGCAAGATATTATTGGTGGCTCAATACTTGAGGGCGATCTTGATATTACTCATCCGATCGGATTTGGTATTGCCAATAGATCTATTGCCAGTCTGCGTAACACCCTGATTGCGTTCGATCGGCCTGAAAACCCTTGGGCCACAGTCATAGAAATACCGCAAAACGCCTTACTTTCAGGTTTTGCCTCTGATGAAAATCAGGCAAACCTCGCAGGTAAAGCTTCAGTGATCGCTGAGCGTCATGGGCAGGGTAGTGTGATTCTGTTTACTGACAATCCAAACTTTCGAGCTTACTTTTTTGGTACTAATAAGCTCTTTATGAACAGTTTGTTTTTCTCGAAAGGATTTGCAAGGCCCAGATAATTCAAATCACAGTGCGGTGTTAGTCGTCATGAAAGCTGGTGAACTGGTCCATCGTTTTGCGAGAAATATCCGGTACTCGAGCGTTTTCTTCCGGATAGCCCACTACCAAGATCATAATTGGTCTTTCGGTATCAGGGCGATCCAGAATTTTGTTTAAAAATTTCATCGGAGCTGGCGTGTGGGTCAGGGTTGCTAACCCTGCATTGTGTAATGCAGCGATTAGTAAACCTGTAGCAATACCAACCGATTCCGCCACGTAATAGTTTTTTAGCTTTTGTCCATTCTCGTCGATGTCATACTTCTGCCCGAAGATAATAATGAGATAGGGTGCTGTTTCAAGGAATGGTTTATTAGCATCAGTGCCTAATGGAGCTAGAGCATCGAGCCAGGCTTGCGGCGCTCGAGAAGTATAGAATCCCCGCTCTTCGTCTTCCGCACCTTCTCGAATTTCTTTTTTCTTTTCGGCATCATTCACTACTGCAAAATGCCAGGGTTGTCGATTCGCACCACTGGGTGCGGAATTCGCAGCTAGCAAGCATTGTTCAATTATCTTACGAGGTACGGGCTTGTTAGAGTAATCCCGCACGGTTCGTCTCTTTTGTAGCAACCCATTAAGTGCTTTGGCGCGCTCAAACATCTCTGATTCTTCCAATAGAGTGAAATCTAGTGGGATAGTTTTCAACGAATTCTCTTCCATGGATAGCCTGGCGCAAATTGAAAAGCTGATTAGACCTTATCAAAGGAAAATGACGCAAGTAATAGCTGGAGGAACTTGGAGATAGTCCAAGTAATTTTCGTAATGATTGGAGTAGAGCTCAGCATTAAAAATAGCTAGTCTTACCCCTCTCGGTGGTGCAGGAAAAGGAACCTGTACTGCGAAAACAATTTGAATTTACAACCAGTCGAGACGACCCATGAAACGATTGTTCATTATTCCTATTTATACCGCCACTGTAGTGTTGTCCAACTTGAGCCTAGGGCAAGATGATTTCGATTTTTGGCCGAATCCAAATTACGATCCTTCGATTCCTAGCATTGAGGAAGTGCTTGGATATAAGCCAGGAGAACGCATTACTTGGCATCGCGATGCCATTAGATATTTTGAAACCTTAGCAGAGGCTGCTCCAGATCGGATGGCTATAACTGAATATGCTCGTAGCTGGCAGAATCGTGAACTGATCTATGCCGTTGTTTCTGCTCCTGAAAATATTCGCAATCTGGAGGCTATTAAGGAAGGAATGCAGCGCTTAGCAGATCCCACTGCAACTGATGAAGATGAGGCAGCAGTAATCATTGCAGATCAGCCTGCAATTACCTGGCTATCTTATGGCGTACATGGCAACGAAATTTCCTCTACCGATGCGGCAATGCTCACTGCCTATCATTTGCTAGCATCTCGGGGAGATAGCAGAGTTGCCGAAATCATGCGCGATACAGTGGTAGTTATTGATCCAATGCAAAATCCGGACGGAAGAGATCGATTCATTCATCAATTTACGACGGCAGAAGGATTAGTACCCGATTCCGATCGTCTTTCCGCGGAGCACGACGAGCCCTGGCCAGGCGGCCGCACGAATCATTATTTATTCGATATGAATCGTGACTGGTTTATTCAAACTCAACCGGAAACGATTGGCAGAGCTGCTGCAATGTTGGAGTTTTATCCAGTTGCTTATGTCGATGCTCATGAAATGGGTTCAGACGGCACTTATTTCTTCGCACCAGAAGCAATTCCCTATAATCCTCACCTAGCAGAAGATCAAAGAGTAAGCCTACAACTATTCGGTAGAACTAATGCACGTTGGTTCGATGAATTTGGCATCGACTATTTCACGCGAGAAGTTTACGACGCTTTCTATCCCGGTTACGGCGCAAGCTGGCCATCATACTTTGGCAGCATTGCTATGACTTATGAGCAGGCTTCAACCCGTGGGCTGGCTTTTCGACAATACGATGGCAATATTCTCACCTACGCCTACACCGTAAGAAATCATTTTGTGACTTCTTTAGGAACTGCAGAAACCGTTCAGGTAAACCGGGAAAAATTCCTGACTGATTTTTATAGCTATCGGATGAGTGCAATCGAAGAAGGCCAGGAAGAAGATATCCGCGCCTACATCATTCCCACACAAAATGACCAGGCAGCAGCGAATAAACTGGCAGGATTGTTAAGTCGTCAGGATGTGCAGGTGAGCCGAGCATTGGAAGCATTCGATGCTTGTGGTGAGGATTACGAGGCAGGCTCCTATGTTATCCGCACCGATCAACCGGCAAAAAGATTTATCCGCACTCTTCTAGATGTGAATGTGCCTCTGGAAGAAAGCTTTCTGGAAGAGCAAGAACGACGTCGTTCTGAGAACCTACCGGACGAGATTTACGATGTTACTGCGTGGTCTTTGCCGCTAATGTTTAATATCGAAGCAAATACTTGTAATAGATCTCCTTCAGGTAATTTTGAATTAGTTGGTACAGACCTGGTTCACCCGGGAGTGGTTTCGAACGGACGTGCCAGCGTTGCCTATATTGTGCCATGGGGTGAAGCAACGGCAGTTCGATTCTTAAGCCATGCACTTCGACACGGACTAAACGTTAAAAGCAATGACATGGCGTTTACAAATGCTGGTAATGAATATCCTGCTGGCACATTAATTCTCGACGTGGCAGATAATCCTGCCGATTTGTTTGAGATTGTTACAGAACTCGCCAGTACTACCGGTGCAAATGTAGTAGCTGTTAACGACAGTTGGGTTACTGACGGTCCGAGTTTTGGCAGTGCCAATGTGATTCGATTTAATATGCCCAGAGTGGCGATAGCGTGGGATGAGCCGACTGCTTCATACAGTGCAGGCAACACTAGATTCGTCATCGAAAGACAGTTTGATTTTCCTATAACTCCAATTCGTGTTGATCGACTACGTAATGCTAATTTAAACCGTTACCAGGTTTTAATTTTGCCACTTTCTCAGGGAAGCTACGAATCTGCCCTCGGCAACGCTGGCATAGAGAACATTCGTAATTGGGTTTCTCAAGGTGGTGTTCTAATCGCATTGGGCAACGCAACACGCTTCGTTGCCGATCCTGAGGTGGACTTACTATCAGTGCGGAGAGAACGGGCCGTAGTAGAGGTGGATGAGCCGGAAGAGGAAGATGAAGAAACCACTGTAGAAGGACGCTATCTAACCGAGTTGGAAGAGTGGGAAGATTCCATTGTGGCACTAGAGGATGATCCAGATAATGTAGCCGGTGTCCTAGTTCGTGCCGATGTTCATCCGGAACATTGGTTGAGTGCCGGTGTTGCTTCAGTGTTGAATGTTCTGATTCGCGGCACAGATATTTATTCGCCGATTCGTATCAACGATGGAGTTAATGTTGCGCGTTTCCGGGGGCCAGATGACCTGTTGGCAAGTGGCTATATCTGGGAAGAGAATCGTCGGCAGCTCGCCTACAAACCATTTGTTATACAAGAGTCACGGGGAGCAGGGGAAGTCATCGCCTTTACCCAAGATCCAACGGTGCGAGCTTATCTTGATGGCTTAAACGTGATTTTGATGAATGCTATATTCCGAGGATCGGCTCACGCGAGGCCGGTCCGATAAGTAGCAAAAAAGAGGAGACCACGTTTCTCGCTATTTAGATCTATTATTTAGTCTGCAGAGTTTTTAATTTGCATTACCTCATTCGGATCGCCGCGGAAGATAATGTAGCTGATTGTGTCGCTAGTTATTTCATGCCAACCATGGGGCATGCCTTTTGGAATTATGGCAATATCTCCTACTTCTACTCTCTGTAAAACTCCGTCTTTGATTTCGCCTCTTAACATTGAGCCAAGCAGATTACTGTTTGTTTCAGCGGGATCAATAAATTCACCACCGGTAACCATAGTGCCTTCGCCGGCGACGATGTAATAAATTTCATCGAGATCGACGTGCGCAATTCCAGTTTCATTCTCTCTTGGTTCAACCTTGCTGCGTTGAACAACGGAAACACCCAGATATTCTTCGCCCACATCGACATGCCTTACGACGATGTCGCTCACAGTTCTTCCTTCGGCGAGATTCGTTAACCCCTGCAGTAAGGTTTCATTAACTTCAGCTTTAGGAATTACGAATGAACCATCATCATGATCATCTGCATTGGCAATTAAAAATAGAAAACTAGTTAAAATCAGGCTTATTATTTTTTTCATAGCGCCCCCTGAGGAGATTAAGTTTCAGTTTATATTTCGGCAGCGATTCTTTGTACTTCGTCGAGAACTCGCAATAAGTTACCACTCCATAATCGTGCGATTTGTTCTTCAGTGTACCCACGCCTAACGAGCTCTAAGGTAACGTTAAATGTTTCCGAGGCATCATTCCATCCTTCGATTCCGCCGCCCCCGTCAAAGTCGGAACTGATTCCAACATGATCTAGCCCGATTAGCTCGACCATGTAATCCACGTGGTCAATGAAGTCTGAAACTGTTGCCACTGGGGCTAAGGCATTATCATTTCCGTCAGCAAGAAAACTTCTTCGAGCTTCGTTTACATAAGTGTGAAATGCAGTGGCTTGTGCAACGCCATTGTTATCTCGAATTTCATAAAGCATTTCATCATCCAGATTGCGCGTATGATCGGTGAGAGCACGAGCAGATGAATGGGAAGCAATAACCGGTGCTCTGCTTAGTTCAATACTTTGCATGATGGAATCTTTGGAAGGATGAGACACATCAATCATGATGCCTAGGCGATTCATTTCAGCGATTGCTTGTCTTCCCATCTGACTTAATCCACCGTGCAAGTAGTCATTTGTAGCTTCGCCTGTTTGGGAGTCTGAAAATTGGCTATGACCATTATGGGCTAAAGACATATAACGACCACCACGATCATAAAACTCTTCGATGCGTGACATATCTGTACCGACGGGGTAGGCATTTTCGATCCCAATCATTGCCACTTTCTTACCTGATGCAGCTATGCGTCTCACATCTGCGGAGGTGTAGGCGAGTTCAATCTTATCTGGCGCTATCTCTTCTGCTAATCGATGAATAGCATCAAATTTGTCGATAGCATTTGCATAGGCGGCCGCATAGCCTTCTTCATCCAATGGCCCCTGGCCGGTATAGACAATAAACCAAGCGACATCGAGACCACCAGTTTCCATTTTTGGAAGATTCACCTGGGTATCTAAATCCTGGGTGTAGTTATTAGTCGCGGTGAAATTTGAAGTGTTGATATCAGCGTGAGTATCTAGGGTGATGACCCGATCGTGTATACCCCTCGCTCGTGCTACTAATTCTTCTTCCGTTTCAGCTGCAGGAGCCGGGGTCGATTGAGTAGTATTCGCAGTTTCGTTGCTATCTCCACTGCATGCAATAAATAAACTAAGTAGCAGCAAAATTGAAATTTGTTTTAGATCTACTAAATGTTTCATAGTAGGTGAACCTGGTTTTGTCTAATTCGATGATGTTGAATAAAAACGAGTTTGGCCTCGCAGAGACAAGAATTTAGCACTTCAGCATTGCTAAAAACAGCATTCAACAAGCATAGAAAGAAGGCCTCACTTATTCTGCTGAAATCCCCTAATCAGAAAATATTTCGCCCGATCCCGCCAAAAGTAAGCTGAATGGCGCTAAAATAGTAGCTTTCCGAAGTTGCTACCGGTGTCTTTGCTGGAATACCATGCACTAAATAACTATAACCCTATATTCAGTAGTGAGAAATATGATGAGTAGTTACGGTTTTGTCAGTCGGTCTTTGTATCAATCTAGTAAGGCCCTGGTTTTAATCCTAAGTTTCATATTGATTTCTGTTTCCTTTTCCGAAGGCGGACGTACTCCAGTGCGTGCCAAGAACGGAATGGTTTCCAGTGCTTCCAGATTAGCTTCTGAGGTTGGAGTTGAAACATTAAAGCAAGGTGGTAATGCGGTTGATGCTGCAGTGGCTACTGCTTTTGCATTGGCAGTTACATGGCCAAGTGCTGGCAACATCGGCGGTGGTGGTTTTCTGGTTTATCATGGCGACGATGGACATGCCACGACGTTCGACTTCCGCGAGAAAGCACCACTGGCAGCATCAGAAAGAATGTATCTCGGCTTAGATGGTCGAGTAATAAACAATTCAAATCACATTGGCATGTTGGCAATAGGTGTTCCGGGCACGGTGGCAGGTCTCTACAAAGCTCATCAGGAATTGGGCTCACTACCTTGGGAAGATCTCGTTGCTCCGGCAGTTGCGTTGGCGCGAGATGGAATTCCTATTAACTATTCATTGCAGACTGGCTTTGCTCGAAGTGCGAATCGATTCCGTCAGTATCCTTCCTCGGCAGAGAAATTTTTCCGCGCTGATGGTTCTCTTTATGAACTTGGAGATACCTGGTTACAACCAGATCTTGCTCATACATTGGAGCTAATTCGGAACAATGGTAGGGATGGTTTTTACAAAGGTGAAAACGCCAAAAAGCTTGCTGATTTTATGGCAGCAAACGGCGGAATGATTACCGAAGAAGACCTGGAGATCTATGAAGCGGTTGAGCGGGAACCTATCCGCGGTACTTACCGTGGCTACGAAATTGTAAGCATGCCGCCCCCGTCTTCTGGTGGAACAGCGTTGGTGCAAATGCTCAATATTCTGGAAGGATACGACTTAGCATCTCTCGGTCACAATTCGGCTGACTATTTACATGTGCTAACTGAGGCTATGCGCAGAGCTTATGCAGATCGTGCAGAACATTTGGGTGATCCAGACTTTAACGAATCGATGCCGCTTGATCGACTCATGGATAAGGACTACGCCACTGGATTACGTGCTTCGATAGACATGGATGAAAAGTCAGAGAGCTCTCCATCTGAATTTGCTCAAGTCTATGAGAGTGAGGAAACTACACACTTCTCAGTTGTTGATAAAGACGGCAACATGGTGAGTCTTACTTACACGTTAGAATTTGGTTATGGCTCAGCCATTGTGGCAGAAGGCGGTGGATATCTGCTTAATAATGAGCTCGGTGACTTTAATGCAGTGCCAGGTCTCACAGATATAAGAGGCAACATTGGAACTACTCCCAATCTTGTCGCAGCGGAAAAGCGTCCTCTTTCTTCTATGACCCCAACTATTGTGGCACTAAACGGCAGACCCCTTTTCGCAACGGGAAGCCCCGGTGGAAAGACCATTATCAATACTGTGATGCAAACTATTCTGAATATTGTCGATCATGGCTTTAATATTGCAGAATCGATTGAAGCGCCACGCATACATCACCAATGGTTGCCAGATTTCACTAGCATCGAGTCCAGCGGATTTTCTCCAGACACACTTCGACTTTACGAAGATAAGGGGCACAACACTAGTGAAAGAGGTTCACAGGGAGCTGCGATGGGAGTGTACTTTAATCGCGAAGAAGGGTTGTTTGAAGGCTCTGCGGATTCTCGCCGCGGCGATGGAGCGGCGGTGGGTTACTAAATAAATCAGTGAGGTAAAAAATGAAAACGACAGCGCTTTACCTGTTTCTTGTATTTATTAGTTCTTCAGCATTTGCTGCTGACGATCTTGAAACTGTAAAACAACGATTCATTGGTGACTGGGAATTAGCCAGTTATTACACGTTTCCTGCAAACGGTGACGCAAGGGGAATGGGCTATATCGGCCGCCTAAGTTACGATCGCTTTGGCAATATGGCTGGTCTAGGCATGCCGAAAGATTTGCCGGAACGTCAGAGAGAATCCAGTGAACGTTTAATGCAAGGCTTCGCCTATTGGGGTCCGGTAAGTTGGGATCTTGATCGCGGTGTTGTTATTCACCATGTCCAAGGGTCGCCCATGGTCCCCCAATGGGTAGATGGTGAAAATATTCGCTACTTCGAGTTTGAAGGTGAGGATATCCTTAAGTTGTCTTTGCGTGACAACAACGGACGCACTACCGCGACACTCACCTGGCATCGATTGAAATAGTAGTCAGTTTTCAACTTCTTAGTTGATTAATTCCTCGAAATCTTCCCAGGGAGTTGGTTGCCCATGAATGGGAACAATTGTTTCCACGTCTAATCCTAAGCGTTGCACGTGATTGTAGAGTGTGCGGTTTTCACGACTGGCCTCTTCAGGCAAATCATTGGTAATAGCGTCAAAGAGATCTGCTTCGATCAATATTTTTTCTTCAGGAAGGTAGGCAACTAACATGCCTTCGACATGAGGGGAGGGATGAACATAAGACATCTGCATTATCCGATCGCCATCGGTTAATACATAATTTTCCCGTACTGTTTCATATTGATAACCCTCGGCGAGTTCGGTTGGCGGCCATAAGCTCACCATGTCTGGGTCCAGTGTACGTTGGGAATAGGTTAAGACATCGTTAGTATAAAAATCATAGTTTTTCCAATGAGTAATGATTGTCGCACCGATATGCATATAGGTGCGCAAACCTCCAACGTGGTCATGGTGCTGATGAGTATTAATTACAAATCGTATTGGTTTGTCAGGAATGCGTTCGACGATTTCATCGATGACTGCCAGGTTTCTCGATTCATAAAGAGGAGCTTCAACCACAGCAATGTAGTCCTCGAATTCGACAACAACACTGTTGTGAGAACCACCACCATAGAGGAACACTCCGTCTGCTAGAGTTTCAACTACGACGTTTTCAAAAAAATCTGCATTACGTACATTTGCCGGTACTACAACTTCGCCGGGACATTCATTGGCAACAATATCTGCCTGTCTGCCACCAAAGGCATTATGCCCCGCATTTATACTTTGCGCCTGGTAGTTATCATCCCAACCAGTGTGATGGTGCCAGTTAGTTGGGAAGCGAATGCCATCACCGATATTGATGTAATCCGCATTGGAGAATTCATGTTCGTAATTGGTATCGCCAATCACTGAATCTGGCACCCATGTGTGAATGCGTTGTAATAAGTTTTCAGAATTAATCGTGGCATCGACTCGATACTTATTCATAACAGTTATGGATACGATGGTAACTTTTTCCGGATTTACCGTGGCACCATCACGTCCCATTTCACCGAGTTCCCAGCGCCACGTTGCAACAGGATTAGCGCCCGGCAGACGAGCAGCCTTTAAGAATCCATGCGGAGTTAACCACATGTCCAACTGCCAGCGTTCTGCATCTAAGGGGCGAGCGGCAATTGGTTCGCCATTAGTGCCATCCTGATGCCAGGCATATTGACCATTCAGACTAAAAACCTGTCGTTCTTCCCGCTGGCTAGGTGTTCCACCATACCAACCGAGACCATACTTCCAGGAGGCAGGATTGTTACCAGGATCGCGATCGAAGGTTTCCATCATACGCACATTTTCGAAGTCGATTATCCGGGTGTAATTTCGCAGAGGCTCGCCACGTGGCCAGTCAACTTCATAGGCATTGACGTATTGCTGGCCCACCATTCCCGAATACGCACTGCCCGAGATTGAGATACAAGAAAGACTTTCCTCTCCTATAGCAGCCGAGGCAGCTGCCAAGATTGGTGCTGGATCGATGTAACCATGATCGAATTCTTGAGCGACCAAAATTGCTGGCAAGAGTATGGGGAGAAGGGCTATACGAGCCCGGGAATGTATCGATGCCACGGGGACCTCCTGAGATTCTTATTTTTTGTAGACGGGCAGATTAGAGTAATTGAGCTGTGTCCCTAATTCAATGCGCGGCTATGACCTTTATATGTTATAAATCTCTTCCCTGAATGACTTTCAACTAGCAATGAGCGACATAAATAATAGCAGCACATTAGCTCGCAGACTTCGCCAGGAACTCCAGGGTGAAGTGCTCTTCGATAACTTCAATAGAGGTCGCTATAGCACTGATGCATCTATTTATCAATTAATGCCAATTGGTGTCGTCCTACCCAAGAGTGATGATGACGTAGAAGCAGCAGTAAAGATTGCAAAAGAAGAAGGCATACCGGTTTTGCCCAGAGGAAGTGGCACTTCGCAAAATGGTCAGGCTATCGGTGAAGCCTTGCTTATCGATACCACCCGCCACCTTAATCAAATAATCGATTTCGATAGAGAGAATCAAACTGCTTGTGTGCAACCTGGCCTAGTACTCGATCATCTCAATCGATATCTAAAGCCCCATGGCTTATTTTATCCAGTTGATGTTTCAACAGCCAACAGAGCAACGCTAGGAGGCATGACTGGAAACAATAGTTGTGGTGCCAGATCGATTCGTTATGGAAATATGGTTCACAATGTTCTCTCTGTTGAAGCTCTGTTAGCGAATGGTAGTAAAGCTCATTTCAAAAAATTAAATGGTGATGCAACTAACGGTAATGTGTCCGACGAATTGTTACAAAAATTACTATCTTTAGGGGAAAGAGAAGCAGAAGAAATTGTTGCAAGCTTTCCCAAATTATTACGCCGAGTGGGTGGTTATAACATTGATGAGCTTATAAAAGACGGACCCAACTTGGGCCGATTGTTAGTTGGGTCAGAAGGAACGCTAGGCTTTTTTCAAAAAATTCATCTGCAGTTACAACCGATACCTCCACAGAAAGTATTGGGTGTTTGTCATTTCCCAACATTCTACGAAGCGATGGATAGCACTCAGCACATCGTCAGGTTAGATCCTACTGCAGTTGAACTGGTAGATCGCACCATGATCGATTTGGCTCGGGCGATTCCTATGTTCGCTTCTACAGTTAATCGTTTCGTACAAGGTGAGCCAGAAGCATTGCTACTGGTTGAATTTGCCGGAGATGTTCGAGATGAGCAGTTAGCCAAGTTGCAGAGCTTGGTGGAACTCATGGCAGACATGGGTTTTCCTGATTCAGTGGTCGAAGCGACGGATAACGAGTTTCAACCAGCAATCTGGGAAGTTCGCAAACAAGGCTTGAACATCATGATGTCCATGAAAGGAGATGGAAAACCCGTTTCTTTCATCGAAGACTGTGCGGTAGATCTCAAAGACCTGGCTGAATACACGAGAAGGCTCACTGAAATATTCGAAAAGAATGGAACAACAGGTACGTTTTACGCACATGCGTCAGTAGGGACTTTGCATGTGCGTCCTGTGTTAAATATGAAAGAAGAATCTGGCGCTACCAAGATGCGAGCAATCGTTGAAGAGTGTTTGGAAATGGTTCGGGAGTATAAAGGCTCTCATTCCGGCGAGCATGGCGATGGTATTTCTCGTTCGGAATTCCATGAACCCATGTTTGGCAAGCGCATGGTAGAGAACTTCGAAGAAGTTAAGCGAGCATTCGATCCGGGCAATCTTTTCAATCCGGGAAAAATTGTTAATCCGCACAAGATGGATGATCGTAACATTATGCGATTTGCTCCGGGCTATGAACCAATCAAGCTCGAGACTAGACTTGATTGGTCAGAGTGGGATGGGCTGCATCGAGCAATCGAAATGTGTAACAACAATGGAGCCTGTCGTAAAGTAAAGGGCGGCACCATGTGTCCTTCCTATCGCGTTACAAAGGACGAGACTCATTTAACACGAGGTCGTGCAAATACCTTAAGGCTTGCGATAACTGGACAGCTCGGCCCGGATGCATTTGGTTCTGACGCTATGCACGAAACCATGGACCTTTGTGTTAGCTGTAAAGGCTGTAAAAGGGAATGTCCTGTCGGTGTCGATATGGCGCGAATGAAAATTGAGTTTTTGGATCACTACTATCAACGTCATGGTATTGGTATTAGAGAAAAGTTGTTTGCCTACCTTCCTCGCTATGCATCTAAGTTAAAAGCAATCGGATTTTTACTGAATTTACGAGATCAGATTCCCGGGTTTGCGAAGATTTCGGAATGGTTATTCGGCCTTTCGAGTCATCGACCTTTGCCTAAATGGCGCAGCGATCATTTCAAACATTATGCTGAAGACGCTGTTATGGCTAAAGGAGAAGAGGTAGTCCTATTGGTTGATACATTTAATGGCTGCTTTGAAACTGAAAATGCCAATGCTGCACTAGATATTTTAAGAGCTGCGGGCTATCACGTTCATTGTCCAAGACCTTTAGATGGTGGGCGCTCACTTTGTTGTGGTCGAACTTTTTTAAGCAATGGTTTGGTAGATGAAGCTAAAGTAGAAATCAGTCGCACCATGCAAGCCTTAAAACCTTTCGTAGAGAGAGGCGTGCCTATCGTCGGCCTCGAACCATCTTGTTTGCTCACATTGAGAGATGAGTATCTGGTCCTCTTTCCAGGAAAAGAATCTGAGGAGCTCGCACAAAACAGTTTTATGCTGGAAGAGTTTCTAGCCAATGAATTGGGCGCTGGCCGACTGGAGCTAAATCTTAAAGCCCTTCCTCAGAGTCAGGCGCTACTCCATGGCCATTGTCACCAAAAAGCATTTGATGCGCTATCCCCAGTACAAAAAATCTTAGGGCTTATTCCTGACTTGGAAGTGAAGACTATCGATTCCAGCTGTTGCGGCATGGCAGGCTCATTTGGCTATGAAAAAGAGCATTACGATGTGTCTATGGAAATGGGATCCTTAAGTCTCTTTCCCGAGATCAATGAGGCTGACGAAGATGTTCTCCTTGTCGCTGATGGCACGAGTTGCCGAGGCCATATTAAGCATGGAACCGGACGCCAGGCGCTGCATGTGGCACAGGTTCTGCGGATGGCACTGGCCAGCTAAAAAAGCCCAGCGTCAACGCCAGATTTTTTAGCCCACCTGTTACAAAAACTCACACAAAAAACAAAGAGATAGGGTTTCTGGAACCTCCGTTTTTCTTGCCAAAAATGGCCTCTGCCGGTATGGTTTGCTACAGCAAAATTTTTTAAGAACTAGTACTAAATCAGTACGTACGCGAGGTGAAGATGCGAATCATGCTTTGCGGAAAGCGAATAATAATCCGAGTGATGCTGTCCGCTATGATGGCGGTTGCCGGCTTCCTTTCCTTAAATGCCCAGGCCCAGTCTGACGCCGAATTTTTTTCCCATGAAATACGCCCCATCATGGAGCGAACCTGCTGGAATTGCCACGGCCAAGCAATTCAGAGTTCTGGCTTGGATCTAACTACTCGTGATACGGCTTTGGCGGGTGGTAATCGTGGTCCGGCAATCATACCCGGGGACGCAGAAGCCAGTCGCCTATTCCGACAACTCGCTGGCATGGAAGGGCCGCAAATGCCTTTGGGTGTTCCTTTAGCTGACGAGGACATTGAAAAATTCCGTACTTGGATTAATAGCGGCGCTATTTGGGATGCGGCTCCTGCAACCACTCTAGCCGGCAACGATTTTTCCGCTTTTGTAACCGACGTTCCAGCCTCAGCGCGCAACTACTGGGCGTTTCAATTACCGGAAAAAGGCAAAATCCCAGAGGCAACCTCTTTCGATCATCCAATCGATTCCTTCTTGGAAGAGAAGCGACAGGAGGAGGGAATAACTGCAGCGCCTCAAGCAGATAAACTTACTCTGCTGCGCCGCGCTTATCTCGATCTGATTGGTCTACCTCCGACTATTGAAGAAACTGAAGAATTTCTTAATGACAGTTCCCCCGATGCCTGGGAAAAAGTCATCGATAAATTATTAGCATCTCCGCATTACGGTGAGCGCTGGGGAAGGCACTGGCTTGATGTTGCACGCTATGCCGATTCTGATGGTTATGAGCAAGACGTAGATCGCGACAATGCTTGGCGTTATCGCGATTACATAGTAGACGCCTTCAATTCAGATAAACCCTATGATCAATTTATCACCGAACAAATAGCCGGTGATGAGTTAGATGAAACTACTCATGAATCCAGAATCGCTACAGGATTCTTGCGGGCAGGTCCACGAGTAAACTTTCGTGAGAAAGACAATCCTGAGCGACGCTGGGATTATCTGGACGATGTGGTCGCGACTGTAGGACGTGGAGTGTTAGGCATGACTATTCAGTGTGCCCGCTGTCACGATCACAAATTCGATCCAATCCTACAAAAAGATTATTACAGCATGACCGCTTCTATATTCGGTTATGTTGAAACCGATTGGCCAATGCTTCCCGATGAGCAAGCGCTAAAATACTTAGCAAACACTGCTGAACTGGATGATCGTGTTTCTTCCATCCGTGAACAAATTCGAGAAATCGAACAGCCCTATCTTACTGAGCTAAAAATTGAACGAATTCGCAACGAGTTTCCTGCAGACATTTTGGAAGCTGTACTCATTCCTGAAGACGAACGTACGGACGGTCAGAAGCTTTTGGCAGCCCAAGTGTTAACTCTCGGTGTTCCCCGTGATCAAGTTGATGCGGCTATGACGGAAGAGGCGAAGGTGCAACGTGAAGCCTTACGCAGGTTAATCGAAGAAGTAGAAGCCGATCGTCCGGAAGAACCGCCCATGATCGAAGTGGTAACAGATGGTGATTACCGCTATACGCCGGATCGAGCCGGTGACAATGTTTTGGGTTGTCCTGAATGTCGAATCCAAATGGATGTGCCTGGTAGTTTTCTTCACGATGATGAAGGTTCTTATGAAGTTCCACCTTCACCATTCTTGATTCGTGGAGATCCGTTTAGTGAAGGGCCAGAAATGGAACCGGATTTCCTAACGGTGGCGAAATATGGCAACCCGCCAACTGAGCTTCTTCGTGCCAATGGTCGAACATCGGGTCGTCGCCTGGCCTTAGCGCAGTGGCTTACGTCAGAAGATAATCCATTGACTGCTCGCGTTTGGGTAAATCGAGTTTGGCACCATCATTTCGGCCGCGGCATTGTTTCGAGTCTCGATAATTTCGGAGTTGTAGGTGAAAGACCAACACATCCTGAGTTACTGGACTGGTTAGCCGTGGACTTCATGGAAAATGGTTGGAGCACAAAAGAACTGCATCGAGCAATTATGACGTCCGCAGCTTATAAGATGGAATCGGCATTCGATAATGAAAAGAATTCTCTGGTGGATCTAGAAAATCATTTGATGTGGAAGTATCGACCGCAGCGCTTAGAAGCGGAAGCAATTCGCGACGTGATGATGGCAACCAGTGGTGGTATTGATTTATCCGTAGGTGGTCAGCCGATATTTCCATACATTCCGCAGGAAATTTTAGACACAGCGGTATTATTTGGTCGCTGGGATAATCAAGTGGACGGACCGGAAGTGTGGCGTCGCAGCATCTATGTTTATCGTCGACGCACTCTCACATTCCCATTTTTCGAAACCTTTGATTTGCCAGATCAAAATCAAACGATTAATGCGCGTAACACCTCAACAGTTGCTCCCCAGGCGCTCACCTTAATGAACAATCCGTTTATACTTAATCAGGCCGAACTGTTTTCTGATCAGGTAGAAGAAGTAGCTCCTTATGATATTGATCAACAAGTTGAGATGGTTTATCGAACTGCTCTTACTCGACCGCCAACACAAGAAGAAGCAGAAATTGGTCGACAATTAGTAGAACTGGGCTCATTGGATGACCTCACTCATGTTGTGTTTAACCTAAGTGAATTCCTTTACAGGAGATAGAAAAGCATGACTGACAAGCCTAAGAAAAAAATATGGTCACGCCGAGATTTTCTTATGCAGTCCGGCGGCGGAATTGCCGGTTTGGCGCTTGCCTCTTTGCTCAATGACGACAAAGCCTTTGCCCAAGACGCGGTATTAGGCGGTGAACAATGTACAGCTACTTTCCCAGGTGCATTCGAACCTAAAGAACCCCATTTCGCCCCTCGGGCTAAACATGTTATTTCCTTGTTTATGAGTGGTGGACCGAGCCAGGTCGACACCTTTGATTACAAACCAGCGCTAACCAAATATGCCGGTGTTCCGTTAGAAGATTTAATCGGTGAGAAATTTGCGGTGCGGCAGGGGATGCCTGGCCCATTAATGCCAAGCCCATTTGAATTCAAACAGCACGGTGAGAGCGGCATGTGGGTTTCAGAAATATTTCCACATCTTGCCAAACAAGTAGACGACATCGCTTTTATTAAATCTTTGTATGGCCGATCCAACGACCACATTCAATCCACCTACGAAATGCAAACCGGACAGATTCGAGTTGGCTTTCCTAGTGTCGGCTGTTGGGTAACCTATGGTCTAGGTTCTGAAAGTTCCAGCTTGCCAGCATTCGTAGTAATGAATGATTACCGTGGCGGACCTTTAGGTGGACCAGCGGATTGGGGCTCAGGTTTTATGCCCGCTACCTATCAAGGCACACTGTTCCGATCTTCCGGCGATCCAATAGTAGATTTAGAGGCGCCTGAAAACTTAACGTCTGATCAGCAACGCGCCCGTCTTGAAGTGTTGGCGAAATTGAATCAGATGGATATGGAGAAGTATCCAGGCAATACTGAACTAGCTGCACGCATTTCTTCTTATGAACTCGCCTACCGTATGCAAGGCTGTGCCCCGGAAGCGATCGACATTCGTTCCGAATCAGAAGCTACTAAAAAGCTTTACGGTATCGATGAAGCCATTACCGAACCTTTCGGTAAGCAGTGCTTAATGGCTCGCCGCCTGGTTGAGCGTGGTGTGCGTTTTGTTCAACTTTTTATGGGAGGCGTTGGTGTACAGAATACCGACACCTGGGATGCTCACTCCAATTTAGTAGAGAATCACACACTTCATGCAAAAGAGTCTGATAAGCCTATTGCAGGTTTAATTCAGGATCTGAAAGCTCGAGGATTGTTAGACGACACTTTAATTCTCTGGCACGGTGAATTCGGACGGATGCCAATCTCTCAGCGAGGTATAGGACGTGACCACAATCCAGGGACCCAGACTGCATTAATGATTGGTGCGGGTATTCAAGGCGGCCAGGAAATCGGTGCGTCAGATGAATGGGGCTATAAGGCATTCGAGCAACCAATTTCTGCCCATGACATGCATGCCACCATCTTGCATTTGCTAGGATTGGATCACGAGAAGCTAACTTATCGTTACAGTGGGCGAGACTATCGTTTATCGGATATTTCTGGGAAACCAATTCCACAAATTATCGCATAGACGAAAACCAGCAGTTAAGATAGTTCAAAGGGGTAGGGTTGATTACAATCTCTATCCCTTTTTTATTTCTATAAAGTATTGAAGTAGGCGGTCATGAAAAAAGAAGAATTAATTAAACCCTTAACCACAAAAATCGTTGCTTCAATACTTTTATGCATTCCATTCCTTGTTACAGGCCAGGAGTCGGTTAGTTATACACAAGCGCAAGCGGACGCGGGACAGCAAACCTACGAGCAACGTTGTGCAAGCTGTCACGGTTTCAATTTGGAAGGATTTGAATTGGCGCCAGCACTAATAGGAAATTTGTTTACTAGAAGATTTGGTGGTGGCAGTGCAGACAACTTGGCGCGCAACGTATTACGCATGCCGCCAAACGAAGTAGGGCTTTCGGAAGAACAAACAGCAAAAGTCTTGGCTTATTTATTCAGTCGCAATGGCGTCGAAGCAGGAACCGCTCCTCTTTCTGCAAGTTTGGAAGTACTAGCGAATTATACAATTCCAGCTCAGGAGTTAATCGATCAACGATTTGCACCACGCTTACCAAACTATGCCACAAACGGGCCTGTTTTTCCGATAAGCCGTCTGGATGATCTGACTCCGGTCACTAATGACATGCTGCTAAACCCCCCAGAAGATGACTGGTTGATCTGGCGGCGCACACACTCGAATCTTGGTCATAGCCCATTAAGTGAGATCTCCAAAAACAATGTAGATAACTTGAGAGTCGAGTGGACTTGGTCGCTTCCGCCTGGAGCTAACATGATGACTCCGCTGGTGCATGACGGCGTGATGTTTACTCTAAGTACTCAAGACGTGGTACAGGCATTGGATGCGACTACTGGGGACTTGCTCTGGGCTTATCAACATGAAATCGAAGGAGACTACAACTCCGAATCGAAAAAGGGCGTGGGTATTTATGAAGACAAAATAATTGTCGGAACTTCAGACATCAAGCTCATTGCCTTAGAAGCAAAGACAGGAAGACTAGCCTGGGAGCATGCAGTTGATACTGGTGGAGAACTTGATCATCGTTTTAAGTCTGCGCCCATGATTATCAATGACAAAGCAATTTTCGGCTTAGTGGGTCAAATGCAAGTTGCCGGGGGGAACTTTATTGTTGCTATCGATTTGCAAACCGGAGAAGAAGTCTGGCGGTTCTACACAATCGCTCGAGCTGATGAAGCTTACGGCAATAGTTGGAATGGAATGAGACTGGAGGAAAGAACTGGAGGCTCAGTTTGGACACCAGGTAGTTATGATCCGGAAACCAATTTGGTTTACTTTGGGCCAGCACCAACCTACGACACGGTTACGATGCGTGAATCCAGGAATATTCCAGGCACAACTTCTGACGCGCTCTATACCAATTCGACGATTGCCCTAGATGCTGACACCGGTGAACTAGTTTGGCACTTCCAACATGTTCGCAATGACTTACTAGATTTGGATTGGGCCTTTGAGCGACAAATTATCGAAGTGCCTTTTAATGGAGAAATGCGCAGAGCAGTGGTAACTGGCGGAAAAGCTGCGATCTTTGAAGCGATGGACGCAACAACTGGTGAATATCTATTCTCCATAGATATGGATATGCAAAATGTCTTTAGTGAAATAGATTCGCGCACTGGTGATAAGACCATGTTTCCTGCAGCTGTGTTGCGACCAGGTGAACCGACACCGGGCTTGGCAAAAAACGGAGTTTGCCCTGATGCGCTTGGCGCAAGAAACATGCAAACGACTTCCTACAATCCTTCTACCAATATGCTCTATATACCGATGCAAGATACCTGCATTAATAATCTTACAGGCAGTCGCTGGCAGAAGTATCCAGATGCGGAAACGGAAGGCCAATGGGGATTAGTGAAAGCTGTTGATCTTACGACCCGCGAAGTAGTGTGGACCACGCGTCAGTTTGCGCCACCAGCCAGTGGCCACTTAACTACCGATGGCGGTTTATTGTTTCGCGGCACCATTGATCGTCTGTTCCAAGCTGTAGATCAAGATAATGGTAATGTCTTGTGGGAGCAACGATTGGATAACTCACCAACATCCTATCCAATCACCTACCGAGTTGAAGGCAAGCAATATGTGGCCGTAGCAACCAATGCCGGTAGTTACTTTGCAAATGGTATGGAGCGCACAACCGGAATCGTTAATCCACCTTCTGGTGCGTCGCTTTGGGTGTTTGCGTTACCTGAGTGATCTTAAAAACTCTTATTCGGATAAAATAGCCCTAGACAGAGTTGAAGTCTGGTAACCCGATTATTGATAACGAACTGGCGCCGTAGTAATACGTACCCGAGATTCCATGTATGTTATGGAATCGCCATCGATATTGCTGAACCAATGAGGAGTCCCTGGTTGTAGTACCAGGATGTCTCCTTCTTTCACCTCGCGCGCTATTCCGCTTTCAACGCCATGGAGTGTGCGCATTAAATCATCATTACCAGTTGGTTCCGCCAATGGTGGAATTAGTAAACCGCCGGTTACTAGAGTGCCACTACCTTCCAGTATGCGGTAAATCTCTACGCTGTATGGATGCAGTACTGCATACTGCGCTACGCCGCTTAATCGTCGTCGTACTGTTATGCCTGGTGAAATAGTAACCGATACGCCTGCCGCGGAAGTTGAATTTCTAGTAGTCTCATCTAACTCAGCGATAATCTCTGGGCCTGGTTTATATATAGCAGGTGGCGCACCTAGTTGCTGCGAAGAAGATGGAGAGATTAGGAACAGGGCAACAACCAGGAAACCAATTCGATTTACCATAGTTTAGGCGCTGGCGTTGGTCATAAGAAAAAACAGCAAACCGGTTTCGATAGTGTCAGAAAACCCCGGAATAGAGAGAATGCTGACAATAGTCAAGGCAGTCAGTACTGCACACAAAATTAAGTAGTTTTTATTTTTCATTTTTAGGCACGAGTAATAGTTGTTAGAAAAGTTAGCATTCTAGATTCGATAGTGTCCGACAAGCCAGGCACAAACAAAACGATAGTTGCGGTTACGATGGCAACAGCTAAACACAATAATAGATATTCTTTAAGTTTTAGTGGCATAGATTAGTTTTCTGGGGTTGATCCTTCTGCAGCTCTTGCCTCTTCAGCTCTAGCGCCGCGCAGTATATAAGTCATTGCGTAATTTCCTTCATGACAAGCATATTCATACTGCTTGTACTCCGGCAATCGAGGCATAGGCCTTACAGCGGTCCAGGGTTGTGAATAAACATTTGGGTCTTCGATTGTGAAGGAGTAATCAATCATGTCCTCACTTATGCGACGAAATCTTTCCACTGCGACAGTATCGGGTGAAGAAGGAAAGCGATGTTGTGTTTTCTCGCTAAAGTTTGCGGTACGCACGACTAAAGTATCGCCTTCCCAGTGACCTCTTGAGTCTCCATTCCACAATCGAATATTTTCATGCAGTTGTGGCCGGCCATCGATTGGAATAATGCGCACGTCATGGATCATCTCCACATGAATCGCCACGAAGTTTTCGTTCTGAGTAATGTGATAAGAGTTGTTATAGCCAGAAGAAACCGGCGGCACGCCATGATAGGTCATGCACCGATCCCAATTGGTCCTATCTAACCAGGAATCCGCAGGGTGTTCGCGACGGTATTCGGCTTGGTCACGCTGTTTAGCAATTGCTGCCTCTGTTATGGGCAAACGGCCATTCGGCGGATCGACAATTAATGACGTGCGTAAGTCGGCAGAGACTTCTCCCCGATCGAACCAATGATAGTTATAACTGCCTACATCTCCTGGTCGATCCACAACTTCTCTTTGTGTATTTGCATATATTCCTGCCGCTTCTTCTGGCGTATAAAATTCTTTGTCACCAAGGCGTTGAGGACGCTGCAGAGGAGTGAGGCTGGCGTAAGACCACATGCCGGAAATGTCGGGATCGCCCCAAGGGGTGCGTTTATCGTAGCTGCCTTCTAGTTGAGCGAATGAATGGCTGCTAACGATTATGCCCACGAGGCCACAAAGTACTGCGACGAATTTGATTCTCATTAGTATTCTCCGTCACGTCAGAGGAGCGACAAGAATAACACAGCATTCGGGTGGGCAAGAAGCAAGTGAACTGGACTATTCGGAGACTTCGACTGTTAGATACGCATTCGTCCAACAACAATGGAATTCGAAGCCATAAGTCGGCTCACGCTGACGCTCTGTGTCGTTAATGGCTTGAATCCTTAATACGTAAGTTCCTGGTTTGTTAAAGGTGGCAGTGGTTTCAATCACGCCTTCTGCGTCATTGAGACGGGCTTCCGAAGTTTCAAATTCCACTGCATTGAGTCCCTGGTGCAGAGTCCAGTTTATCCAGGTGCCGGGCTCGGCATGCTGCAGTCGAGCGATGATATTTAATGGCTCACCAACCCCTGCTTGTCGAGGTCCTTCAAATAAACCGTTTCTTCCGCGAAAACTCGGCGGGCTATCGTTAAGACTTAAATATGGTGCAGAGGTTTCACGACCAGAGGTTTCCTTTTCGTCTAAAACATAAGAAGGAATAAGCGTGCCAGGGACCGACAACGCCAATCCATTGGTTTCAATATTCCAAATTACGTCCTGCATGCCATAGTCTGCCGGCACGATAACTGAAAAAACACACCAGTAGCGACGAAAGTCTCTGGTTAAATCCGGATTAGGAACAACATCGAAGTGAGTTGGTTGTACGCCATCAAATTCCACCGGAGTAATGTAATTTTTTTCTCCTATAGGAACATCGATTACTTCTTCAGTGTTCATGTTGAAGTAACCAAAGCACATGGTAAACGTGCCATCGTCGTTGGGATACCAACCATCAAATAAAGGAATAACACTTTGTCCCTGCGGTCGCAGGGGTGCTTCGCCTAGCGGGCTCAGAACAGAGGGTGTTTGCGCTTGTGTGCTAAAAGCGCAAGCCGCCAGGAAATAGAACAGTACCGTAACACCAATTCTACTCATTGAACTACAGCCTATCTCTAGTCACCATTGGCCGCAGTCAAGTTGGCGCTGCGTTCTGCCTTTAGCCGCTCAAATTGATCTTCATTTAAATAAGTAATGCCCAGCCAGAGATGAGACATTTCGTCGACCCCTCTCTGACCGAATACTACCCATTGGCGATGATCTGGGTTATGAGGATTATCAGCGGTATTGTCCCAGGTTGAAGTGATCATCAGCATGGTGCCAGCGGGTAATAATGGTGCTACATCATCGGCAAATTCATAATTGATTTGCCAGGAGTGATCATACTTGTCGACACGCGCCAACATCTCTCTTCTGCCATCAGGATAAACTGCTTCAAGCGATTGTGCTTTGCCGCGCATATGCATGTGTGGGCGAAAGCTGGTGATTAAAGCAGGGCGGCTAAGAACTCTGACTCCTTGCAGTGACTTTATTGAATTCGGGGGAAGTACCAAGTCATTGGCCCACAATCCACCGGGACCGGAATCGGCAGCGAAGAATTGTTCGCCTCGTGTTTGAAACTCAGGCTCGTAGTCTTCTGGATATAACCATACAGCGGCTTCCGCTTGTTCGTGATGAACAACTTCATTGATGGGAAAATAATGCAGGTTCCAATTAATTGTTCCGTTTGGATAGATTAGCATTCCAGTCCCATCTGGAAACATATCTCCGCCTTTGCCTACACCCTGTCTGCCTACAGGTCCAGAATAACGGTTACCATTTTCATCGAACGATATTAATGTCGCATGACCGTGATGCAATACCTTCGCGCCTAGGGGATAGGAGCCTTTTAATTCAGTCGCGCGAACATAACGAGGTTTATCGATCAGGCCTTCAAAAGTTGTATTGCGCACCCACCACTGATCTTGAGCGTTCGCTGTAACTGTATAGGGAGGGGATTTAACCACGAAGTTAGGCTCACCAAGGAGAGAGGACAATTGCCATTCGCCAACATCAGGTAATTCTGGCTGCGCGGGCATTAAAGCTGGATCACCTTGTGGCGCACCATTTGCTACCCAGTTAACTACCTTAGCTATCTGCTCATCGCTAAGTGAAACGTCATTCTTATAATCCTGGATTCCTGCTGTGAGATCTAAATGCCAGGGAGGCATTTCACGGCGTTCTACCTTATAGCTAATCAAAGGTGCCCAGGGTCGAACTTCTTCATAGCTCAACAGGGACATCGGTCCAATGCCATCGGGATTATGACAGGTTGAGCACTTATCGAAGAGGATGGTGGCAATATCTTCGGTGTAAGTAATGGCTCTCTCTTGAGCATTCACCGGAGAAAGGCCAAGTGCGAAAAGGGAACCAAGGAGAAATAATCTTTTTCTACCAATTAAGAATTTCATAGCCATATGCTCTCCATAGAGTGGGCTTGCAGGCGTTGATCACAAAACTACGAATCTGAGCTGAAAGCATAAGTTTCCAATTGGGAAATGTCCATGGAAAAGCCACTAAATTTCTAAAAATGACAAGATATTCAGATCTTTACTGCCATGGCTGTACCAACCCCGAAACAAGTGATAGCATCCATGCCAATGAGAATAATAATTCAAAAATCCTTGT